>JACPVQ010000128.1 GCA_016191645.1 Candidatus Solibacter usitatus
CGAGGTGCGCAATCTCGGGCTTGGCGTGTCCGTGGAAGCAGTGGACCAGTTCCAATTGGAATCCGCGGGAGCGTCGGTGGAATACGGCGGCCAGGGCGCGACGAATTATGTCGTGAAGTCGGGAACCAACAAGCTGCACGGTTCGACCTACGAGTTCTTTCGCAACACGTTGTTGGACGCCCGCGGTTTCTTTGCGCGAACGCGCGCACCGGAGCACCAGAATGAATTCGGCTTTAATTTGGGCGGGCCTGTTGTGAAGAACAAAGTTTTCTTTTTTACCAATTACGACGGCTTCCGATATCGCACGGGCACAGCCGCCACCCTGGTGTCGATTCCCACGGCGGGTGCGCGCGTGGGCAATTTCAGTGGGTTGCCTGTTGCCATCTTCGACCCCGCTTCCACGGCTACGGTGGGCGGTGTGGTGTCGCGAACCGCGTTCGCAGGCGGCATCATTCCCGCGAACCGGATTTCCGCCGCTTCGAAATACTTTCAAGCGGGATTGCCCGATCCCATCAATACCGCCCTGCTGACAAACTATCTGGGCTCGCTGCCAACGGGATTCAACAACTGGAACACGACGAACAAAGTGGATGTCGTGCTCAACGACAAGAGCCGTTTCTTCGCGTTATATAGCCGCGGCCACCGCAGCCAGTCGAATTCCTATCGCGGCGCGGGCAACAGTCTGCCGCTTCCTTACACCGATACGCGCCTGGTGCATGAAATTCCCACCACCGCGCAGGCGAAATACACCTACGTGTTGAGCCCCACCATTCTGAACCAGGCCAGTCTCAGCTACTCCCGGCTGTGGGTACCCATTCTGAACGCCACCATCGACGGCGATTGGATGACAAAGGCGGGCGTCAAAGGCCTTCCCGCGGGGGAAGCCGCTTCTTCCTTCCCGGAAGTTTCCTTCGCCGGCCCGAATTCTCCTTCCAACTGGCGCGGCACGAATTCGCGAGCGTTCACGGAAGCGATCAACAATCTATCGTTTCAGGACAACGTGCAATGGATCAAAGGACGGCATGCGGTTACAGCCGGGTTGCAGATCCAATGGCTGCAGGCGAATGAGAAGACCAACGCCTATGGAAGCCTGGCCACATGGGGATTCAGCAATGCGCAGACTGAAGGTTTCAACGCC
>JACPVQ010000164.1 GCA_016191645.1 Candidatus Solibacter usitatus
ACCCAATCGCGGCGCGCGCCGAATCACGCGCGGCGGTGATTCCCTGGTATCTCTGGTGCGCGGTGTTCTCCGTCACATCCGCCATGGTGGGCGCGCATTGGGATATCTCGTGGCACCGTTCCATTGGCCGCGATACGTTTTGGACTCCGGCGCACATCGCGATCTACCTCTGTGGCGTGCTGGCGGGTATCAGTTGCGGATACCTGATCCTTTCCCGCAGCTTCGGCTTCGTCAAAGATGAAGCGACGGTTCGCATGTGGGGTTTTCGCGCGCCGCTCGGAGCCTTTCTCGCATCGTGGGGCGGCGTCGCCATGTTGACTTCCGCGCCGTTCGACGATTGGTGGCACAGCGCCTACGGCCTCGATGTAAAGATTGTCAGCCCGCCGCATGTGCTGCTGATCTTCGGCGCGTTCATGGTGATGATGGGAGCGCTCGTGATCGCCTTAGGGCAAATGAACCGCGCCGAGGGGCGTGACCGCGACAAGCTGAACGGCATCTTCCTCTACATTGGCTCGATGATCATCGTGATTCTGATGGTCCTGCTGATGGAGTTCACGTTCCGCATTCAGATGCACACGGCCGGCTACTACCGCGTGATAGCGGTGGCCATTCCGTTCGTGCTGGCGGGATTGGCGCGTGCCTCGGGGCTGCGTTGGGCGGCAACCATCGCAGCGGGCGTGTATTCCCTTTTCCTCATGGCCTGCATCTGGATTCTTCCGCTCTTTCCGGCGGAACCGAAGTTGGGACCCGTCTTCTATCCCGTCACTCATTTTGTGCCGCCGGGCTTTCCGGCGTTGTTGATATTTCCCGCTGTCCTGCTCGATCTTCTATGGACGCGCACGTCGTCGTGGAACAAGTGGCTGCTATCGGCGGTTTCCGGTATTCTATTTCTCGCTTCGTTCCTTGCCGTGCAGTGGCCTTTCGCCGATTTTCTCATGTCTCCGGCCTCGCGGAACTGGTTTTTCGGCACGCACTACTTCGATTACGGCACGCATCCGAATTCGTTTATTTTCCGTAACCTCTTCATCCCCATGGAGAGCAACTTCTGGGCCATCATGGGCTGGGCGGCGCTGTTTTCCATCATCTCGATGAGGGTTGGATTCGGCTGGGGCGATTGGATGCGAAAGATCCGCCGCTAACTTCACATGTACAAACCAGTTCTGATAGCCATGTGTCTGACCGCGTCCGCGTTTGGTCACATTGGCAGCCCCGATATTTTTCTCGAAGGAAAGGCCGGACCCTACTCCGTCTTTCTGACCATACGTCCGCCCGTTGTGATTCCGGGGATCGCTGAAGTCGATATCCGCGTGCGATCGGCGGGCATCAAACAGGTTCGAATCGTCCCCACTCCCATCAGCGGCGTGGGCGCGAAGTTTGCTCCCACGCCGGACGTCGCGCAGCCATCTAAAGAAGACCCGCAATTTTTCACGGGAGCGCTGTGGATGATGGGCAGCGGCTCGTGGCAGGTCCGCGTGATTGTGGATGGCGAGCAAGGCGAAGGCAGGATCAGTGTTCCTGTTCCCGCGCTGGCTAGCCGCACGTTGACAATGCAGACGGGGCTCGCCGCGACTCTCATCGTGTTGGGTCTGATCCTGGTGGCGGGCGCGATCAGTATTGCCGGAGCGGCCGCGCGCGAAGCGCAATTGAATCCCGGCGAGTCTCCGCAAGCGGCGCAAATATCGTCTGCCCGCGTGTCGATGGCCGTCATGGCGGTTGTCGTGGTGGCCGCGTTGTACTTTTCCAACAACTGGTGGAGCAGCGAGGCGAGTAACTATGCGCGCATCATTTACAAGCCTCTTGAGATGTCGCCATCCTTTGCTGACGGTGTGCTGCGTTTGGAGATGAAGAACCCGGGCTGGTTTCGCCGCAGTGTGGACGATTTCGTTCCCGACCACAACCACCTGCTGCATCTCTATGTCCTGCGGCTTCCGGAGATGGATCGTGTTTGGCATCTGCATCCCGAGATGAGTTCCAGCGGCTTGTTCACGCACAAGCTTCCGCCGATGGATGCGGGGCGGTACGGACTTTTCGCGGATGTCGTGCACCAGAACGGGCTTCCGGAGACGATGGCGGCTGAAATGGAACTTCCGAAAGTTGAGGGCGCGCCGTTGAGCGGCGACGATTCGGCTGGTTCCCAAGCCGCGCTGGAGGATGGATCGCGCATCGTTTTCGATGCGGAGCAACAAGGTTATGCCGCCAGGAAGCCATACTCCTTCCGGTTCCGCGCGCTGACCGCCGATGGCAAGCCGGCGACGGATATGGAACTCTACATGGGCATGCAGGGGCATGCGGCGTTCCTCAAGCGCGACCGCACGGTATTCGCGCACGTCCATCCGACGGGCTCCGTACCGATGGCCGCGTTGAGCATGGTGCAGCAGCCGCAGGCCGATCCGCATGCGGGTCACAATATGGCGGCGGCACTTCCCGCGGAGGTTAGTTTTCCCTATGGTTTTCCCACGCCCGGAGATTACCGCATCGTTGTTCAGATCAAACGAGGCGGCAAGGTGCGCACTGCAATTTTCGATGCCACGGCACGTTAGCGCGATCGTTTCCTACGCATTGTTTGCCGCTGCTGCCTTCGCGCAGGCGCCCGCCTGGTACCAGACCGATTTCCCTCCCGAGGAGTTCCGCGCCCGCTGGGTACAGGTATTCGACAAGATCGGCTCTGAATCCGTGCTGGTGATGCAAGGAGTTGCGCAGACGCGCGGCTATGTGATGCCGCGGCAGACGAACGAATTCTATTATCTTTGCGGACTGGAAACTCCCCACTCGTATTTGTTGCTGGACGGCCGCGATAAAAAGGTCCGGCTCTATCTTCCCCCGCGCAATGAACGGCTGGAGCGCGCCGAGGGCAAAGTTCTTTCAGCCGAAGATGCGGCGCAAGTAAAGAAGCTGACAGGAGCCGATGAGGTTCTCAGCACGGCGGCAATGAGCCAGGACTGGTTGGCGCGATTGCCTCGCGGCGCACCGCAAACTATCTACACACTGCTTACCCCCGCTGAAGGGAATTCGGAAGCGCGAGGCGAACTTACAGCCGCCAACAACGCGATCGCCGCGGACATGTGGGACGGCCGCATTGCGCGCGAGGCGCACTTCGCGCAATTGCTGCGCACACGCTATCCGCGCGCAACCATCACCGACATTACGCCCGTGCTGGATGCGATGCGCGTGGTGAAGAGTCCGCGCGAGATCGCCATCATTCGCCGTGCTTCCGAAATCGCCGGCCTCGGACTGATGGAGGCTATGCGCGGCACAAAGGCGGGCGTCTACGAATATGAACTGGACGCGGCCGCGCGCTATGTCTTTCTATTAAACGGTGCGCGATTGGAGGGCTACCGGTCCATTACAGCGGCGGGAACGCAGAACATCGCGAACATGCACTACTACCGCAACATGAGCCGCCTCGATGACGGGCAGATGGTATTGATGGATTTCGCGCCGGAATATCATTACTACACCAGCGACATCGGGCGCATGTGGCCCGTCAACGGAAAATTCCTTCCCTGGCAGCGGGAGCTGCTTCAGGTGGTTCTCGATTATCGCAACGCCATCATCAAACGAATCCGGCCCGGCGTAACCACGCGGCAGATCATGGACGAAGCGAAGATCGCGATGGAGTCGGTCTTCGCGAAAACAAAGTTCTCGAAGCCCGAATACGAAGAGGCCGCGCGCGTTCTAGTGGAGCGCGGCGGAGGCGTTTTCTCGCATTCCGTCGGACTATCGGTTCATGACGACGGCAACTACAATCGTGAGCCATTGAAGCCCGGGCAGGTGTTCAGCATCGATCCGGCGATTCGCGTTCCCGGCGAGAATCTCTATCTGCGTTACGAAGACGTCGTTGTGGTCACGGCGACGGGTTGCGAAAACTTCACAGCGTTTCTGCCCAGCGAGTTGGACGACCTGGAAAATTTGGTGCGGCAGGGCCGGCCACAAAGGAAATAGACATGTTTCTGTCGTTGTGTCTTCTATTGTTCGCGGCGTCCGGATGGGCGCAGGAAGTATCGCAAAGCGGGCTAAAGCTGGAAGCGCCGCGCGCCATCGTCGCCATGCCGGAGCGCGCGCCTTCCGCGATGGCCGCCACTGTGCATCCGCTGGCAACCGATGCCGCCATCGAAGTGATGCGCAAAGGCGGCAACGCGATTGACGCCGCCGTCGCCATTGCTTTTGCGCTGGCCGTGGTGCATCCGGAAGCCGGCAACATCGGAGGCGGCGGATTTCTCATGGCCCACCTTTCCGGCGGCAAAACCACCGTCATCGATTATGCATTTCAAACACCCTCCGGCTTCAATCCCAAAATATTCGCAGGCGAAAAATCCACCAGCACCGGCTACAAGACCATCGGCATCCCCGGCACGCCCGCCGGAATGGGGATGGCACATGCGAAATACGGAAAGCTCAAATGGGCCGATTGCTTGGAACCTGCGCGCCGATTGGCGAAAGACGGCTTTCCCGCCTCGCAGCGCATGGAAGTGATTCTGCGCCTGCAGGTGCCGGTGATGAAGCGTTTCGCGGAGACGGCAAAAATTTTCCTGAAAGGCGACGAAGGGTTGAAGCAAGGCGATTCGCTAGTGCAGAGCGATCTCGCGGCAACCATCGAGCGCATGCAAAAACAAGGTTGGCGGGAATTTTACAACGGCGAAACGGCGCGCCGCATCGTCGCCGATTTTCAAACGAATGGCGGGGTGATCACGGCGGGTGATCTAACGCAGTATCAGGCGATGGAGCGCGAGCCGCTGCGTGTGAGCTATCGCGGATTTCCCGTGCTGACCACACCGGCTTATTCATCGGGCGGAACGGTGGTGAGCGCTGGGCTGACCTACCTGGACCGCGAGAAACTCCCCATGGGAGCGGAAGGTTCCTCGCTCGCGCGTCATTTGCAGATTGAGGCGATGCGCGCCGGCGTGGCCGCCGCGCGTAAGATGACGCAGCCTAACGAATCGAATGACACCACGCACTTCACCGTTGCCGACTCTTTCGGCAACATTGTTTCGAACACCTACACGCTGAATGGATTCTTCGGCAGCCAGGTGATCCCAAAAGGCACGGGCGTGTTGATGAACAACTACATGAGCCCGGGGCGCACGGGAAAGCCGCTGGATCGTATCTACTCCAATATGACTCCCACCATTCTGTTCCGTAAGGACGGCACGCCGTGGGCGGCATTCGGCTCTCCCGGTTCCGCCACCATTCCCAGCACGGTTCTACAAATCGTGATGAACCTTGTGGATTTCCGCATGGGCTTGCGCGACGCCGTGGAATATCCGCGCATTCATTTCGGCGGACGCGGCGGTGTGGATGCGGAGCCGGGCGCAATGGTATTGGATGTTGCCGAGAAGCTGCGATCGATGGGACACACGCTGAACTCCGCGATGCGTTCGCAGGGCGACGTCAACGCAATCGCCATCGAAGAGAAGACCGGATGGAAACAAGGTTGGGCGGACGGCCGCCGAGGCGGAGTGGTCAAGGGCTACTGATTTGCAGTCATGTCGAAGATTCGCCTGATTGTCTGGAACGCCGGGGAAGCGGAGGAGCACGCCGCCGTTCTTCGAAAGTTAGGGCATGAGGTGTCCGCGACAGTGCCCGTGGGCGGCAGCTTCGGCAAGGAACTGCGCGCGAGTCCGCCCGATCTCATCGTCATCGGACTCGATCGATTGCCCATGCAAGGCCGCGACATCGCGCTGGGGATTCGAGCAATGGCCGCTCTTAAGCACATTCCCATCATTTTCTTCGGCGGCGAAGAAGAAAAGATCGCCCGCATCCGGGAGCGTCTTCCTGACGCCGCCTACACGAACTGGAAGAAGGTTCCGGACGTTTTGAAGCGGCCGCCGCGGATGACTACCGTTGCAAAGTCGGCACTCGATGGCTACTCCGGAACGCCGCTGGCCAAAAAACTGGGACTGAAATCCGGCATGCGTGTCTTCCTGTTGGATGAGCCCGCCTCTTTCTTTCGCGCCGTCGATCCCGTTCCGGAAGGCGTCGAATGGGTGCAGGACGGCCGCGCAGGCTTCGACTTGGCAATTGTGTTTGTTGCCGGCCGCACAACTCTCGAGCGGCATTTGACAAGACTCCTCGCGATGGAGCATGTGTGGATCTGCTGGCCCAAAGGTAAGGCCGCCGGCATCACGCAATACGACGTGCGCGAAATCGGGTTGCTCGCGGGCCTGGTCGATTTCAAGATTTGTTCCATTGACGAGAAGTGGTCGGCGTGCCGCTTCCGGCGGCGAAAGGAAAACAAGTGAAGATCACGGCTGTGAAGACGCTGGTGGTGAATGCGCGCATGCGCAATTGGGTGCTGGTCAAAGTGGAGACCGATCAACCGGGACTCTACGGTTGGGGCGAAGCGACGCTGGAATGGAAGACGAAAGGCGTCGTGGGATCTGTGGAAGATCTCGCCGTGCTGCTGATTGGACAGGACCCGCTGCGCACGGAACATTTGTGGCAAATGATGTTCCGGCAATATTTTTGGCGCGGCGGCATCGTTGCCATGACGGCGCTCAGCGGCATCGATCAGGCGCTGTGGGATATCAAGGGGAAAGAGGCCGGCAAGCCGGTGTGCGAACTGCTGGGCGGCCCGGTGCGGGACAGGCTGCGGCTGTATGATCACCTCGGCGGCGGCCTCATGGAGGACATCTATCAATCGGAAGCGCCGGAGGTTTTCGGAGAGCGGATTCACGTGAGTCTCGAAAAGGGCTTCACCGCCGTTAAGGCGATGCCCATTCCCGTTGCGGAGCTGATCGAAACTCCGGCGACGTTGAAGCGCGCAGCGAAATGCGTGGAGGCGATGCGCAAGGCCGCGGGCGATTCCGTCGACATCATGCTCGACCTGCATGCGCGCACTACATCCGCCGCCGCCATCCAATTCGGCAGGCTGCTGGCCGACTACAACCTCTTCTGGTACGAAGAGCCGTGCTGGCCGGAACATGTCGACGCTCTACTCGAAGTGTCGCGCGCGCTGCCGTTTCCTATCGCGACAGGCGAGCGTTTGGTGGGCCGCTGGCAGTTTCGCGAGTTGCTGGAGAAGCGCGCCTGCGCCATCATCCAGCCCGACGTCAGCCACTGCGGCGGCATCAGTGAAGCTCGGCGTATCGCGGCCATGGCGGAAACGTATTCCATTCCGGTGGCGTGTCATAATCCGCAAGGGCCGGTGAGCACCGCGGCTTCCATTCATATTGGATTCGCCGTGCCGAACTATCTGATCCAGGAAGTGGTGCGCGCCGATGTTCCGTGGCGAAACGATATTCTGACGCACCCTCTCGACGTTGCCTGCGGATACGTAGATCCTCCAACGCTCCCTGGGCTGGGCATCGAGATCAATGAAAAAGCGGCCGCAAAATATCCCTTCGCGCCGGAGGTGACCATGGCCTGTTTCCATCGCGACGGATCGGTAGCCGACTGGTAATGGTAAAATTCCACCTTGTCTAACATGAGCGAAACTATCTACAACCCAAGCCCCGAGTTTGCCGCCAAGGCACACGTTTCCGGCATCGATGCCTACAATGCCCTCTACGATGCGGCCAAGGACGATCCCGAAAAGTTTTGGGGAACGCTTGCCGAAAAAGAGCTGTACTGGTTTGAAAAGTGGAAGCATGTTTTTGAATGGAACCCGCCCTTTGCGAAATGGTTTGTAGGCGGCAAGACGAACGTCTCCTACAACTGCATCGACCGGCACCTAACCACGCATCGCAAAAACAAAGTGGCCATCCTGTGGGAAGGCGAGCCCGGCGATCAGCGCATGATCACCTATCAGGAGTTGCACAGGCTTGTCTCGCGATTCGCCAACGTTCTGAAGGCGCGCGGTTGCAAGGCGGGCGACCGGGCCATCGTCTATATGCCGATGGTGCCGGAGTTGCCCATCGCACTGCTTGCGTGCGCGCGAATCGGGGTCACGCACAGCGTTGTTTTTGGAGGCTTCTCCGCCGAGGCGTTGAAAGCGCGCATTCAGGATCTGGAGGCCTGCGTCGTGATTACGGCGGACGGCGGCTGGCGTAGGGGAAAAGAGGTTCGCTTGAAGGATGCGGTCGACGAGGCGCTGGGCGATTGCCCGACCGTGAAGGACGTGGTTGTCCTCAAACGAAGCGGCTCGAATGTGAGCATGCAGGCGGGTCGCGATCATTGGTGGCACGAACTGGATGAAGGCGTGTCGGAGGATTGTCCCGCCGTCCCGCTGGATTCCGAGCATCCGCTCTACGTTCTTTATACTTCCGGTACGACGGGCAAGCCCAAAGGCATTCTGCACACCACGGCCGGCTACCTGCTGCAAGCGACCATGACGATGAAGTGGGTCTTCGATTTGAAGGAAGAGGATACCTACTGGTGCACCGCCGATATCGGTTGGGTGACCGGCCACAGTTACATCGTCTATGGCCCTCTCTCGGCGGGGGCGACGACCGTGATGTACGAAGGCGCGCCGGATTTTCCGGCCTTCGACCGCTTGTGGCGCATCGTGGAAAAATATCGCGTCAACATTTTCTACACGTCGCCCACCGCGATTCGCGCGCTGCTGCGGCAAGGCGAGCAGTGGCCGAACATGCACGATCTGTCGAGCCTGCGTCTGCTAGGGAGCGTCGGCGAACCGATCAATCCCGCCGCGTGGGAGTGGTATCACCGCGTGATTGGCAAGGACCGCTGCCCGATTGTCGACACGTGGTGGCAAACCGAAACGGGAGCGATCATGATCGCGCCGATGCCCGGTGCAATTCCGTTGAAGCCCGGCTCAGGGACAATGCCGCTGCCCGGCATTCTGCCCGAGGTTGTCGATTTCAATGGCATTCCGGTTGAGGACGGCAAGGAAGGTTTTCTCATCATCCGGCGGCCGTGGCCCAGCATGCTGCGCACGTTGTGGGGTGATCCGGAGCGTTACAAGGAGAATTATTGGTCACGTATTCCGGGCATCTATTTCACCGGCGACGCCGCGCGTCGCGACAAGGACGGTTACTACTGGGTCCTGGGCCGCGTGGACGATGTGATGAATGTCAGCGGACACCGGTTGAGCACGATGGAGGTGGAGTCGGCGCTGGTGCGTCATCACGCGGTTGCGGAAGCGGCAGTGGTGGGCAGACCGCATGAAGTGACGGGGCAAGCCGTTTGTTGTTTCGTCACATTGAAGAAAGGCGATTACGATCACACCGTGCTCGGAAAAGAGTTGCGCCAATGGGTGGCGCACGAGATCGGCTCATTCGCGCGTCCCGAAGAGATTCGCTTCACCGAGGCACTGCCGAAAACGCGTAGCGGTAAGATCATGCGGCGGTTGCTGCGGGAGATCGTCACATCAAACTCCGTTGCCGGCGACGTAACGACGTTGGAAGATATGGGCGTAATTACCAGGCTCGCCGCGCAACACGACGAAGAATAGTGCATCTGCTACTACTCTGTGAAACGGCTGTGCTGCGCCATCTGAGAAGATTTCTTTTGGTTGCGGCTGTGCTGCGCTGTGGGGCAGGCACTCCGGGCCTGCGAGCCGGTCTCCAGACCGGCTCTGCCGGCAGTGATCGCCTACTGCATGGCGGCTGCAAGAGCAGCCGATGGCATCTGTCGATGCCATGCGGGATCTGGAGATCCCGCTGCAGGTCTGGAGACCTGCCCCACATCAGTAGTGCCGTTGCTTACGTTTGACACCGGCCCCCGGATTCAATAAGTTGACTACTGGATGCTCCTCCTTACGGTATTGCTGGTGGCGCGTGCGCTCGCGCAGGATGCGACACTAACGTCGCAAGCGCAGGCGATTCTTCAGAAGCGCTGCATCTCCTGTCACGGCGCTACCAATGGGGCGTCGAAATTGTCGATGGTTTCCTTGGCGTCGATGATCCAAGGCGGATCGCGCATGGGCCCCGCGTTGGTGCCGGGAAACCCTCGTCAATCGGCCATCATCCGATTCATTTCCGGAGAAGAGAAGCCGCGCATGCCGTTGTCGGCGGACCCGTTGCCAGCCGATGAGATTCAGACCTTATCTTCCTGGATTGCGTCGATGCCTGCTCAAACAAGCGCGGCGACGAAGGAATGGTGGTCTTTTCAGAAGCCCGTCAAACGGGCGCCTCCAACCGTGAAGAAAGTATCCTGGGTGCGCAACTCCATCGATAATTTCATCCTCGCGAACCTCGAATCGAAGGGACTGACGGCATCGGCGGACGCGCCGCGCGTCATGCTCATACGACGCCTCTACTTCGATTTGGCCGGGATTCCTCCGGCGTTTGAAGAGGTCCGCCGATTCGTGGAAGACGCCGCGCCCGATGCTTACGAAAAGTTGGTGGACCGCCTTCTGGCGAGCCCGGCTTTCGGCGAGCGATGGGGCCGTCACTGGCTCGACTTGGCCCGTTATGCCGACACGCAGGGCTTCGAAGCGGATCGCGAAAACTACCATATGTGGCGATATCGCGACTACGTGATCCGCGCCTTCAACACGGACAAGCCTTACAACCGGTTTGTGCAAGAGCAACTGGCCGGCGATGAGATTCCGAACGGCGGCGAGGATGCCACGGTGGCAACTAGTTTCCTGCGATTGGGTCCGCGTTTCCAAAGCACCATGGCGCAGCAACTTCGGCAGATGACTTTGGATGAGATCACCGGTACGGTGGGATCGGTGTTTCTGGGCGTGACCGTGAAGTGCGCGCAGTGTCACGATCACAAATACGACCCGATTCCGCAAAAAGACTTCTATCGTTTGCAAGCGTTCTTCAGCGCCATCGAGATGGTGGAGCCGCGTGTCGATTTCGCGGACAAGAAGCGCAGAGAATGGGCCGCGCAATCTCACAAATCAGCCCTTGTCCAGTTGCGGGAGGCGCAGGCTCGCTTCGACGAGTATCAACGTTGGATGCTCGAGAAGTTGAAAGCATCCGGAGTCAATGTGCCGGAACAAGGCACGGTGCCCGTTGCGGCGCCATCGGCGGATGAGATCAACACGGAGTCCTACAATCGCAAGTTGACTCCTGCCGTATTTGAGTTGGAACGACGCATTACGCGGGCTATTGCCAATGGAGTCGTCACCAACCCGGACGACAAGATCTTCACCACGGAAGAAAAAGAAAAATATCTGAAGCTGCTCTTCGATGTGGATGGCAATCGCGGCGGCCGTGATATGGGCGTCTATCAGCGGGCGTTTCGCCGCTTCGAGCCGGTCGCCCATGCGGTGCGCAACATGCCGAACGATCCGAACCGGCCGTTCCTTCCTGTGACGTTCGTGCGCATCAAAGGCGAATTCGATCAACCGGGCGAATGGGTGAAGCCCGGTGTTTTGTCCGCGGCTGGAGGCAGCGGCGACTCTCTTCTGCCTTCCGACCAGTTCGGAAACGTGCGCGGTTGGCGCACGCCGCTTGCGGCATGGATTGGAAGCGCGGAGAATCCGCTTTCCTCGCGCGTCATGGTGAATCGCATCTGGCAATACTTGTTCGGGTCGGGCATTGTTGCCACCTCCAGCGATTTCGGCCGCAACGGCGCGAGGCCAACGCATCCTGAACTGCTCGATCACCTCGCCGTGCAGTTCGTCGAGAATAAGTGGAGCGTGAAGTCGATGATCCGCCTGATCGTGACATCAAGTGCGTACCGGCAGACGTCCATTCGATCGTCGGCGGCGGAAGAGAAAGAGGACCCGGCCAACACTCTGCTCTGGCGTCAGAACCGGCGTCGTCTGGAGGGAGACGTGTTGCGCGACCACTTGCTTGCAGTAGGAGGATCGCTGAACGACGATCCTGGCGGACCCGGCACGTTTATTCCGATGCCCGCAGCGCTGAAAGAGCGGATGACCATCAAGAACATTCCCAGTTGGATGCCCGCGACAGGACCGGAGATTTACAGGCGGTCCATCTACGTTTTCCAGCGCAGGCAGCTTGAAGTTCCGTTTCTGGCGGCATTCGACGCGCCGGTGTTGCAGTTCTCTTGTGAACGGCGTGTGTCATCGACCACGGCGCTGCAAGCGCTCACGCTGATGAACGATACCCTCACGGTGGAACAGGCGGGCTTGATTGCTTCGGCTGTGAAAGAAAAAGCAGCGGCTTTCGAGCGGATCCTGCTGCGTGCTCCTACGCCGAATGAGTTGGATCAATCCGCGGATCTTGGCCTGGAAAGCCTGTGCCGCACCCTGCTCAACACGAATGAGTTTCTCTATGTCGACTAGCTGTTTTTTTACACTTCCTCAATTTGTGGGGCAGATCTCCAGATCTGCGGCGGGATCTCCAGATCCCGCATGGCCTCGCCAGAGGCCATCGGCTGCCATGCAGCCGAACCGGCGAGGGATAGGTCCCGGCAGAGCCGGTCTGGAGACCGCCTCGCAGATCTGGAGATCTGCCCTGAGATCTGCCCCACACAGCAAAGACGCAACCGAAGGAATTCGTCGCAGTGAGTAATAATAGACGCGAGCTTCTGGCGCGAGCCTTCAACGGCATCGGCGCATTGGCGCTCGCCGACATGGTCAACGCCGCCGTGGACCCCATGGCTCCTAAGAAACCACACTTTGCTCCGAAAGCGAAGAACGTCATTTTCCTCTACATGTCGGGCGGAGTGAGCCAAGTGGACACCTTCGAGCACAAGCCCGCCCTGCAGAAATACGCAGGCCAGCGGCTGCCTGTGCCGAAGGACGTGGACGGCGAGATTCGCAGCTTCCTGGAGCGGCCGCATGGCGCCGTGCCGGCTATCGCGCCCTTTCGACAGTGCGGGCAATCAGGCATGTACCTGTCCACGATGTTCGAGCATCTGCCGAAGGTGGTGGACGATCTTGCGTTCATTCACGCCATCAAGGGCGACAGCAACAATCATTCGCCGGCGACGCTGCACATCAACACCGGTTCCATCTTGCAAGGCAGCCCGTCGGTAGGCGCTTGGGCAACGTATGGATTAGGCTCGGAGAATCGCAATCTTCCCGGATTCATCGTCCTGCATGATCCGCGCGGTGGACCCGTCAATGGTCCCGCGGTTTGGAACAGCGGCTATCTCCCGGCATCGTATCAAGGGACCGCCTTCCGTCCGGTGGGCACGCCTGTATTGAATCTCGATTCGCCGCAAGGGGTCACACGGGAGCAGGCGCGGCGCGAGCTCGATTTTTTGCAGGCGCTCAATCGCGAGCACGCCGCGCAGCGCACCGCGACGGACGATTTGGAGGCGCGCATTGCCTCCTACGAGCTTGCCTACCGCATGCAGATGGAAGCTCCGCAAGTGGTGGATCTGAACTTGGAATCGCGCGCCACGCGCGAACTTTACGGAATCGACGATCCGGTCACGGGCTCATTCGGCCGCCAATGTTTGATGGCCCGACGCCTGGTAGAGAAAGGAGTCCGCTTCGTCCTGCTGGTGCATGGATGGGAGAACGGAACGTTTTCCTGGGATCATCATTCCGATATCGAACGCCTGCTGCCGGCTCGCATCAACGAAATCGACCGTCCGGTTAGCGCGCTCCTCACCGACTTGAAGCAGCGTGGCCTGTTTGACGACACCGTGGTGGTGTGGACGTCGGAGATGGGCCGCACGCCGTTCAACGAGGGCAGTGGCCGCGCGCGCGGACGCAATCACAATCAGTGGGCGATGTTGAGTTGGATGGCAGGCGCGGGCATCGCGCCAGGAGCGCACGCCGGCGCTATGGACGATTTCGGATTGAAAGGCGCGGACAAACAATTCCACGTGCGCGATCTGCACGCGACCATTCTGCATCTCCTAGGCCTCGATCAGATGGCTCTTACCTACCTGCATGAAGGCCGCAACAAGCGCCTCACGGATACCGGCGGCGAAGTGATCCGCGAGATCTTGCGAGCGTAGGGAACCTTCAATGCGAAAACTATGTAAAGAAATGTAAGGAAGTCTCCTCTCCTCCGCATTGCTGAAACCGGTTTCCGCGCGCCTCCGTACTATACAGTGACGGCAGTTAAAGGAGGCCGAAAAAACAATGAAAAAGACAAGTAAATTCGCCCTCGTGCTTACTGGGGGCCTGATGCTCGCCGCGATGCTGATGCCCGCGTCCACGCGCGAATCCGCTAACGCAAAACCGCTCGAAGAGAAGGTACGGCATGAGCTGGTCATGCTTCCGTACTTCAACGTTTTCGATACTCTTTCGTTTCAAGTGACGGGGGATGAAGTCACTCTGCTTGGCCGCGTAACGCGTCCCGTGCTGAAGTCGGACGCCGAAAACGTCGTGAAGCGCATTCCCGGCGTGGCCCGCGTTAACAGCAAGATCGAAGTGCTTCCGCTTTCTCCCTTCGACGACAGGCTGCGGCTGGCCCTGTACCGTTCCATCTATTCACAGCCGGCGCTCAATCGCTACGCGCTGGGGGCCATCCCCGGCATCCACATCATTGTGAACAACGGCAACGTAACGCTGGAAGGCATGGTGGGAAATGAAATGGACAAGAATATCGCCTACCTCCGCGCCAACGGCGTGCATGGTGTGTTCTCGGTGATCAACAATCTGATGGTGGAAGCTCACAAATAACTACTCTCTCCCTTCCGTCTGGCTTCTGTCTCCTCCGTCCGTAGCCAAACGAACCGGCCGCTCAGCAATGGGCGGCCGGTATTTTTTTGCAGCGGCATCGTGGCGTTTCGTACAATAGGATTTACCCTCCTGAAACACAATTACATGAGCAAATCAAACAGCTTTGGCGCTGCTTCCACGCTTACGGCGGGCGGCAGTTCATATCGGATTTTTCGACTGGGCGCGGTGGAGAAGGCCGGCTTGGGAAATCTTTCGCGCTTGCCCTACTCCATTCGCGTCATCTTGGAAAACCTGTTGCGATGCGAGGACGGCCGCACGGTGAAGCCTTCCGATATCGAATACATCGCCTCGTGGAATACGGCGGCCGAACCTCGCGACATCAACTTCCGCCCGGCGCGTATTTTGATGCAGGACTTCACGGGCGTTCCCGCAGTCGTCGATCTAGCAGCCATGCGCGACGCGTTGAAAAAGATGGGTGCCGATCCGAAACTGGCCAATCCTCTAATTCCGGCCGATCTTGTCATCGATCATTCCGTACAGGTGGATAACTTCGGCGGCAAGGACTCATTCGATCTCAATGTTCTGCTGGAGTACCAACGCAATCACGAGCGCTACGCACTGCTGCGATGGGCGCAATCGTCGTTCCGCAACTTCCGAGCCGTTCCGCCGGGCACCGGAATCGTCCATCAGGTGAATCTGGAATACCTTGCTCCGGTTGTGTTCCGCAACGACGGAGTCGCCTATCCCGACACGTTGCTGGGAACGGATTCGCACACCACGATGATCAACGGATTGGGCGTGGTTGGTTGGGGCGTGGGCGGAATTGAGGCGGAGGCCTGCATGCTGGGCCAGCCGATCACCATGCTGCTGCCTCCTGTAGTCGGGTTCAAGTTGACCGGCAAAGTACCGGAAGGCGTGACCGCCACCGACGTTGTGCTTACCGCGACACAAATGCTGCGCAAGAAAGGCGTCGTTGGGAAGTTCGTGGAATTCTATGGACCCGGCGTGAGGGAACTGAGTCTGGCAGACCGCGCAACCATCGCCAACATGGCTCCCGAATATGGCGCGACCATCGGTTTCTTCCCGGTCGATGAGCAGACGCTCGATTACCTGCGGCTTTCCAACCGCCCGCCGGATCTGGTCGCGCTGGTGGAAGCATACTCCAAAGAGAACGGCCTTTTTCTCACAGCGGATGCGCCGGACCCGGTTTACAACGATACGCTCGGCCTGGATCTTTCGACGGTTGTTCCTTCCCTTGCGGGACCGAAGCGGCCGCAGGATCGTATCAACCTTCCAGAGATGCGGTCGAACTTCAAGCAGGCGTTTGCCGGCGAACCCAAGAGCGCGGCGTTCAACGGCGGCACGTTGCAGGATGGCGCGGTGGTCATCGCGGCCATCACGTCCTGCACGAATACGTCCAATCCGTCGGTGATGATCGCGGCCGGGTTGCTTGCCAAGAAGGCGGTGGCGAAGGGCCTGCAGACGAAGCCGTGGGTGAAGACGTCGCTTGCTCCGGGTTCCAAAGTCGTGATGGATTATTTTCAGGACGCGGGCGTTGTGCCTGCGATGGAAGCGCTGGGATTTCACTTGGTCGGCTACGGCTGCACAACTTGCATTGGCAATAGCGGTCCGCTGCCCGATGCCGTGGCGAAGTCCGTTACGGACGGCAAACTGACGGTGGCAGCTGTACTTTCGGGGAATCGCAATTTCGAAGGACGCGTGAATCCTCTGGTGAAGGCGAATTATCTGGCGTCGCCGCCATTGGTGGTTGCTTACGCGCTCGCCGGCAAAGTGGATATCGACTTGCAAAACGAAGCTCTCGGAACGGGCAGCGATGGCGGCCCCGTTTATCTGCGCGACATCTGGCCGTCGAACGCGGAAGTGCAGCAGGCAGTGAGCGCTTCGGTGCGCAATGAGATGTTTGAAAAGGAATACTCAGTGGTGTTTGAAGGCGATGCGCAATGGCGCGCCATCAAGACCACCACAGGCGATCTGTTCGATTGGGACGGCCAATCCACGTACATCCGCAAGCCTCCGTATTTCGATGAGATGGTGGATCCGGAAACCTCGTGCGGCGATCTGTTAGGATTGCGCGCTCTGGCGCTGCTGGGCGATTCGATTACGACCGAT
Organism: Candidatus Solibacter usitatus; assembly: GCA_016191645.1. Classification (GTDB taxonomy): domain Bacteria; phylum Acidobacteriota; class Terriglobia; order Bryobacterales; family Bryobacteraceae; genus CADEFT01. The sequence goes on from JACPVQ010000164.1 coordinate 16,538, forward strand.
CACATTTCACCGGCCGGCAATATCGCCAAGGATTCTCCCGCCGCGAAGTATTTGCAGGACAACGGAGTCGCGCCGAAAGATTTCAATCAGTACGGCGCGCGTCGCGGCAACCATGAAGTCATGGTGCGCGGGACGCTGGCGAATATCCGCCTGAAGAATCAACTCGCGGGTGGTGTGGAAGGCGGTTGGACCAAGCATCAGCCAAGCGGCGAATTGATGAGCATCTACGACGCAAGCGCGCGATACAAAGAACAAGGGGTCGGGCTGATTATTTTGGCGGGGAAAGAATACGGCTCGGGTTCATCGCGCGACTGGGCGGCGAAAGGCGTGCAGTTGCTTGGCGTGAAGGCGGCTATCGCGGAGAGCTTCGAGCGCATTCACCGTTCGAATCTGGTGGGCATGGGTGTATTGCCGTTGCAATTCCAGGCGGGAGAAAGTAAAGAGTCGCTGGGGCTGAATGGAACGGAGCAGTACTTCATCGAAGGGCTGAAGGCGGCAATTGCCTCTTCGAAGCGAGTGTCCGTGCGCGCCATTGCCGCCGATGGCAGCGAGAAAACTTTCGACGCCGTCGTGCGCATCGATACGCCGATGGAAGCCGAATACTACCGCAACGGCGGAATTCTTCCGTACGTTCTGCGCCAGCTTGCCGCAAAGTAATCTCTGAAATCCTTCCAAACCGGGAAGAGTATCCGTTGGTTGCGGCTGATAGACTTTGAAATCTTCCTAGACTGCAAAGATTTTCTTTGGTTGCGGCTGTGCTGCTGTGTGGGGCAGAACTCCAGTTCTGCGAGCCTGTCTCCAGACCGGCTCTGCCGGAAGTAATCGATTACTCCGAGCACGGCAACCGATGGCCTCTCGACGAGGCCATGCGGGATCTGGAGATCTGCCCACACAAACTCGAGTATCCGGTCAATTGACCGGATGTTTGGGAATACCGTCGGCGGCGTTGGGCAGTTTGAAATCAAAAATCCCCCGCGCGAAGGGGCGCGGGGGACTGGGAGTGAGAAGTGAATAGTTAGGCTCCGGAGGAGAAGCCTACTCGATTCGTCTCGCGTTCATCTGAATGGATTGTCCCAATCCTGCGTGGATCTGAAAAGAGTCCAGCGTTCTACAACCAAACGGTTTTTCAATGGTACTGTGCTGGTACTTTCCGGTTGAGTTAGAAGTACTATAGACCGTCGCGTACCGTGCCGGAAAGGGCCCGCAAAAACGCAATGAGTGCCTGCTTGTCGGCCGGAGTGAGGTGCAAGGGCTGCAGATTCGGATCGAGCCAAGGGTTGCGGTTACCGCCTTTGTCGTAAAACTCCACCACAGCTTCCAGCGTCGCAATGCTGCCATCGTGCATGTAGGGCGCGGTACGTGCAATCTCACGCAGAGCCGGAGTCTTGAATGCGCCTCTGTGATAGGGCTTGCCTGTTACGATCGCGCGGCCTTCGTCAAGCAACGTCCCATTTCGCCATGCGATGCCGGTGTTGTGAAAACTCTCGTCGGTGAACTGGCCGCCGGAGTGGCAGATGTAGCAACGGGCGCGGTCGCGAAACAGGCGAAACCCTTCCAAAGCAAGTGGGCTCAATGGGCCGCCGCCTTGCTTCAGAAAAAGATCGGCAGGCGCGTCTTCAGATCGAATGGTGCGAACGTAGGCGGCGAGCGCGGCGGCCAGCGTCGTCTCCGTGAAATGTTTCATCGCCGGGTCTTCACGGAGTCGCCGAACCACGCCTGCCACGGTCATGCTCATCTCATTGGGATTGCGAATCGGCTCCAATACCTGCTGCTCCAATGAGGGCGAACGGCCATCCCAGAAGTGCAGCGCTCCGGCGGCGCGGGCAATCAAGGAAGGCGTGTGACGATTCCCCTTGCGGCCGAACACGCCCGGGCTGATCGCATGATGATCCGCGAAACCTTCTTCCGGAATGTGGCACGTCGCGCAGGAAACGGAGCCATCTTCGCTGAGCCGCCCATCGAAGAAGAGTTTCTTTCCCAGAGCGACGGTGGAAGCGTCCTGTTGCCCGAAAGCGAGGAAGACGCCAAGGACGGCGAGCGGCAGGACCATCCCGACATTATGACAATGAGCGGGCTAGACTGGCACTATGCGGTGGCGCGCCGTTCGAATTTTCTGCCTTACTCTGGGACTTCTCATACTTGCTTCCTTCCCATGGGGGCCGCTCTTTGCATGGTCGCCGTGGAAGCCGGGCTACCGGCATTTCCCTGCGCAATGGACCGACGTGTATATCCCCGACGGCTTCCGGAAAAAGCCGGCTTATGACCAACTGGACAGGTATCTACGTGAAGGCGAATCGTATCTCCGCTTGCCGGCGAAGAAACGAATCGTGGTAGTTCTCTGCCCTGACTGGCAGCATTTCCAGCGTTACGCGCTGGTTGCGGGAAAAGGTGTCGGCGCCGTGGCCATCGCGACTGGAACGGCCATCTACGTCTCTCCGAAATTGGATGAGAAGGGACTCGATCACGGAGAGTTTCTGAAGCACGAAATGGCGCATGCGCTGATTCACCAGCATCAGAACGTGGCCGCCGCATACGCGTTCGCCAAGGTGGAGTGGCTGGCCGAAGGAATTGCCGTTTCCTTTGGCGATCAGAAGAGTTACGTGACCCAAGAGACTTTTCTACAGCGCGCCAGGACGGAAGAATTATTGCCGGTCATCGATCCCGCGCTGCGCTCGCCCACCTACGACATGCGCTTCTCCTATATCGCCTGGAAAAACTTCGTGGAGTTTCTGATGCGCGAAGACCGCGATGTGTTCCAGAAGTATCTGGAAGCCACCATGCGGCGCCCCGCGAATTGGCGTGAATTGTTTCAGCAAACCTACGGAAATACCTTTGCGGCAGCGGTAGCACGGTTTCAGGAACGCCTGCGAAACTGATAAGCTGACATCCAATGTACAGTTCCGTTTTTCTTTTTCTATTGACGATAAATCTTGCGGCTGCTGACTGGCCGCAATATCGCGGACTGAAGGGTCTGGGCCTTTCGAATGACAAGAATCTGCCGGTGGAAGTGGGCCGCGATACGAACGTGGTCTGGAAGACTGAGTTGCCGCCGGGGCATTCGTCGCCCATCCTGGTTGGATCGCGGATTTTCCTCACGGCCTATCAGGGCGATGATTTGTCGACAATCTGCCTGGATCGCGCCAGCGGCAAGATTCTTTGGAAGCGGCAGACGCCGCGTCCTCGTAAAGAAGGCATGCAGAAAACGAATTCTCCCGCCTCGCCGACTCCGGTGAGTGACGGGAAATCGGTCTACGTGTTCTTCGGCGATTATGGACTGCTCGCATACGGAGTAGACGGCGAGGATAAATGGAATCTCCCCTTAGGCCCGTTCAATAATCAGAACGGCCACGGATCGTCGCCCGCGTTATTCGACGACACGCTCGTCTTGATTTGTGACCAGGATACCGGGTCGTATGTGATCGCTTTGAACAAGGACACGGGGAAGGTTGCCTGGAGAGTGGAACGTCCGGAAGTCACGCGCGGATACGCGACGCCCGGGCTCTACGAACCGAAGGGCGGACGAAAGCAGGTTGTGATCCCCGGCGCTTACCAACTTGCGGCGTATGATCTGCGCAACGGCGAGAAGATCTGGTGGGTGAACGGCATGGCGTGGCAGCTGAAGTGCGTGCCGATCATCGACGGCGAAACCATCTACATCAACGCGTGGGAGACGGGCGGCGATTTCGACAAACCGCCTGTGGTTCTAAGCTGGGAAGAGATGCTGGCGAAGTATGACAGGGACAACGACAAAAAAATCACCAAAGACGAAGCGCCGCAGGAGTTGCAGCGATGGTACGGCGACAACGATCTGGACAAGAATGGTGCGATTGACGAGCGTGACTGGCAATTCTGGATTCTGCATCGCACGGCGCAAAACAGCATGAGCGCGGTACGGCCAGGTACACGTCGCGGTGATTTGACCAAAGAGGTTTTGTGGCGCTATCACAAGTCGCTTCCCAACGTTCCATCGCCGCTGCTCTATCAGGACACGCTTTTCCTGGTGAAGGACGGCGGAGTGCTCACGACGCTCAACCCGAAGACCGGCGAAGTGCAGAAGCAAGCCCGCGTTCCCGCCATCGAGCAGTACTGGGCTAGCCCGGTGGGTGGCGATGGAAAAGTTTACGTACTCAGTTCGTCGTGCAAGCTGACGGCGCTCAAAGCCGCCGCGCAATGGGAAGTGCTTCACATGAGCGATCTGGAAGACGAGTGCTTCGCCACGCCCGCCCTCGCCGACGGCGGCATCTATCTGCGCACTCGCCGCCAACTCTACTTTTTTAAGAACAAGCAGTGAATCGATACGTTAAGGTTCATCCGTCGGACAACGTCGCGATCATTGTGAATACGGAAGGCGTGCCCGCGGGCGCAATGTTTGCCGGCGGGCTATCCGCGCGGGAGAGCATTCCGCAGTCGCACAAGGTCGCACTGGCCGCGATTGCTCAGGGCGGGCCGGTAGTTCGGTATGGGCAAGTCATCGGCCGCGCTGCGCGCGATCTGGACGCCGGCCAATGGGTGCGTGAAGAACATCTCGATCTGCCCGTGCCGCCTTCGCTCGACGACTTGCCCATCGCGACGGCCGTGCCGGCTGCGATGCCGCCGCTTCCGGGCTACACGTTCGAAGGCTACCGGAACCGCGATGGTTCGGTGGGGACAAAGAACCTTCTGGGCATAACGACCACGGTGCAGTGCGTCGCGCCGACGGTAGACTATGCGGTGGCGCGCATTCGCAACGAACTGCTGCCGCGCTTTCCCAACGTCGATGGCGTGATTGCTTTGACGCATACCTATGGATGCGGCGTGGCCATCGACGCGCCGGGCGCGCAGGTTCCCATACAGACCCTGCGGCACATCAGCCGTCATGCGAACATCGGCGGCCAGCCGCTGATTGTGAGTTTAGGATGCGAGAAGATGCAGCCCGCGCGTCTCTTTCCCGATCGGCAAATGTTTACGGCATCCGCCGCGTTGCCACCGGTGCTGGAGCACGATCCGTACGTGATCCGCATGCAGGACATGGAACTGCGCGGGTTCGGCGAAATCGTCGCGGCGATTCTGCGCTTCGCGGAGAAGCGTTTGGAAGAGTTGAACCGGCGGAGGCGCGTGACCTGCCCGGCTTCCGATCTTGTGGTTGGCGTGCAATGCGGAGGAAGCGATGCGTTTTCGGGCGTGACATGCAATCCCGCCGTTGGCAGCGCCGCCGATCTGCTGGTGCGCGCCGGCGCGACCGTCATGTTTTCCGAAGTTACGGAGGTTCGCGACGCCGTTCATCTCCTCACGCCGCGCGCGGTGAATCAGGAAGTAGGCCTCGCGCTGATTCGCGAGATGCGCTGGTACGACGAGTATCTGAGCCGCGGCTACGCCGACCGGAGCGCGAATCCAACGCCGGGCAATAAACGCGGCGGCTTGGCCAATGTCGTGGAAAAGGCGCTTGGATCGGTGGCCAAGGCGGGCTCCAGCGCATTGATGGGCGTTGCATCGCATGGCGAACGCGTTACAACAAAGGGACTGGTTTTCGCGGCGACTCCGGCCAGCGATTTTATCTGCGGAACACAGCAACTGGCGTCGATGAATCTGCACGTGTTCACTACAGGAGAAGGATCACCGTACGGGCTCGCGTTGGCGCCGGTGATTAAGATATCGTCGCGCACGGCGCTTGCCGAGCGGTGGCATGACTTGATCGATCTCGACGCCGGCCGCATTGCGACAGGAGAGGCGACGCTGGATGAAGTGGGCTGGGATCTATTCCGGCTGATGCTGGACGTCGCGAGCGGCCGCAAGAAAACATGGGCGGATCATTGGGGGCTGCATAACACGCTTGCTCCTTTCAACCCCGGCCCGGTTACGTAGGGCAGACCTCCAGGTCTGCGAGGCGGTCTCCAGACCGCCTCATGGCCGCGTTGCGGCCATCGTTCGCAACGCGAACGCAGCGGAGCCTGGAGATCTGTTTCACGGAGCAGGCGAGCCGCGACCAGACTGGGAGCATCGGCTGCGACGCAGCCGACTCGGAGAATACAGATACTTCCGGCAGAGGCGATCTGGAGATCGCCTCGCAGGTCTGGAGACCTGCCCCACAGCAACCAAGAGCGTAGTGGTACACAGCTACTCGCGTGGAACCAGGCGCAGCATGCTCAACACTACGGTGAGCCGGCGCGAGTCTTCGGGAACTTCCCAAATGGGCTCCGCGAGCACTTCCACTTCGTAGTCAGCGGCTTCGGGAACATCCGCCTCCAGGAGAAATAATCCTGTGCGGTCCAGCGTCCACTGGCCTACGCTACCGCCGTTCACTTTCACCTCGATGCGAGGCTGGTCTCCGTGCCCGAAGGAAACCTCATGAGCCAGCCCGCGAATGCGGATTCGCAATGGGCCTTGGCGCATCCGTTTCAGATGCGCCGTCGCGCGCGGGCCAATCCAACGATACTTGTTGCCGAAAACGCCTTCCAATTCGTGCCAGCCTTCACCGAGCCGCTGCTGGTGGCTGGGCAAACAAAAATCGATGAGGTCTTCGCTGTCGCCAGGATAAAGTTCCTTTTTCTCCGCCGACGGCAGCAGGTTGTAGACGCCGCCTTCATTCCCGGCGCGGTATCCACAGGAGCAGAGTAAGACATCCTCCGCGTCTCGACGCAGTCCTTCGTGGCAATCAGGGCATCGCAGCAGATCTTCGAATCGGCCGATATCGAAAGGCACATCGGAAGGAACTCCGGCTTTGCGGCAGGCGGCGGCCAAGGTTCCGCCCAGCAGTTTGGCCGCCCGCCATTCACTGCGATGCGAGTCGAGGCGCATGGCCAGACGCTTCACTATGCGTTCGCCCCAGCCCCGCTCAGGAACGAAGATGCGATACTGGCGATCGTCGAAATGACGCGAGATCATCTCGTGCCATTCCTTTACGCCCATCGTGTGGTTCTGGCGGATGCCGTAGCTCTCTTCCTGATGCGCACCAATCACGTCGCGCACAAAATACCCAAGCAGGCCCCAGTCGAAGAGCGTACGCTCCCATGGCTTCATCGTTTCGTAATAAGGGCAGCGGTAGAGGCGCAGCGTGAGCAAACGTTTGAGCGGCTCCTCCGCGAAAAGAAAAATGCCGCCCGGCGCGAGGACGCGTTTCACTTCTTCGAACACGCGCTCCATGCCCAGGAACTGGCTTAACATCTGGCAAGCCATCACCATCTTGAGCGACCCGTCCCGGAAAGGGAGATTCGCGGCGTCGCCGGCGACACGAACAGGAGCGCGCTGCAGTTTCCACGCATCCATCAGATGAACACCGTGGCGTAGCGCGTCGGCGGAGAGATCGAGCGCAAACCCTGGCGCATCGAATTCATTCACCAGCATGTAGCTGGAATGGCCGGCAGCCGCGCCGATCTCAAGAAACGGCGTGACCGGTCCGATGAACTCGCGGAAGCCGCGGATCAGTTCGCCGCGCCGCGCGTTCTCTTCCGCATAGACCTGCAGGGCGCGCTCGGGCTGTCCGAACGACGCGAAGTTGTGCCATTCCACTTCGGCGCGCTTAACGGAAAGGGACTGCGCCGAAGTCTCAGTTGGCATACGGCTCCGTTCCGGCCTGCCACTTTCCATCCACCATGACGCGCTCCACCTTTCGCAAGTTCGCGGGATCGGACCGAGGATCGGCGGAGAGCAGAAGGAGCGACGCGCGCTGGTCTTTTTCCAGCGATGCCAGTTTCTCCGGCAGCGGGACTACAAACTTTCCGCGGCCTTCCACCTTCTCCATGCCGGGTGGAATGGGAGTGGCGGCCATCGTTCCCGAGGCCTGTATCTTCCCGCCGTTAATGATGACGACGGAATGCTCGACCACGCCGCGCGAATCGATCATCGTGGCGCCGACAATCGCCGTTCCGGATGGCGTTGTATCGTGCATGCCGCATCCACTCAAACACAGAACCAGCGCGCCGGCCCATGACCGCAAGTTCACAGTAATTGCTCCAATCGTAACGATCGCATGTCCTCCACCAAAACGTCGGGCGATTCTCCGATCAGATCCTGCTTCGAACAAACGCCGGTCAGGACGGCGACCGACCGAACGCCGTTCGCCTTCGCGGCGCGCACATCGTTGGGATGATCGCCGACCAACGAGACCGGCACGCCGCGGCGAAGCCATCCGTGCTCGCGTGCTTCCCGCATCGCAAGTCGTACCAGATCGGCGCGCGTCGCTCCGCGCTCGGCAAATGCGCCGGATCGGAAATACTTCTTTAGCCCCGCGCGCTCCATCTTCTTCCAACCGATTCGCGACAGATTACCCGATACCAGACAAGCCGGAACGCGCCTCTGCCGGAGCCGTTCCAGAAACTCCACCACTCCGGGGCAAACATTTCCGGTCAGATCCCCCGGACAACGCCGCGAGTAGATCCACTGCGCGCGCCTCATGAGGAACGGCATCAACTGGCGAATTCGCGGCTGACGAACGCCTGCATCGCGCAGCATCCACGCGAGAATATCGCCGTCCAGCATGCCTTGCACGGGGATGTGGCTGGTGGTCGTATCGATACCGCAGACGCTCTGAACGGCATCCACCAGCGCCTGCCGGTGATGAGGTCCCGCACGCCGCAGCAGAGTGCCATCAATATCAAACAAGACCAGTGCGGCGGACATTCCTATTCATGATAGCGCGGCCATTCTCAAGAATTCCCCTCGGTGACGCCCTCGCGTTGGTCATCCATCCGGCTCTGTAGCTGTTTCGATGTGACGGGTTTTCGCGCCCTTGTAAGTTCGATTTCTTCGGCCGTAAAGGAGAACACGCACTTCGCTGCCAATCACCACCCATGGGCGGCTGCGAAACTGCTGCTCACCTCGATGTCTCTGGCAATGGAGTCGAGATCATCGACGTCCTGTGGTTGAACTTCAACTCGAAAAGCCATGCCTTTTCCGGAGTTTCAGTTCCGCCTTGGCAAGTGGAATGCCTTGGCCTCTTGCCGACTGTTCCACACCTCGGCGGATCGCAGCAACGCTCTCGGCGCGTTCCAGGCGTTCGAGCATCAACTGGTAGCTCGCAGCGTCCTGCACAACCAATTCCGCACGTCCATTTACAGTAAGAATGAGCGGAGTCTTCTTCTTCTTGATCCGCCCAACATAGTCTCTGATGTTGCGCTGAAATTCGGTCACGGAACGCACTTCTCTAAGATCGATCACAGACACCTCCATCGTGCTTAAAGCAGGCTATTACATGACTGCATTGTATCCTCTTTGTCAAGGCTAATCAGGCCTTGAGTGGAAAATGGAATCAGCCTACTTCTTCATTCGCGCGGCGCAGCAGGGAGCGCATGTAGGCGATGCAATAGGCGGTTCCGGCGCGTCGCATGCCGGCATCCCCGGCGAGTTCCGGAACATGGTCCGGAACAACCGTCCCGTTAAACCGCACCTTCCGAAGAGCCTTCATCACCTGGTACATATCCATGTAGCCGTCGTCCTGAAACGTCTCGACGAAGTGCGGCATGGGACCGCTGACGTTGCGGAAATGCACGTCGAAGATTTTCCCGCGGCCGCCGAAGTCTTCAATCATTCCGAAGACATCCTTGCCCATCTGGTTGCCGCCCTCCGACCAAGTCCCGACGCAGAACGTCAAGCCCCAATGCTTACTGCGGCCGGCGATCTGCTCAGCTCGCTTGTAGCCGTCGTAATGAACAAACAGTTTGGCCACGCCGTTCATCTTCGCCACCGGCGGATCGTCGGGATGCAGTGCGAGCTTGACGTTGGCTTTCTCCGCCACGGGGAGCACGGCCTTCATAAAGTACGTGTACGTGGCCCAGATATCTTCGGCGGAGTACTCGCGATCAAAAGCCTGCTTCTCCACTTTGGAGCGGAAATCGGAAAGCTTGAACTCGCGCGCCTTGTATTTGCGCGGACTGAGTACGGTAGACGTCGTGTATGTATTCGCCGGATGCCAATCGTAATTGGAAACGGGAATTCCCAGCCGGCCGCAATCGCGCAGGTGCTGGCAGAAAGTCTCGATGAGCTGATCACGCTTCCCGCGTCCCAACTGCACGTCGATCTCGCGATAGGCGTAGTGCACGGCGCTGTAGATCCGCATATTGAAGCGCGCCAACCGGTCTACGGTTGCTTTCATGTATTCGTACGTGCCGTCGCTATCGAACTCTATGCGCGCCCATCGCACGCCGATCTGTTGTAGGAACAAGAGGTCTTCATCGCTCAACCGCCGAATCGGCATGCGATGCGAGAGCTTGATGTTGCCATCCGCGTATTCGTCGATCGTCCGCTTTGCGGTCTGTTGCGCGCTCAGCAGCGGCAGTCCCCACGCGCCATGAACCAGGTCTCTTCGTCTCATGTTCCATGAGCATATCATCAGAGTGTGAGCACATTGGAAACTACAACTCTGGCCGGCGGCTGCTTCTGGTGCCTGGAAGCCGTCTACGACGACATGGAAGGCGTGCATTCGGTGGAATCCGGGTACATGGGCGGGCACGTCGACAACCCAACATACAAGCAGGTGTGCATGGGCACGACCGGCCACGCGGAAGTGGTGCAAGTGAAGTTCGATCCGGCGGTTACTTCGTTCCGGGATCTATTGGAGGTGTTCTTTTCGATTCACGATCCAACAACGCTGAACCAGCAAGGGAACGACACGGGCACGCAGTACCGCTCGGCGATCTTCACGCATACTCCGGCACAGGCGCGCGCCGCCGCCGAGATCATTCGAGAACTCACGACGGAACGGTATTTCAGCGACCCCATCGTGACGCAGGTCGTTCCCGCGGAGAAGTTCTACCTCGCTGAGGATTACCATCAGGAGTACTTTACGAACAACGCGTTCCAGCCTTATTGCCAGTTCGCGGTGGCACCCAAGCTGCGCAAGTTTCGGGAGAAGTTCGCTTCGAAGCGCAAACGCGTACAATGATTTCCATGTTTCGACGAGATTTTTTCAAGACTGCGGCGGCCGGGTTCGCGATGGGCTCGTTGCCGCTCCACACGAAGGCCGCGGCGCTCAAAGGAATGGTGAAGATCACCGACGTGAAGTGCATGATCGTGCGCGGGACGTGGGATTGGAACCTGGTTAAGATTGAGACCGATGCGGGAGTTTACGGTATTGGCGAAGCGTATTGGGGATACGGCGTGAAGGACCTGATACTGAAACAGTTGAAACCGCTGGTGCTGGGCGAAGATCCTCTCAACGTCGACATGCTCTATACGAAGATGCTGATGAGGAGCGCGGGGGCGGGTGCGTTGGCCGGCGTTACGGTAACCGCGGCGAGCGGCATCGAAATAGCGCTTTGGGATCTCGCCGGCCGGCTTCTGGAGACTCCTTCCGTGAATCTGCTCGGCGGACGATTCCGCGACAAGGTGCGGTTTTATCGCACGCTGCAAACCGTGGACAACGTCGAGGACATGCGGCAATGGCGCGCCCAGGTTCGGGAAGCGCGAGCGGAGAAGATGGGTTGGACGGCGTTCAAATTTCAGGGCGACGGAATTCCGCCGAAGGCCGATCCCACCTATTCCGAGCCGGGGCATGACCGCTACACGCGCGGCCTGACGTTAAAGGATCTGCGCCGCATCGCGAAGGCGATGGAAACGGTTCGCGACGAGTTGGGCCCCGACACGGACTTCGGCGTGGAGGCGCATTGGAAATACGACGTGCGCGATGCCATCCAGATGGCCAAAGCGATTGAACCGGCAAAACCAATGTGGCTGGAAGATCCCGTGCCGCCAGGCAATCCCGAAGCGATGGCTCGCGTCACTCACGCCGTGGACGTGCCGATTTGCACGGGCGAGAATCTCTACACGCGCGATGGATTCCGCCGCCTTATCGAATTGCAAGGCTGCGACGTGGTGCATATCGACATTCCGAAATCTGGTGGCTTGCTGGAATCGAAACGGATACACGATCTGGCGGACAACTACTATATTTGGACGGCCGCGCATAATCCGGCGAGTCCCGTCGGCACCATTGCATCGTGCCACGCAGCTGCGTCGATGCGCACGTTCCGCGTTCATGAACTGGCAAAGTATGTTGATTGGTGGCAGGACCTGGTGATCCACGACGGACCGATCTTCGAGAACGGCTATTACCGGATTCGTGAAAAGCCGGGATTTGGCGTTGAACTGAACCCTGACGTGGCGAAGAAGAATCTCGCACCCGGGGAGTCGTGGTGGGGATGAGAGTTACAACGTTGTGAGTCTCAGACCGTCAACCCTTTGAAAGTGTCGCAGGTTCCGGGTGAGCAGTTCTGCTCCGTGTGCTAAGGCAATCCCGGCGATGAGACAGTCCGGTAAGGCCATTCCCTTCCCATCCCGAAGAAGTTCACGACGTGTGCGCGCTGCATGACGTGCTGCACTGAAATTGAATTCGAGGATTGGGATGCGGTCAAGAAACTCTTCTATGATCCGCTGTTGGCTGAGAGTCGAGGCACCGACTAAGACTTCGACTCGATTGATCCAGCTTGTTCTGAGCAAGCCCTTTTCACGCTCGCTCTTGAGACGGCATACGGCGTCTTCACGTCCACTCAAACCGTCGATAAGAATGTCCGAATCCGCTAGAACGTACGCCACGGCTCCTCGCGACACTCTCGCACCAGCTTCTGCATAGCCTCAGCTTCTTCGGGAGATATCGAGCCTGCAAGCTCTTCCAGACGTTCAGCATCTTTCTTATTACTTTTCAGCGATTGCAGGTAGTTTTCAAGCGCCTCTCCAATGATCTTGGAGAACCCTCTTTCGCCGCGGCTGGCCGCGAGACCGGCGAGCTTTTCCCGATGCTCCGGCTTGATCTCGATGGTCGTCCTCATGCCATCATCCTAGCATGCGTGAATGCGGCCAGCCTACCGGTCGCGGAGAATCTCGCGCGCAGCGTTGTGACCCGGCGCGCCCATGACGCCGCCGCCGGGATGTGCTCCGGAGGCGCATAAATACAGGCCTCGCAGGGGTGTGCGGTAGCGGGCGTGGCCAGCCACGGGACGCATCACGAACATCTGATCCAAACTCATTTCGCCGTGGAAGATGTTGCCGCCGGTGATGCCGAAGCGGCGCTCCAGATCGAGCGGAGTGAGCACCTGACGGTGATCGATTATCGATTTGATATTCGGAGCATACTCCTCAATTACGTCGAGAACGCGATCGGCGAAGGGTTCTCGCAACTCGTCCCACGTTCCAGTGCGCAGAGTGTAGGGCGCGTATTGCAGGAAGATTCCCATGATGTGCTTTCCCTCCGGTGCAAGCGAAGGGTCGTACATTGTGGGCACCGTCATTTCGAGCAGCGGCGAGTGCGATGGACGTCCGTACTTCGCATCGTCCCAGGCGCGCTCGACATAATCCATGTCGGGACAAATGTGCATCGTGGCTTTGTGATGAGGCGCGGGTGCGCCGGGAAGCGCACGAAACTCCGGCAAGCCGTTCAATGCCAAATTGATCTTGCACGATGTTCCTTCGCATCGGTAGCGACGCATGGAGGCCACGAAGTCGCCAGGCAAGTGGCGCTCCTCGATCAACCGCAGAAACGTCACGATGGGATCGACGCCGCTGGCAATCACCGATGCGGCAATCTCTTCTCCGGAACTCAGCACGACACCCTTAGCCGCGCCGTCCTTCACTACGATTTGCGAAACCGCGGCATTCAGCCGAATCTCCGCGCCCTTGCTGCGCCCGCTGGCGGCGATCGCTTCGGAAACAGCGCCCATGCCGCCGCGCACGAAGCCCCACAGGCCGCGATGGCCGTCGATTCCGCCCATGCAGTGATGCAGCAGAATGTATGCCGTGCCTGGAGAACGCGGTCCGCCATTCGCACCGATCACTCCATCGGTGGCCAGCGTCACTTTCAACTCCGGCGATTCAAACCAATCGTCCAGGAAATCCGCGGCGCTTTGTGTGAACACTTTCACCAGGCCGACGATTTCGCGCTGGCTCAGGCCGCGCAGCTTGCCGGTGATCTTCATCCAATCGGCAAAGTCTCCAAGCCCGCGCGGCGGAAACTCAGGCGGAGTTGTCAGCAGCAGCGATTCCGCCACGACAGCCAGTTTTTCCAGATGCTCCTCATAGGCGGGAAAGCGTTCGGCGTCCTTGCGCGAGAACTTAGCGATCTCCTCCAAAGTGCGCTTGGGATCCTGCCACATGAAAAGATAACGGCCATCGGGAAAAGGCGAAAAGAACGCGGGATCTTTCGCATCCACTTTGTAACCGAACCGTTCCAATTCCAGGTCTTTGACAACCTTCTCCTGCATGAGGCTGCTGAGATAGGAGGCGGTGGAAACGCGATATCCCGGCCATATCTCTTCGGTCACCGCGCATCCGCCAACAAGGTCGCGCTTCTCCAGCACTAGAACTTTTCGTCCGGCGCGAGCCAGGTAGGCCGCCGTCACCAAACCATTGTGACCGCCGCCGATCACGATCACGTCATAACGTTCCGCCAATGAATTCCTCCACGTTCCAGGATAGTATGTAAGGCAGAATGAGGATCGCAGTCATTTCCATCGCCGCGTTGTTTGCACAACTGCCAGGCGCAGAGAAAATTCCAGCCTTTCCGGGCGCGGAAGGCGCGGGGATGTACGCGAGCGGCGGTCGTGGCGGTAAGGTAGTGCGAGTAACCAACCTCAACGCGAAAGGACCGGGCAGTTTCGCCGATGCGGTCAGTCAAGGCAACCGTATTGTGGTGTTCGATGTTTCCGGCATCATCGATCTGAACGGCGGCAGTATCAAGATCGCGCATCCGAACATCACCATCGCCGGGCAGACCGCGCCCGGGGAAGGGATCTGCATCAAAGGCGGCTCGCTCGCTGTCTTCGCCGGCAACGTCATCATTCGTCATATACGTGTCCGGCGTGGGAAGGTACGCAGCGGGGATATGGGTGACGGCCTCAACATCAAAGGCGAGGAGATCGAGAACATCATCGCCGATCACGTTTCCGCATCGTGGGCAACCGACGAGAATCTGACATTGACGAATGCCCGCAACGTAACCGCGCAGTATTCCATTTCAGCGGAGGCGATGGATTACTTCAATCCGAATCAAACGCCTCCCCGCCATGCATTCGGTTCTTTGTTTGGCAGCTCGACGCCCGGCGCATTCATGACCGTACACCATACCATTTATGCGCATAACCGTTTGCGCAACGCGCGCACCACCGGCGGCGAACTCGGCCCGCCCGTACTAGATTTTCGCAACAACGTGATCTACGACGCAAAAGAATTGACCTCGCACACCGGCAGCCAGCCGATTCATGCCAATTGGATCGGCAACTACGTGAAAGACGGGCCGTCCACGGGGATCGAGGGGCACGACGTGAAGGGCGTCCTGTTCACGTTCATGAGCGAAGTCGAGCACAAGCTCTTCGCCGCCGGAAATATTCTGGACGGCTACTCCGATCGAACGGCGGACAATTGGAAATCGGTCCGCTACCGGAGTTCCGCCTCAAAGCTTCGCGAGAATAACGTGCGGGCTACATCGCCGTTTGCCACGCCTCAGGTGACCACGCACTCCGCTCAAGCGGCCTATGAAACGGATCTCGATCTTGCCGGTGCCATCCTGCCTAGCCGCGATCTTGTCGATTGGCGAATCGTTCGAGACATCCGCAACGGGACGGGCGCCGTGTTGAACGACGAGACGGACCTGACACCCGCGGCGCGCTGGCCCAACTATCGATCGCTTCCACCGCCAAAGGATTCCGACGGCGATGGCATCCCCGACGATTGGGAGGACCAGTTCGGCTTGGACAAGACCAACCCGGCGGACGCGAATGCCGACCCGGATGGCGACGGTTACACCAATATCGAGGAGTACCTCAACAACACTAATCCCACGGGAAAAACAGATCCGCTTGTCTATGTTTCGGCGCACGTCTCGCGGGCTTGGCGTGGGTCCGGCGATTCGGGCGTATTTCGAATCTGGCGTTCCGGCGGGACAACAGCCGCACTGTCCGTCAAGACCTCGCGCGGCGGTGTCACCATCCCGGCGGGGGCATTGTTTGCCGATTTGGAAGTACTTCCAGGCGCAGACGCCGATATCACGCTGCGCATTGAAAGTTCCCTTCAGTACAAGACCGGGCTTCCGCGAACGGCTCTTGTTGTCGCTTCGGACGGTGCGCCGCCGCCGCCCGCCGACGTGCGCGAAATCGCTGCCGACGGCGCTGCCACTGATGCGGACAAGGCTGCTCACGCCGAAATCTTGAAGAAGCATAAGGTGAAGAAAGACGAGAAGCTCGAGTTGCGCAAGGTGAAGGCCAAAGGAAGGAAGCCCTAAAGGTGACAGCCTTGTTGACAAGCTGAACGGCGTTCGGTAACTTACTAAGTACGATGGGAATTTCCGAGCGTCGCGCGCGCGACAGAGAAATGCTGCGTGGAAAAATCCTCGACGCGGCTGGCCAACTATTTGTCCGGGAAGGCGTTGCGAGCGTTTCGCTCCGCAAAATCGCCGACAAGATCGAGTACTCCCCCGCTACCATTTACCTCTATTTCCGCGACAAGAACGAGCTTTTTACCAGCCTCTGCCAGGAAACATTTGTCCCTCTGAAGGCTGAGTTGGAGCGTCTGGAGCAGGAAGTCAGCGATCCTTTACAAGCGTTACGGGACGGCCTTCGATTTTACATCGAGTTTGGCCTGGAACATCCACATCATTATGTGCTCACGTTCTGCACGCCTAAGCGGGAGTTCAAAGATCTGGAGAACGCCCCGAACTTCCAGGAGACGAATCAGACCGGGCTGGAGACATTCGATTGTCTGCGCCGGTCGCTTGTTCGATGCCGGGATCGCGGACTGCTGGAGTTCGGTGATCTCGAAGCGACCAGTCAATCAGTTTGGATGTCCATTCACGGAACGACTTCTCTGTTGATTTCCGCGCACGGCAATCCACATTTTCCCTGGGTGGAAAAAGAGACGCTCATCCGCACAAGCATCGATCTGGTGATGCGCGGCCTGCGCAAAGAATGTTAGCCGCCGGTGGTTGACCTGCACGCTTTGCTGCGTCAATACTGGGGTTACGACGCGTTTCGCCCGAAGCAGGAAAACATCATTCAGAGCATTCTGAACGGCCACGACGTCGCGGCCGTGATGCCTACGGGGGCGGGCAAATCTCTCTGTTACCAATTTCCGGCGGTCGTTCTGGACCGTACGGTGGTCGTCATCTCCCCGCTCATCGCCTTGATGCGCGATCAGGTTGCGCAGCTCGGCGAGATGGGAATCCGGGCGTCGGCATTGAACAGTTCCATAGCGATGCCGGATCAGCGCGATGTGATGCAGGCGGCGCGCGCCGGTGATCTCCGCCTGCTGTATCTTTCACCCGAACGTTTGGCGCGGCAGGATACTATCGATTGGCTGAGGAATGTTCCGAAGGCTCTCTTCGCCATCGATGAGGCGCATTGCATTTCCGAATGGGGCCACGAGTTCCGGCCCGAGTATCGTGAACTTCACAAACTTCGTACCGCTTTCCCGGAAGTCCCGCTCGCAGCGTTCACGGCCAGCGCCACGCGGCGCGTGCGGCACGACATTCTGTCGCAGTTGCAACTGCGCGAGCCGCGAACCTTCATCAGCAGCTTTTTCCGGCCCAACCTTCGTTATTGGGTGGAAGAAGTGGATCAGAAGACGCAGGAGAAGCAACTCTTGAAGGCCGTGGATGCCACGGATGGCGAGGTCATCGTCTACTGCTCCACCACCGCGCGCGTCGATCAGGTGGAAGCGCTGTTGCAATCTAATGGCATCCCCGCCGCCGGCTACCACGGAAAGATGGACGCGGATCGCCGCCGTCGCAACCAGGATTCGTGGATGAACGGGGAGACGCGCGTGATGGTGGGGACCATCGCGTTCGGCATGGGCATCAACAAGGCGTCCGTGCGCGCGGTGATTCACCTTTCTCTGCCGAAATCCATCGAGCAGTATTATCAGGAGGCGGGCCGCGCGGGACGCGACGGCGAGCCCGCGGATTGCGTCCTGCTCTGGCAAAAGCGGGATACCGCGCTGCTGGCGCACTTCATCGGAGAGATTCAGGATGAGGGCGAAAAGCAGCGTGCCTGGCAGCGCTATCGCGCCATCCGCGATTTTGTGGCGCAAGGGCGGTGCCGTCACGATACAATCTGCCGCTACTTCGGAGAAACGCCGAAATGGCAGGCGTGCGGCGCGTGCGACATCTGCGGCTTCACGCCGGAATGGAAGACCCGCGCCCGCAAGACGGAAACTCCGCACGGAGTGCTGCATGTGCCCGCGCCGCCGGCGGCCCCGGATCAACTGCTGCTGGCGCATCTGCGCGAGTGGCGCCGCGCGGAAGCGAAGAGAGCGGGCATGCCGGCCTTCGTCATTCTGCACGATAAATCGCTGGAGGACCTGTGCCGCAAGCGGCCGAAAACGTTACGCGAACTGCGGCACGTGTTTGGAATCGGCGAACGTAAAGTGGAAACGCTGGGACCGTCGATTCTGGCTGCCTTAAAGGAGTTTCGCTAGTGGGGCTGGAGATCTGCTACACACAACATCGGCACATGTAGAAACTCCAGAGGCGTTGTAGATGCCCGCCCTACTTGTACATGGCGGGATACGCCGCCTTCATTTCATGCGCGGTTTCAACCGCTGTGCCGATTTGAATCAGCGGTCCTTGTCCGATGCCGGGGCAATAGCGGCCCGTCCGCTTCCATTCTTTGCGGTCTTCCACCAACTCCGGCCAGAAAGGAAACAGCCGGCATTGCGTTGGTTTCGACGGATGAATGGAACAGCCGCCCTCTTCGAGAAAATGGCATTGCTTTCCCGGCGGTTTGCGCAGACGCATACGATGGCGCGTGCGAACCACGTAGCGTTTTTCGAAAGCATCGGCCTTCATTCCAAGGAACCGCGCGGCAGCCAGCAGGTCGCTATCCGAAATGTAGACCCAGCCTTTTTGCTCGCAGCATTTCGTGCAGCCACGAATGCAGGTGAATTGTAGAGTGTCCGCAGGCATCAGTCTTAGAGAATCCGCCGGAGTCATAAGCCGGTTTCTGTTCCCGCCCGAAAGCGGGTAGCGGCCATTCGTCTTGGCCGGACATTACTGCCCGGCTCCAGCAACCTACCCGGGAGTTAAAACGGAGCGGGCCGCTCCTGCTCCCCTATTTGGTCTTGCTCCATGTGGGGCTTGCCCTGCCGTCGGCATTACTGCCGCCGCGGTGCGCTCTTACCGCACCATTTCACCCTTACCCGCAGCCCGAAGGCCACGGGCGGTATATTTTCTGTGGCGCTTTCCGTGAAATCCGCTTTGAGCGAATCCCCCCGGCCGTTAGCCGGCACACTGCCCTACGGAGACCGGACTTTCCTCGCGCCAACACCTTGCGGCGTCAACGCGCGGCCGCTTCGTCCGGCGAATCCTCCACTCCAGAATCGCACGGCGCAAGCTTCCTGTCGAGCCAGGACCCATGAGCTATCCTACTGTTAACCACTTTTGCGACGAGCTTCATGAAGCATGATTCCAACTCCCCTGACCGCTACATCGGTCAAAGTCTAAAGCACTACACGATCCTCTCGAAGCTGGGCGCGGGCGGAATGGGAGACGTCTATCTCGCCGAAGATACGCGGCTGAAACGCAAAGCGGCGCTGAAGATTCTGCCCCAACGTCTTGCTTTGGACGACGTGTGGCTGCGACGATTTCAGAACGAGGCGCGCGCCATTTCCACGCTGAATCACCCCAATATCGTCACCATTTACGGCGTGGAGCAAGCGGGGGAAACGCACTTTCTAGCCACGGAATTCGTTGATGGCAAAACATTGCGGGAGGAACTCGCATCCGGTGCGTTGTCCCCTAAGACGGTCCTCGGAATTGCCACGCAAGCGGCTTCGGCACTGGCCGCGGCGCACTCGGCCGGTATCGTGCACCGCGACATCAAGCCCGAAAACATTATGGTGCGGCGCGATGGGTTGGTAAAAGTCCTCGACTTCGGCGTCGCCAAGATGGTGGAAGGCGTTGTGGCGGGCGATGCGGATTCTCTCACGCGAACCGGCACGGTGGTGGGTACTCCCACCTACATGTCGCCGGAGCAGGCGCGCGGGCAGGATGTCGATGCGCGCAGCGATCTGTTCAGCCTGGGTTCGGTGCTCTACGAAATGCTTGCCGGCCGGAAAGCATTCCAAGGAGACAACGCCGCGGACGTGCTCACCGCCATTCTGACTGCTGAGCCGCCGCCTCTCGAATCGCAGCTTGGTTTGGACAAGGTGGTGCGCAAATGCCTGGAAAAGAATCGCGACGCGCGCTACTCATCGGGCAAGGAGTTGGAAAACCAACTGCGCGAGTTGCAGGCGCCGCGTTTGAAATCGCCATCCCGAGGTAGGCAATTCGCGTTAGCGGCGCTCGTCTTGCTTGTTGCGGCGGCCGCGCTCTGGTATGCGGTGGACCGAAACCGGCTGCGCGCCATGGATTCGATTCTCGTGCTGCCTTTCGTGAATGGCAGCGGCGACCAGAGCGTTGAATACTTGAGCGATGGTTTGACCGAAGAACTCATCAACAGCCTCTCCAGAGAAACGGAATTGAAGGTCATGGGCAGGCCGACTGCCTTCGCCTATAAAAGCAAGCAGGAAAGCCCGCAAAAGATCGGGCGCGAACTCGGCGTACAGGTGATCGTCACGGGAAAACTCACGCAACGCGCGGGAAGGCTGACCGTTCAAGTGGACCTGCTTGCCGCAACCGACGGCGCTCAGCTTTGGGGCCGGCAATACAACCGTCCGGCCGACGAGATGCAGACGATGGAAGATGAGATTGCGCGGCAGATCCTGGCGCGCATCCGCTTGAAGCCGGAGAGCAAGGTCGCAAAACGGCGCGCAGTGAATCCTCAGGCGTACGATTTGCACCTCAAAGGACGCAATGCGCTAAGCGTCCTCACGGAGAGCGGCGTGCGCAAAGCGGCGGAGTACTTTGAGCAGGCGGTGGTGCTCGATCCGGAATACGCGGCGGCCTATGCCGGTCTGGCCGATGCTTACAGCTATCTCGGCTTCTTTGAGGTCATTCCGCCGGCCGAAGTCTTGCGCAAAGCAAAGCCCGCGGCGCTCCGCGCGCTCGCGTTGGACCCGCAATCCGCCGATGCCTACGTCGCCTTGGGCGGGGTGCAATTGAACTCCGAATGGAATTGGAAGGAGTCGGAGCGCTCCTTCCTGAAGGCCGTGGAACTGAGCCCGCGCAACGGATACGTTCGTCACTGGTACGCTCATTGGCTGGAGGCTTCGGGGCAGTGGGAACGCGCGTTGCAGGAGATGCAAGCCGCGCTGGAGCCCGATCCGTTGAACGGCATGATCGGCGAAGATCTGGCGGCCGATCTCTACTACAACGCCCGCATCGACGACATGATCGCCCAGGCGCGCAAAGTGATCCGTGTCGCAAACGAGGAGCCGATCGTGCACTTGTTCCATGCCTACGGCTTGGAAATCAAGGGGATGCGCGCGGAGAGCGTTGCTGAACTTGACGCCGTCCAAAAGTTTTCTCCAGCTGGTTGGCTTCAGGCCGCATCGGCCGCCGCGTACGCGCGTTTGGGAAAGCCGGAACGAGCACGCACAATTCTGCAACAGCTGCGGGAAAGAGCCAGTCAGAGTTACGTTGCGCCTTTAGCTCTCATGGTGGTTCACCTCGCGGTTGGAGACAAAGAAAAAGCTTTCGAGTACTTGCAACGAACGTGTCAGGAGCGCTCCGTCAATCTCCCAATGGCCTTGTGGGACCCCGCCTTTGACCCCATCCGCGCGGACCCGCGATTCATTCGCATGCTGGACCAGGCCGGAGTGCCCCGCCAAGCATACGCGCGCATGAGCCCGGCCACGCGCTGACTTTATCGCGGCAGTTCCAGCGTGAAGATGTTTCCGCGCACTTCGGTCAACTCGAACGCGATCGCGTCGCCACGCGGTGACCACGCCGGATAGCGGACAAAAGCTCGCGCCGAGCGATAGTCCGTTAACCGTTTCTGTTCACCGGTTGCAGGATCCAGAGACCAGATGTTCCACACCCCGGCGCGTTGTCCGGCAAATGCGATGCGCTTGGAATCGGGTGACCACGAGTAGGGCCAGGCCTGTTCCAATCCGCTGGTCAAAATTCGAACTTCTCCGCCATCCGCCGAAAACACCGTCACATGCGAAGAATAATCGGACAGCAACTCGGCCGCCACGCGGCGTCCATCCGGCGAGACGGACGGAAACCCAATCGACTTCGACGCCGGCGTGATCCAACGCAGCGCTCCACTGCGCCAATCCATTACGCCGACGCGCAGATTCGCCCCCACCTTCCCGTTGACGAAAGCCGAGTGGCCGTCCATTCCCAGCCGCTGATACCCAACCGGGCTGCGGTCCACGCCCTCCGGGATGGGAAGGTCCACAGGCCGCGCCATGCGGTCGTCCAGGGAAAACCGCACCACCCTTGGCGGCGTTAGGATCAAAAGTCCGCGGCCGTCCGGAAGCCATTGTGGTCCGAAGCTGCCATTCGCCGCGGCATGTAACAATTCCGCATCGCGGCCGTCCACGCGAATTCTCCAAGCTTCCGCGGACTCGCCAAATCGCCGGGTGTGATAGGCGAGCCACTCTCCGTCGGGAGAGAACGCCGGTACTGTATTGCGCTCGTTCGTATTCGCGGTTACCGGCTGCGGCGGCGCGGCGGCGTCCCGCGCGTTGACGCGCCACAAGTTCGAATCGACGCGTACCTGAGACATCGCCAGCGCGCGCCCGTCTTTTCGCAGCCGCAGGAACTGAATCTTCTCCGGCGTCACCTGAATCGCCGCCGGATTGCCTTGCGCCACCAGGTTCGCGTCCACCGGCAGACTGTAGATGACGTTGCTGTCCGCCTTGACGAAAACGGAGAAGTAAAGTGTGCGCCCATCGGGCGAGAGTTGCGGCGCGAACAATCCGCGCGCGGCGGAAGAATACACGACATGCTCCGTGCCGCCTGCCACCGGAATGGCGCGCACCTCGGACTTCCGATCCGCGGTGACGATCGCCATTACCCACCGTCCATCGGGAGTGAACGACGGTGAGGTGTAGCTTTCCACGCTTTGGCTGAGCTTGCGCAGCGCGCCGCTTTCCGCATTCACCGCCCAGACTTCACTGGGGAACGAGGTAACGGTGTCGTAAGGCGACGGCGAGATCATTCGCATGGAGCGAAATGCGATGGTCTTTCCATCCGGCGACCACGATGGCTGCGAACCGAAGGTTGTGATCTGGCGAATGGGACCGCCGAGCGCCGGCGTCAGACAGATGCCGCCGCGCGACATGCAGTGAAATGCGATCGTTCGTCCGTCGGGCGACCAATCGGATTCCACACTTCCACCGCCGTCGGAGGTGATTTGCAGTTCGCGCCCGCTTCCATCGACGCTGCGCACGAAGATTTCGAATTGCCCCGCACGGTCCGACGAATAGGCAAGCATTCGTCCATCAGGCGAAAACGCCGGGCTGATGTCGAGCGTCTTCGAGTTGGTAATCTGACGGAGTTTTGATGCGGGTTGCCTGGACGAGGGCTGGCTGCGAAACAGTCCGATGCCCACAGCCGCCACGGCGAAACCTGCCGCCAGCCACACCCAAAGGAAACGTCTGCCGCGCTCCCGCTTCGACGCGTCCGGCCTCGCCTCTTCTTGCAGCACTCCGCAAAACCGGTATCCCACGGTCGGAACCGTTTCGATATAACGCGATTGCCGGGCATCGTCGCCCAGCGCCTTCCGCATTTGCCCAACCACCCGCGTCAACGCGTTGTCGGTAACTTCGGTTCCAGCCCAAACCGTTTCGAATAGCTCCTCTTTCCTCACCACGCGGTGACGGTTTTCCAAAAGATGCAGCAGGACGCGAATGGCCTTCGGCTCAAGATCGATGGTCTCGCCCATCCGCTTGACCACAAGCCGAGATGCGTCCACTTCGATCCCATCGAAACGGTAAGTCCTTTGTTCAGCGATACCGGCAGTCCCCATCACAAAGATATACGAGAAT
This sequence comes from Candidatus Solibacter usitatus, assembly GCA_016191645.1. Classification (GTDB taxonomy): domain Bacteria; phylum Acidobacteriota; class Terriglobia; order Bryobacterales; family Bryobacteraceae; genus CADEFT01. The sequence goes on from JACPVQ010000164.1 coordinate 40,367, forward strand.
CATCCGGGTTTCGTCACGACTATTCTCTTCCTTCAGGCGCAGTATCGACCATGCGATGCGCTTTGACGGCTCTACTCTTTTTTACTTTGTCGCGGGAATGCGTTCAGGGTGCTCCCTATCCGATTGCGGAGGATGTTTTCCTGAACGGCAAAGGACCCTTTCGCATGGTTGCGGATACCGGGGCGGAATCT
>JACPVQ010000170.1 GCA_016191645.1 Candidatus Solibacter usitatus
GCAGGGCCAGCCGCTGGGCCACCCCAAAGCGGTGCTGCTCGTCCACCACCGCCAGTCCCAGTCGGGCGAAGTGCACGCCGTGCTGAATCACCGCATGCGTGCCGACGATGAGCTTCAGTACAGCTACCTGCACTTCGGGGGAACCGACGTCATCATCGTGCAGCCTGTACTCGGAAATTACTTTTTGCTTCACATCACTGGCCAGCGCCATTCAACACGTACCTCTCACGTTCCTATTCTTTCAGTCTTATCCTGATATTCAGCGTAGCACATTCTCTTGTGCGCGGCGGTGGTGATAAGATGATCTAGATTTGACGTACGAAGCTGAGGAGAAGAACATGGCTGCGAATCGAAGAAAATTTCTGACCAAGAGCGCGGGAGCCGGGGCCGTGGCCGCATTGGCCGCGCCTGCCGTGAATGCGCAGACGAAGCCCGCGAAGAAGGTCCACTATTCGAATGGGAAGAAGCCGGAGAAAACGCCTCTGTTCAACGGTGCGGTGTCCTACGGCAATCTGTTGTTCATTGCGGGCATCGGCGCGCATTTCGCAGGCGGCATCAAGGAGCACACCAAGCACGTGCTGGATACCATTGAAAAGCGCCTTGCCGACTGCGGATCGTCGATGGACAAGGTGTTGAAGTGCAACGTGTACCTCAACGACCTCAAGGACTATAAGGAAATGAACGAGGCATTTCTGGGCCGCTTTGGGGCCGAGCCTCCAGTACGCACTACGATCGCGGCGCCGGGTGGAGTGCCAGGGAATTCGCTGGTGGAGATCGACGTCATCGCCTACATCTAACCACTCGAAGGGTCTACGGAAGAACGGCGGCGCACTGGAAAGGCGGCCTTGCATGACAGCGGCCGTCCTTGTCCACCACGAGCGCCTCCACGTTTTCCTTGCTTGCCCGTTCCGGGCCGTAGATGAAAATCACTTTCGCCAGCACAACGCCTGCCTCGGCGGAGTCCGCCAGAACCGTGACCGATCGGCTCGCCGTTGCGGGCCAACCGCTGCGCGGATCGATGATATGGTGATAGCGAACGCCGTCCACAATACGGAATCGCTCATAATCGCCCGAGGTAATCAATGCTCCGTGCGAGAGAGAGACGCGGCCCAGTAAGGCACCCCGCTCTTTGCGCGGATGCTGAATTCCCAACGACCACGGCGCCCCGTTCCTGGCCCCCGAAACGAGCACATCTCCTCCTCCATCCAGCAACCAGTTGTCGAACCCCTTGGCGCGCAGCACCGCGCCGCATCTATCCAGAGCATATCCCTTGGCGATGCCTCCTAATCCTATGCTCATTCCGGCGCGAGCAAGCCCAACGCGGTTGCCCTCGATTCGAATCCCGCGGTAACCTACGCGACTCTTTGCAGCCGATACCTCCGCCGGCGACGGTACCCGGAATTCGTCATCAAATCGCCAAATGCGTCCCATGCCGCGCCACGTGATGTCGAAGACTCCTCCGCTTCGCTCGCTGTAGCCCACGGCTCGTTCGACCAGTTCGCGCAACTCCGTTGGAACTTCCACCAGCCCGCGTCCGGCGTGGTCATTGATGGCGGAAACCGGCGATTCCGGCCGCCACTCGCTCATTAACTCGTCGATGCGGCGCAATTCTGCCATCACTGCGTTCAACGCGGCGTTGGCCTGTTCAGGTTGGCCTTGATGCACAATCTCGGCCGTCCACAATGTCCCCATCACCTGCCACTGCAAGCGCAGTGTTGCGGAACTGCGCCGGTCGGGTGATATAGCCCAGCCTACTGCGATGAGCATCGCCAATGCGGGTGCGGCTTTGAACCACTTGCGGTTTTGAGAAGACACTACAGTAGGGGGATTGCAATTCAAGGTCCATACCTGCGATACACTTGGAAACCATGAGCCGACTATTTCTGCTTCTCACCGCCACGCTTCTTTGCGCGCAACTGCCAAAGCAACTGCCCAACGGCGCGGATCTTCCCAACGGCTGGAAAATCACTCCGGTTGGCAAGCACGTCACTACAGCCGATTACGTTCTCAACGTGACCAATGCCCCCGACGGCCGCAATGTGATTGCGCTGCATTCCGGTTACAGTCCGCACGGCCTTGTCGTGATGGATTCGCGCAATGTTGAGATTACTCAAAAGGTCGGATTAAAATCGGCGTGGTTTGGTCTCGCCTGGTCGCCCGATGGCAAGAAGATCTACGTTTCCGGCGGCAACGCCGAATCGAGAGCGAATCCCACCGTCGCCCCCGTTTACGGATTCACTTACGAGAATGGCAAGCTGGGCGAAACGCCTTTCCGCCAGTTTCAACACCGTCTGCCTCAGAACGAAATCTACTGGTCGGGAATCGCGCATCACCCCACCAAGCCGCTCATCTACGCCGCCAATCGCCACACCAAGGCGGTTCCGGGACAGGTGGTGGTGTTCAACACCGAGACGGGCGAGCGCGTCGCCGAAATTCAAACCGAAATTCATCCCTTCGACATCGTGTTGGATGCCTCCGGAAAGACGATGTTCGTCTCCAATTGGGCCAGCCAATCCGTCTCCGTCGTCGATACCGCCACTAACAAAGTGAAAGCGGTCATCCGCGTGGGCAACAATCCGAACGACATGGTTCTGGCCAAGGACGGGCGTTTGTTCGTCGCATGTTCCAATGAAAACTCGGTTTATGTCATCGATACAAAGACGCTGCGCGCAATGGAGCGCATCTCCACGTCCATGTATAAGATGGCTCCGGTCGGATCAACGCCCAATGCCCTTGCGCTCGATCCCGCGCACAAGGTTCTGTTTGTCGCCAATGCCGATAACAACAACGTTGCGGTGATCAACATCGCCGACGAGGATGCGTCGAATGTTTCCGGTTTCATTCCAACCGCGTGGTACCCATCGGCTCTCACCGTATCGCCGGACGGGAAGTTCCTGTACATAGGATCGGCGAAAGGCATGGGAGGTTATTCCAATGTCGACGGCCCCACCAGCCCGCTGGCGAAGAAGGGCTCGAAATCGAAGCATGTCGGCGCGATGCAGCAAGGGTCGCTCAGCGTGGTTGCCCTCTCCAATCTGAAGAACGAGATCAAAGGCTACACCAAACAGGCCATGGCGAACTGCCCCTACAACGATGAAATGCTTGCCCGCGCGCGGCCGCCGGTGTCCGGACCTTCCGTGGTTCCGCAACAAGTGGGCGCGGGATCGCCCATCAAGCATGTCATTTACATCATCAAGGAAAACCGCACCTACGATCAGGTGTTTGGCGACATTCCAAAAGGCAACGGCGACCCGCGCCTGTGCATCTTCGGAAAAAAGGTGACGCCCAATCAACACAAACTGGCGGAAGAGTTCGTGCTGTTGGACAACCTCTATTGCGATGGCGAAGTTTCGGTGGACGGACACTCCTGGTCGAATTCCGCCTACGCCACCGATTTCAACGAAAAGCGGTGGCCGCCGCAATATGGCGGGATCAGCGCTTCGGTCAATGGTCCGGACAACACTCCGTCGTCGGGCCACATGTGGGATCTGGCGGCGAAGAAAGGACTGACGTACCGCTCCTATGGCGAATACGCGCAGCGCGTCAGCGATGGATCGCAGATGGATGCGGCACCCGGCGTTGCCGGACTCGTCGGTCACGTCTCGCCGAAATTCCGCCTGCCCGGGATGCGCGACACGGACAATGTGAATGTGTTTCTGCAAGAACTCGACGCGTTCGAAAAGAATTTCGATTCCAAAGATCCCACCAAGCGGCTGCCGAATTTCAGCGTGATGAGCCTGGGAGAAAACCATACGCAAGGGACGCGCCCCGGCGTCTTCACGCCTGTTGCGTTTGTCGCCAATAACGATTGGGCTGTCGGCCAGTTGGTCGATCGCATCACACATTCGCGCTATTGGCCGGAAACGGCCATCTTCATCATTGAGGATGACGCGCAAAACGGCCCCGACCACGTGGACGCGCGCCGCACCACCGGCTTGGTGATCTCTCCCTACACGAAGCGCAAGGCATTGGATTCCACGCTGTACACAACATCGTCGATGCTGCGTACCATGGAACTCCTGCTGGGTCTTCCGCCGATGACGCAATACGATGCCGCCGCCATGCCGATGTATGCCTCCTTCACCGCGAAGGCCGATACCACGCCGTTCACCCATGTGCCGCCACAAGTGGATGTGAATGCCAAGAACACCGAAACGGCATGGGGAGCGCGCGAGTCTCTACAAATGGATTTCTCGGATTACGACAAAGCGCCCGAGTTTGCGTTGAACGAAATTATTTGGAAGTCGGTGCGGGGAGCGAAATCGGAGATGCCGCTTCCAATCCGGCGCTTCCATTTCCGTTACTAGTTTTGGACGGGGCGACTGCGCCTATCAATGCGGTGAGGGAGCCGTGCGTACGATTCTCCGGCTTCAGGCGATACATTTTGGAATCCGCAACCGATAACAGTTTCTCGGGTTCCGACGCATCGGCGGGATAACAGGCGAATCCCATGCTTGCTCCCAGCCCATCCGGAATCCCGGGAATCGATGTCTGGGCAATAGCCGCCTGCATGCGTCTTACCGCGTCTTCCGTTTCCGAAACGCTTGCGTCCCTGCACAGCAGGACAAACTCGTCCCCTCCGCGGCGCGCCAGCAGATCGTTCTTTCCGGCCGCTCCGGCCAGCGCGGAGGCCAGCGTTTTCAACGCTTGGTCGCCGGCAAGCCGTCCACAGCGCTCGTTCACTTCGCGGAATCCATTCAGATCGCAAACCACCACTCCGAACTCGCCCTTGGAAGTGACCGCAAATTCGAACTCTCGCTCCAACTCCAGATAGAAGGTGCTGGAATGGGGAAGTCCCGTCAGAGAATCCAGGTCGGAAGATTCGACCGGCCGTTGGATGCGCAGAGCGTTCTCGATGGAAAGCGCGATCTTCGCCGCCACCGCTTGCAGAATCCGCAGATGATCCTTGGAAAAGACGTCTTTCTCAATTCCGTAGAAAGCGAGCGTTCCAATGACCCCTCGCCTGCCTTCCAGGGGCGCGGCCAATGCCGAACGCAGACGCGTTACCTGGCGCGGATCGTTCATATACCCGGGCTCCACAGCCGGATTGCCGTTCATGACGGGCATTCTATTCTCCGCCACCCACCCGGAAAGACCTTGTCCTAATGGAATTCGCAACGACGTAAACAACTTCTTGTCTTCGCCTTCCACATACTCCGGCTCCAGATGGCCATCGCGCAGCAGGTACACGGCGAAGGTATCGTGCGGAATCAGTTTCTTCAGCCGGGAACCCATTAGCGCCAGCATCTCCGCCAGGCTGAGAGCGTTCGAATGATCGGCGGACAATTCAAACAGCGCCTGCGCCTCTTGCGTGGCAGTGGCAATCTTGTTCAAACAACCGCCTTCCTCCGCGCGGCGCGGCAATTGTGGGGCGCTCTCCTCAAATCCTGCGCCGGGGGCCAAACCGCGCTCTACCTTGATGTCTTTATTCAGCTTGATCACTTCGGATGGAATGGCGCGCGCTTTCCGTTCCAACTCTTCGTGACGCCGAACCAGGATCTCCACAATCCGGGGATCATAGCTCTTGCCGCTTTCGCCTTGCACGATCTCCAGTGCCTTTTCAATGGGTAGAGCTTTTCGATACTGCCGGTCGCTGGCGAGCGCGTCCAGGCAATCCACGGCGGACAGAATGCGCGCGCCAATCGGAATCGCCTCGCCGGAAATCCCATCCGGATACCCGGCCCCATTCCACTTCTCGTGGTGATGCCGCACAATGGGAACCACGGGGTAGGGGAACTTGACGCGCTCCAAAATCTCCGCGCCCACCACCGGGTGAATCTTCATCTTTTCAAACTCTTCGGGAGTCAGTTTTCCCGGCTTCGAAATAATGTGTTCGGGAACCGCAAGCTTTCCAATGTCATGAAGCAAAGATGCCGCTTGCAGGGCATACTTCTCCACGTCGGTTAAGCCAAGCTCCTGCGCGATCTCCATGCAATAGATTTTCACGCGCTGTAAGTGGTCGTGAGTGACTTCGTCCTTCGCTTCAATTGCCAGCGCCAGCGCTTCAATGGTTCGCAGGTGCAGAGAGGACATCTCCTCGGCATGCGCCCGCAGCGTATGGGCTTGCTTTCTTTCCGATTCCAGACGCTCCATGTATACGCTGTAGGTGCGGTAGACAAGGAAGATTACCGGGACGATCAGCAGCGCGCTCTGCCATCCCAGGACTGAGTTCGCCGCCTTCAAGCCGACGGTGACAGCCGCCCCAACCAGGTAATGCGGAAACGACCAGGCGTACGCATCGACCCACGTCTTAACCGCAGGCTTGCCTTCCGTCAAGCTGATGATAAGCGCCACCGGAAGAGTGTTCGCCACAAAGTAGATCGATGCGGCGATGCTCAGCCGCACCGGGAAGTCCATCATCAGTTCTTTGGAAAGGAAAGGCAGGTGATAAACCGTATAGGCGGCAAAAACCGCCGTGATCACGTTGGCGGCATTGAATAGCGCCTGTACCGGCTTCGGCTTCGACTTGGGCTTCCACAGGTACTGAAACAAAACGGAGGCGATGCCAATCGCCGCGGTCTCCCCGCTGCTCAACTCCGCGATGCCGAGAAGAACATACAGGAAATTCGCCGACAGGGTCCCGCGGATGGAGGGCAGACGCACCTTCCAACTCGCAGTGATGATGGAGATTACCAGGTAAACGGCAAACCGTCCCCACGAGTCACACTGCCACGTGGACGCAAGCAGGGCGGCTGCGCCCAGCAGGATGGTCACCGTAATATGTACACGTGCCGCAATTGGCATGTCAGTGGAAAGTATTCTTCCGTCCCTTCCATCGGCAAAAACACCGCAGCGCTATCTAAGGCAGAGACCTTAGTTTGCGGGAACCGGGCATGACGTATCCTGGGAGGGTCATGTCCTTCCTGCTCTCACGCCGGTCTGCCTTGCAGACCTTAGCAGGGGCGCTGTGCCCTCAGGCGGGACAGCCGCAAGGCAAACCGGATCGGCCCAATATTCTCTTCATCCCGGTAGACGACCTGAACGATTGGGTAGAGGATTTCGGCGGCCATCCGCAAACCGTGACGCCGAATCTGCACCGGCTGTCACAGCAAGGGGTGCGATTCCAACGCGCCTATTGCCAGGCGCCAATGTGCAACCCGTCGCGGGCCAGCCTTTTTACGGGACTGCGCTGCACAACCACAGGCGTGTACAAAAACGACGATACGTGGCGTGACGGAGCAAAGAGCGTTGTTACCCTCACGGAATATTTCCGGAAATATGGATATCGCGCCGATGGATTGGGAAAGACGTTTCATTCCAAACAAACCGATTATTCCTGCTTTGATTCGTATTTTCAGGGCGACGTGGATGACAATGCCACGGGGCTGCCGGATGGCGCGAAGCCCAGGAAATTGAAGGGCGCCGCCAAGGTATTGCAATGGGGTGGCATCGATGTTCCGGAGGAGCAAACGGGCGATACGCAGATCGCTTTGGAAGCGGTGCGTCTGCTCAAGGCGGGTTACAAACAGCCGTTTTTCCTTGCTCCCGGATTCCGCAAGCCGCACATGCCTTGGTATGCGCCCAAGAAATACTTCGACAAATTTCCGGCGGAATCCGTCAAACTGCCTCCTTACCTGGAGAACGATCTGGACGATGTTCCGCGCTCGGCGATCCATCGGAACCTGGTGGATCACTTTCACGCCATCCGCGACGTTGGCAAGTGGAAGGAGGCGGTGGCCGCCTACCTCGCCTGTATCAATTACGTGGATGCGAACGTGGGGCGCATCCTGGACGCTCTGGAGTCGTCGCCCTATCGCGACAACACCATTGTCATGGTGTGGGGCGATCACGGCTGGCATTTGGGAGAAAAGGATCACTGGCAGAAGTTCACGCTTTGGGAACGGTCCTGCCGCGCTCCTTTGATTGTCCGCGCACCGGGCACAAAAGGAAGCGGCGATTGCCATCGCGTGGTGGAGTTTCTTGACGTCTATCCGACCTTGATCGATTTATGCGGCCTGCCGAAAAATTCCAAATTGGAAGGCCGCTCTTTGAAGCCGCTTCTGGACAACCCTTCCGCCACATGGGACGGAGTTGGAATCACGTCGGATGGTCCTGATAAGATAACGGTTCGCACGGAGAGGTATCGATACTCCCGGTTCCCGGATGGAGAGGAATTGTACGACGAGCAGGCGGACCCGAATGAATGGACGAATCTGGCGCGCAGGGCGGAAGCAAAACCGCTGATGGAGAAGTTGCGGCGGGAACTCGGATCGAGACTTCCGGTGAATGCGAATCGTAAGGAGCCGCGCAGTTGGGATAGCCTGAGTGCCGCGGAAAAGAGAAGACTGCGGGGGCGTTCCTGACGCCGGAGAAATCGATGAATCGACGCCAAGCCATCGCCGCATTATCGGCGCCTGCCATCCTTAAAGCGCAACGGCGCAAGTTGAACGTATTGTGGATTCTCGGCGACGACCTGGGTCCTTTCCTCGGCTGTTACGGCTACCCCGCTGTCCGCACGCCTAACATCGACCGACTGGCCGGTGAGAGCGCGCGCTTCACGCATGCGTTTACCACCGCCCCCGTCTGCTCCGCCAGCCGCTCCGCTTTCAACACAGGCGTCTATCAAACCACCACCGGCACGCACAATCATCGCAGCCATCGCAATGACGGCTACACGCTGCCCGCCGGCGTGCGGCTTATTTCCGATCGCTTCCGCGACGCGGGCTATTTCACGGCGAACGTTTTGGATCTCGCCCCGGGCGTGCGCGGCATCGGCAAAACGGATTTCAACTGGCAGGCTAAGAAGCCTTTCGACGGGACGCATTGGAATCAACGCGCCAAGGATCAACCGTTCTACGCGCAGATCAATTTCATCGCGCCGCACAAAGGCGCTTCCTTCACCGAGTCGCGCAAGCAAAAGAACCTTGTCAATCCGGCCACGGTTCCGTTGCCTCCGTTCTATCCCGATCATCCGGTGGTGCGCGACGAAGTGGCCAACTATTGCGACGCCGTCCATTTGCTGGACATGCAGGTGGGAGTTACGCTCGATCTGCTCAAGAAGGATGGGTTGCTGGACAACACGGCGATCTTCTTTTTCGGCGACAACGGGCGCTGCCTCATTCGTGGAAAGCAGTGGCTCTACGACGCGGGTACGCACGTGCCTCTCATGGTGAGATGGCCGGAAGCGGTAGCGAAGGGCAGCGTTCGCGAGGATCTGGTGAGCATTCTCGACGTTACCGCGCAGTCCTTGGAGTGCGCCGGAATTCCTATTCCCGAAAACTTTCACGGCCGCCCTCTATTCGGCTCCAAAGCGAAGCCGCGTGATTTCGTTTTCACCGCGCGCGACCGTTGCGATATGACGGTGGACCGCATCCGCGCCGCGCGCAGCAAGCGCTACAAGTACATCCGCAACTTCATGCCGGACCGCCCCTACACGCAATTCAACGAATACATTACGCAGCAATACCCGACGCAGCGAGTGATGAAGGAATTGCATGCGCAAGGGAAGTTGAACGCCGTGCAATCGCTCTTTATGGCCGATCGCAAGCCGCCTGTGGAATTCTACGACTTGCGGGAAGATCCGCACGAAATTCGAAATCTCGCCAATTCGCCCGCTCATAAGGCTGCTCTCGCCGAACACAGTGCGCGCCTGGAATCCTGGATCAAAGAGACCAAGGACAAGGGCGAAATTCCAGAGACCCGTGAAACCATCGAACGCGAGGAGCCTCGCGCGAAAGACGCACCCAAAGCTTAGACCATGCCCTTTATCCACGACGATTTTCTCCTCCAAACGAAGGCCTCGCGACGTCTCTACCACGAGTACGCCGAGAACGAGCCGATCCTCGACTACCACTGCCATCTGCCTCCCAAAGACGTTGCGGAGAACCGGCAATTCGCCGATCTCTACGAAATCCTGCTCGAAGGCGACCATTACAAGTGGCGTGCCATGCGCGCCAATGGCGTACCCGAACGGCTCATCAGCGGCGATGCCACCAATTATGAAAAGTTCGCCGCTTGGGCGGCCGCGGTGCCAGATACACTCCGCAATCCTCTTTATCATTGGACCCACCTGGAACTGGTGCGCTACTTCGGCATCGAAGATTCCATGAACGCGTCCACCGCGAAATCCATTTGGGATCGCACGAACGCTCAACTCGCAACGGACGATTTGCGCGCCTGGGGCATCATGAAGAAGTTTGATGTGAGGGTGGTGTGCACGACGGACGATCCTGTTGACGACCTGTCGTATCACAAGTCATTGGCCGCATCTGCGCTCAAAACGAAGATCTATCCCGCCTATCGCCCCGATAAGGCGCTCACCGTGCATCAGCCGGAAATCTTCAACGCCTGGGTGGCGAAACTGGAGGCGGCGTCGAATATCAACATCGGGAATTTTCAGTCATTCCTTGACGCTTTGCAGCAGCGGCACGATTTTTTCCATGCCATGGGCGCGCGGCTTTCCGATCATGGGCTGACTACCGCCTTTGGCAGCGCCACTACGCAGGCGGAAGCCGCGGCGGTTTTCCAACGCGCGCGCGAAGGGCAGGCGGCGAACGTCGTCGAGCACGACCGGTTCGGCTCATTCCTCATGCTCTTCTTCGGACGGCTGGATGCGCAGAAAGGCTGGACCAAGCAACTTCATCTGGGCGCTCGGCGCAGCAACAACGCGAAGATGGTAGGCCTGCTCGGCCCCGATACCGGGTTTGATTCGATGGGCGATTGGCCGCAGATGGACGACCTGGCGCGATATATGGACACGCTGAACAGCGAAGGCGCGCTGCCCAAGATGGTCCTCTACAACTTGAATCCCTCCGACAACTACGCCTTCGCCACGATGGTGGGCAATTTTCAGGACGGTGTCACGCCGGGCAAGATCCAATTCGGCAGCGGCTGGTGGTTCAACGATCAAAAGGAAGCCATGGAGTGGCAGATGAATGCCCTCTCCAACTGCGGACTCTTCTCTCGATTCATCGGCATGCTGACGGATTCGCGCTCGTTCATGTCGTATCCGCGTCATGAGTATTTCCGGCGCGTGGTTTGCAACATGGTGGGCCGTGATATGGAAAACGGCGAGCTGCCGGATGATTTTGAACTGGTGGGCGGAATGATCCGCCGCATCTGTTTTGCGAACGCCCGCGATTATCTCGGGCTGGCATTGTAGACAATGCTCACGCGGCGGGAATTTCTCTTTGGCGCGGCCATGCAGGCCGTTCCGTCCCGCCGCAAGCCGAACATCGTGATCCTGCTTGCCGATGATCTCGGCTACGGCGAATGCGGCTTTCAAGGCAACGGCGAAATTCCCACCCCCCACATCGATTCGATTGCCGCCAATGGCGTGCGGTTTACGCAGGGCTACGTCTCCGCGCCGTTCTGCACTCCGTCCCGCGCGGGGTTGATGACGGGCCGGTATCAGACCAGGTTCGGGCACGAAAGGAACGCCACTGGGAAAACCAATCTGCTTCCGCACTTCGGCCTGCCGTTGGATCAGCGCACGATGGCGGATTATTTGAAAGCGGCGGGCTATGCCACGGCGGCTATCGGCAAATGGCATCTGGGTGGGCAGCCGCAACATCATCCGCTGCGTCGCGGCTTCGACGAATTCTTCGGCTTTCTGCACGAAGGCCATTTCTATTTCCCGCCGCCGTATCGCGGGGCAGTCACGCGGCTGCGCGAGAAAGAACCGCCTTACGACGACGATAATCCGGTTCTGCGCGGAACGGAGCCCATTACCGAATCCGCCTACCTCACCGATGCATTGGCGCGCGAGGCCGTGCGGTTTATGGAACGCAACCGGAACAGGCCATTCTTCCTGTATCTCCCCTTCAATGCCATTCACAGCCCGATGCAAGCGCCGGTGCCGTTGATGACGGAGGTCGAATCCATTCGCGACGAACATCGGCGGCTGTTCGCGGCAATGATGCGATCCATGGACAATGCGGTGGGGAAGGTGCTGGACAAGTTGAAGGAACTGCGTTTGGAAGAAGATACGCTCGTAGTCTTTCTCAGCGATAACGGCGGGCCGACGGGAGAACTGACGTCGTCGAACAAACCGTTGCGCGGCTTCAAGGGGCAACTTTACGAAGGCGGCATCCGCATTCCGTTTGCCATGCAGTGGAAAGGCCGCATTCCCGCGGGAAAGACGGACCACCGGCCCGTCATTTCACTCGACATCCTTCCGACGGCGCTGGCTGCCGCGCAGGCCTCTAGTCCTCAACCATTGGACGGCGTGAATCTTCTGCCCTTTGTAACGGGTGAGAACACTGGCGCGCCGCATGAAGTTCTATTCTGGCGCTATGGCCCGAACATCGCCTTGCGCCGCGGCGCGCTGAAGCTGGTGCGTCAGGCAGGCGTCGCCGAATTCCAACTTTTCGATGTGCAGAGCGACGCTTCGGAATCGAAAAACATTGCCTCGGAGAAGCCGGAAGCGGCGACGGACCTACGGAAGGTCCTGGAAGGAATGGACGCCCAAATGGCGCGCCCGCTTTGGTAGGTGGCATGTTTAGCCTGTATTTCTCAACAGGGGTCCGCGCCACAGAGTATCAGAATGCTGTGAGAAATGCAGACCGCCTCAAGCGAGGCTGAAGCCTCGCTTGGAGGGACTTTCCGGCCACTTCCGGCAGAGTCGAACTGGAGATCGACTCGCAGGTCTGGAGACCTGCCCCACCTACGGCTGGCCGGGGCTTTTTTGCCAGAAGCCGCGCAGGTCGTACAGGTTGATTAGATGGCGCTGCAGGATGCGTTCCCCGGCTCCTGCTTCCACGCGCGTTGCGGTGGAATCGCCTCCATACCCGCCGTATGCCGCCGTACGCAGGTCCGGAAGGTAGCCGGGCCATTCGCCGCCCGCCGAAAACGTGTAGCCGTAATAGAGCGCGAAAGGCACTTCCGATTTCGCCCGCCATTCGGTTTGGAACAGTTGCATGGGTTCTCCCGGCGTCGCGGCGATGGCGACATCGCGGCCGATGAGAATGGTGGAAATCCCGATTTCGTGCGATCGCTTCGTATCCCAACGATCCTCCAATTTGAGCGTGGACGTCTTGACGCGCAGCGGCTGGCTGGAGGGAGTGATCACAGTCATGCCGGAACGGGATTTGACGACTTCGGCGGCCAGCAGTTTTCCCAACTTGTCGACGAGCGCGAAATCGGCTTTCTCATCGCCGGTCCGGCCCTGGAAAATCGGATTGATATCGCCCGCGCCGCCTTGCACAAACATCACTTGCGTTCCGGGAAGAGCGGCTTCCACGGCTGTCTGCATCGCACCAGGGAAGTCGGCGGAATACTTGCAGTTGGTGGGGCCAAGCACAACCGCATGCGTGGCATAATGCACCAGCAGCGCGCGCGGCGTTCCCGCTTCGTCCTGAACTTCCAAGAGCGTAAACACCGGATCGGCGGGTCCCAGCGGTAAGCGATCCAGGTTGTCGAAAAGGGCCCGCGCGCGGCCGTTTTCGCGCATCGTCAAGCGGTTGTAGCCGAGGGTAACGGAACCTCTGCCGGCGCGCAGCTTTGCCGGAAACATCGATTCCGAGGCCCGTTTGACGGCGTCGAAAACTTTGCGGTCAAGTTCGGCGCGATAGGCCGCGGCGGTGGGCGGCTCCGATCCCAGCGCCGATGTAGGCGTCAAGGATTGCGGCAGAAAGAACGGCGCGGAATGCGTGTGCGAGGCCGCAAGCAGCAGCGACGGAATGCCCAGCTTTTCCGCGACATCTTGGCGTAGAGCATCCGAGACGTAGCTGCCCAGGTCGGCCGTCACAATGGCCACGCGGGTCAACGCGCTTTGGAGCACGACCACTTTGGCGAACAGCGGATCGTGGACGCCGTTGGCCGGTCCGCAGCGGCGGTTCGCGTACCCGTACATCGGCATGAATTCCGCGGGAGTGATTTCGATCCTGGCGACGCCCGCGCGCAGCGGGACCGCCTCATGCACCAGCACCTGGTCCTGTGGAGGCATCGCACCGGCGCTGGTGCGCCCTTCAAAGTGTCGTTTCATGGTGAGTGTCGTTCCGTCCGGCGAAAGCTCCATGCGATCCACCAACGCGATCTCTACATCGCCCATTTTGCCGCTGCCGCGCATCACAAGCGTCGAGCCCTCCCATTTGGACGTGGTCTTGAAAGGAGCGCCCAACACTTCATTCGTCCGCTCGACGCCATCGGTGGAGTAGAAGACGGTCCCACTGATGTTCCCCGCCGCGGCCTCATCAATGGTGAAAACCAGCTTCGGCTCGCGGTGATCGATGCGCATCACTTTCGACTTCGGCGCGGGTTGATTGGCGAACTGACTCCTGGAGTTGATCAATCGCCATTCGCCGGTGAAATCGGGAAGGGGAGCGGCGGAGAGGCCCAGCGCAAAGCTGACGAATAGGAAAAAACTCATGAAGATGAGTTTACTTCGATTTGGGGGAGAACTTCGCGAGCCAGTTGGTATGGAACTCGGCGGCATGGAATTCCGGATCGGCCATGATGCGCTGGTGCAGCGGAATGATGGTGTGAATCCCTTCGACGACAAACGTGTCCAGCGCGCGGCGCATGCGCGCGATGGCTTCGGCGCGGTCGCGGCCGTGCGTGACCAGCTTGGCAATCATCGAATCGTAGTAGGGCGGAATCACGCCATCCGTATACGCCACGGTATCCACGCGCACACCGATGCCGCCGGGAAGATTCAACGCGGTGATACGCCCAGGGGATGGCGCGAACGTTTCCGGATGCTCGGCGTTGATGCGGCATTCAATGGAATGTCCGCGCAGGGTGACCGGTCCGCCCAACACTTCCGAGAGCGGCATTCCGGCGGCGATGCGGATCTGGCTCTTCACGATATCGATGCCGGTGATGAACTCCGTCACCGGGTGTTCCACCTGCACACGCGCATTCACCTCGATGAAGTAGAGGTTGCGCTGCTGGTCCATCAGGAATTCGACGGTGCCCGCATTGGTGTAGCCGTTGTCGCGCATGGCCTTGGCAAGACCATCGGAGATGCGTTTCCGAAGCTCCGGAGTGACGCTGGGCGAAGGCGCTTCCTCAACAATTTTCTGATGCCGCCGCTGTAAGGAACATTCGCGCTCGGCGAGGATTTCCACATTGCCATGCAGATCGGCCAAAACCTGAAACTCGATGTGGCGCGGATTCTCCACCAGTTTTTCCATGTACAGATCGCCGCAATTGAAGGCCGCCGCGGCCTCGGCGTGCGCCTGCTCGTAGAGGTTGGGCAGCTCCTCCAGCGTGCGCACGACGCGCATGCCGCGTCCGCCGCCGCCGGCCGACGCTTTGATCATCACCGGCAGCCCGATCTTGCCCGCCACCGCGACGGCTTCTTCCGCCGATTCGAGAATGCCCTCGGAACCCGGCAGCGTCGGCACGCCGGCCTTTTTCATGGCCGTGCGCGCCTCCTGCTTGAGGCCCATCAGTTTGATCACTTCCGGCTTCGGCCCGATGAAAGTGATGCCCGACATTTGACACACTTCGGCGAAATCGGCGTTCTCGCTGAGAAACCCATAGCCGGGATGGATGGCGTTGACATTGGTGATCTCCGCCGCGCTGATGACGGAGGGAATATCCAGATAGCTGCGGGCGCTCTTGGCCGGGCCAATGCAAACCGCTTCATCGGCAAATCGCACATGCAGGCTGTTGCGGTCCGCTTCGGAATAGACGGCCACCGTGCGGATGCCCAGTTCCTTGCAGGCGCAAATGACGCGCAGTGCGATTTCGCCGCGATTGGCGATGAGAATCTTTTGAAACATGGCGGCTTACAGCGGACGGTACGTAAACAGGGCCTCGCCGTATTCGACGGGCTTTCCGTTGGGGACCAGCTTGGCGACAATGACGCCTGACGCCTCGGCTTCAATCTCGTTCATGAGCTTCATCGATTCGATGATGCACAGCACTTGGCCCGGCTGCACGGTGTCGCCCGGCTTCACAAACGCAGCCGCTCCCGGCGAGGGACATTCGTAGAACGTCCCGACGATGGGAGCTTTCACCACGGGCAGATTCTCTTCCGCCTTGGGGGGAGCGGACGACGGGGTCGAAGCCATCACCGGCAGCCCAGCCGAAGACGGTTGCGAAAGCCCGCCCACCTGAATCTCCTGCGCCGCCACCGAACGCCTGACGCGGACGCGGTTTTCGCCGCGCTGCACCTCCAATTCGGCGACGCCGCTTTCCATCAGGATTTGTATGATCTCTTTTATTTCTTCCGTTGTCATTGCAGTAGAACTTGCGGGGATCGCCCTCAAGATTAGATCGAGGTGAGTTCCTTCGTTGTCGGAGTGAGGACTTCGCAGCCGTTGCGCGTGACCAGGACCATATCCTCAATACGGATTCCGCCCTTTCCCTCCAGGTACACACCAGGCTCGATGGTGATCACCATGCCTTCCTGAAGGGTCGTTTTGACCTTCTTTCCCAGCCGCGGCGATTCGTGGATTTCCAGGCCCAGCCCATGTCCAATGGCATGCGTGAAGTGCTTTTCCAAGCCGGACTTGGCGAGAACCTGCCGCGCCACCTGATCGGGCTTGGCGGCCCTTACGCCGGGCCGGACGGAATCGATGGCTGCCAGTTGCGCCTCCAAAACCGCGTTGTAAGTGCGCTTCCAGAAACGGCCTGGGTCGCCGGCGGAGACGGTTCGCGTCATATCGCTCGAATAGCCGGACAGCGTCGCGCCCATGTCTATTAATAGTAACCGATCCGGCTGGATGGGTTGATTCGCCGGGCGGTAATGGGGCAGGGCGGCGTTGGCTCCGGAGGCGACAATCGTTTCAAACGACGCGCATTCCGCTCCCAAAATGCGCATCCGGTATTCGATTTCGGCGGCCAGGGCGGCCTCGGTCATCCCGGCGCGAAATCGCTTCAAAGCGGCGGCTAGCGCGGCGGAATTGGTGTTCACCGCCTTTCGAATGAGTTCGATTTCATTACCGCTTTTGACCATTCGCAGATCTTCCACAAGGTTCGTGGCCGGAACGAGTTCGGCAGCCAAACCAAGCTTTTCGCAAAGAAGACGGTGGGTTTCAAAGAGAATGCGGTCCTTTTCAAAGCCGATCCGCTTCAGACGCCGCCGTTTCAGCGCTTCGGAAACTTTGGGAAGCAGCGGGCCACGAACGGTGTGAACAACACACTCCGTTTCCCTGCCCGCTTGGAGGGTGTACCGCGGATCGGTGAAGAGATGCGCCAGAATCCCGTTACTGCCTTTAAAACCAGTAAGATAGCGTATGTTCGGCAGGTGCGTGACGAGCAACGCGTCAATGCCGGCGACCGGAAATGCCGCGCACAGATTCTCACGCCGAACCGCAAATTCCTGATTAGAAAACAACTTGACTAGTGTACTACAGCTTCAGAAGGAGTTTGCCCGTGCTCAGTCTCCCAGCCAAGTCGATGTGGGCTTGAGCGGCTTCCGCCAAGGGGTAGGATTTGTGGATGTGGACGCTGATAGCGCCGGAACCCACCCATCGCAGGACATCACCCGCCCGCCAAAGCAGTTCCTCTCTAGTGGCGCAATGGGTAGCCAGGGTCGGCCGGGTAAGGAAAAGGGAGCCCTTGGTGCTCAGCAGCAGCGGCTCGATGGCAGGGACGGCACCGGAGGCGTTTCCGAAGGTCACCATCATGCCGCGCGGTTTCAAGCAGCCGAGACTTTTGTGGAACGTGGCCTCGCCAACGGAATCGTAAACGACATCGACGCCTTTGCCGCCTGTGAGATTGCGTGTCTCGGCCTCAAAGTCCTGACTCTGATAAAGGATCACGTCGTCCGCGCCAACCGCCCTTGCGCGAGCAGCCTTTTCTTCATTGCCCACCGTGGTAATCACCCGCGCGCCGCGCAGTTTCGCCATTTGCACCAGCAGCGATCCGGTGCCGCCGGCGCCGGCGTGGATCAGCGCCGTGTGCTGTTTTTCCAGAGGAAAAGTCGAATGCGAGAGATAGTGCGCCGTCATCCCTTGCAGCATCACGGCGGCCGCCAGGTGGAACGGAACGTTGTCCGGAATTTTGACCAGCGCGGCGGCTGGAACGGTGGCGTATTCGGCATACGATCCCCGCGCCATGGCGTAGGCAACGCGGTCGCCGGCCTGCACTTCGGTTACCCCGGGACCCACCGCTTCCACTACTCCGGCTCCTTCCATGCCGGGCGTAAATGGAGTGGGAGCCTTATACAGTCCGGTGCGGAAATAGATGTCGATGAAATTGACGCCCGACGTATCGATTTTGACCAGCGCGCTGCCCGGGCCGAGCGTCGAGAAATCGACGTTTTCATAGCGCAGTTTCTCCGGGCCGCCACATTCATGGACGACGATTGCTTTCATGCACGAACCTTTCTACGCAGATGAACAAACGCCGCGTACAGCAGCAGATACGCCAGCGTGAAGGGACAGAGTAGCACGCGCGCGATGGTGGTCACGGCGTCGGCGCCGGTGAGTCCCATGCGGAATACGGCGAAGTGCAGCATGGTGCGCCAGTTGCTGTAATCGAACCAATAATAATCGCCGTTTTCGTTGAGGACGAAGACCTTCGCGGGGATCTTCCATGCCAGCCACCACTTCCATTTGTTCATGATGGGCTCGCCCGAACAGATGATGCCGGTGATGGCGTACTGGTTCGCGCACAGCTCCCGCGCCAGGCGGGCACGTGAAACGGGGTCGGGATAGTCCCAGACGCGGTAGACCTTGGCGCCGCCGGGAAGTCCCGCCGGTTCGCCGGCATAGCAGGTGACCAGATCGATTTCCAGCCTTTCGCCATAGATCGCGCGAATGCCCGGAATCAACCCGTCGAGCAGGCTGCGAGCGCCGCTTTCCACGAGCAGAATCCGCGTAAAGTCGGGGATACGTTGGGAGAAGAAGAGGCGCACCGGATACTATTTTACGCCGGATAGTCCCTCAAAGCTTGGCTAGCGTCTCCGCACACGCGCAGGCGGATTCCCATTCCTCGCCATCCTCAAAACTCCACCACGCGGACAGGACCGCTTGCGCAACGCCCCACCCAACCATACGCTGTGGGTCAAACTGCAACTCTTCCCGTAGCACCGCAATTCGTCGACGCTGCACCTCGACGTTTGTGCAAAGGGTAGGATCCGGATTGCGCAGCAACGCGCCCACGTCATAAGCACGCTCCCCGGCGAGGCCCTTCGGATCGATCGCCACCCAAGGCCGTCTCTGCGCGGACAGGATATTGAAATGATGCAGGTCGCCGTGAAGCAGGACAGAGGGTTCGCTTGAGGAAAGCAGTTCCGCGAACAAAGTCTCCGCCGTTTCCACCAGCCGCTGGGGAAAAGGGCCCGTCCCGCCCTGAAACCGGTTGCGCAACGCTTTCATGCCGTCAGCCCAATCGCCGCTGGTGGCGAAAGAATGGCTCGATGGCAGCGGCCGCCAAAGCTCGCGCATCGTTTGAGCGGCGATGCGAGTTTCCATTTCGTCATTTCTTAACGAGGTCAACGGTTCCCCGGGCTGCAAGCGTTCCAACACGAGGAATCCGCGGTCCGCATCATAGTCGAGCACACGGACAGCCGCGCCGCCGCAGTACAAGCGCAGAGCGTCGATCTCCGATTTCATGTCACCGCCGGTTTTGAGAACAGCCTCTTCGCCGTTCGCGGTTCGGATGACGGACACGCCGGCCTTAACTGAGGACATCGAACACCATGCGGCCCACGCGATCAGGCGCGTGATACAGCGCGACGTGGGAGCGTCCATTTTCGCCGATCCGCGTGGCCCAATCGCGGTTTTCGTGGAGCAGAGTCATCCATTGAGCAAGATGCTCTTCTTCGGCGTGTCCCGGCAGAATGCGGATGCATGCGCTTTCCGGAAACCCGCCATACTCATCGCCGGCGGTAACCAGAACGGGCTTTCCTAAAGCCATCAGGCGCATGCCGATTCCAGAGGTTTCGCCGCAGCTTGGGTAGCGAAGATTGATACAGACATCGGCGGCGGAGGCATAGGTCCAGAAATCGCCTTCGCTGAGGTGACCGGCGCGGAGGATGCCAGGCGTGTCCAACAGCTGTTCGAGAGCCGCCGCGTATGGGGCGGAAACGGATTCCCCGGCGATGAGCAGGCGGACATGTGGCGCGAGCGCATGGACTCGCGCGAAGGCTCTTACAACGCCGGCGATGCGCTTCGATTCGCGCAAGTGGCCGAACACGGCAAATAGCGTAGAGCCCGCGGCGATCCCCAACGATTGCCGCAGCCGCGTTACAGCTTGAGCATGCGCGGGGCGAATTCGCGGCAGCAGGTGCGGAATGACATGCAGTTTGCCCGCCGCGCCTTCGTTTGTGGCGATGCGCGCGGCGGCCGCGTTGTGCACAATCACGGCGCGCGAACGGGAAATCACGGTCCGCAGAAGCGGGTATTCGAAGTAACGCGGATCGGATGCGGAATGGGCGCGGCCGCGCCAAAGCATCGCCGCGTAGTCTTCGAACCAAGTGCCATACTGCTTGACAAATTCCGATACGTAGCGCGCTTCGTTCAACGCGCCCAGGTGATAGTGGTGAAGATTGGCGTCGTGCAGCAGGATGACGCCGGGCTCGGCAAGGGCGCGCTGAAAGATGACGTGATGCATCTGATTGTTCCCCAATTGGTAGAGCGCGGTGTCTCCACCGCCGTTGGGAACGGGCTCGCAGTGCTGGCGCAGGGCAGCCAGCAGATCCGCGGCGTAATCGGCGACGCCGCTGCGGACGGGCGGAAGGGGAGCGTAGTAGCCGACCTTCATGGGTCCGTTTTCTTCACGCGGCGTCCGAAGAGCGCTGTGCCGACGCGGATGCAAGTGGAGCCCTCCTCGATCGCCGTTTCGAAATCGTGGGACATGCCCATCGACAGTTGTTGTAGGCCGTGCGGCTTGGCAAGCGCCGCCAGTTGGCGGAAGTAAGGCCGCGCGGCTTCGGAATCGTCCGACCACGGAGGCATGGTCATCAGTCCCGTCAGCCGCAGATTGGCGCACTCTCGCACGGCATCCAGCAGTGCCGGAAGCTCCGCCGGTGCAGCGCCGGCCTTGGCGTCTTCGGCGGAAAGTTTAACCTCGATCATGATGTCGAGTGGGCCGCCCGCTTCATTGAGGCGGCGGGCGAGTTTGCCCGAATCGACGGTCTGGATCACCTGGAAAAGCTCGGCCGCGCGGCGCGCCTTGTTCGATTGCAAATGGCCGATCAGGTGAAAACGGGCGCCGCTGAGATGGCTCACCGCCGGGTGTTTCCCTTCGAACTCCTGCACGTAGTTTTCGCCGAACTCGCGCAGGCCCAAATGGTAAGCGTCCAGAATCGACTGCGCCGGGAAGACTTTCGTCACGGCCAGAAGGGTGATCTCCTCGCGGCGGCGTCCCGTCCGCGCCAGGACCTTCTCCAGCCGGTCGTTCACAATTTCCAATCTTTCCGCTAAGACTCGCTCCATTTCTACCGATTCTACAAGAGAGGGTTATGTCAGCACCTGCCGCAGCGGTGATTCCGGGGGTTGTTTTAGAACAGGCCGTTCGGCGATTTGCCGCCTCCTGCCGCTGTCCTCAGCTTTTGGAACCCGGAGACCCCGTCTTCACATTGCAAGACACCTGTTGGAGTGTCGCCGCCGATGGCAATCGGGCACGGATTGAAGCGTGGGACCGCGATCATTTTCTCAACCGTCGTATCCGCGGCATCCGGTCGCAATCCTCCAACCGCATGGAACTGATCACAGAGCGCTTCGGGGGCAGGACAGGCGTGCTGCATTTGTACGACGCTTTCCGGGCCTCCAATCAAGGGGTGGCAAGCAAGGGCCGCCGCCTGGTGTTCGGATCGCTGCTCAGAACCATGCTGGCCAGGCGTTTTCCCGGCTGGCGAACCGAACATTTCAGCACAGAGGCGAACCTGGAACAAAGCCTGGGCCCGGCCTATCCACGGGCACTGGTTTGCAGAGGGAAACAGGCTTGGGCGGTAATTGCCAGTCCCCCAACCTCCGGTGCGGACGGCGTGCTGGCAGCGGGGCTCGTCTGGCTGGACTATCTGCGAAAGCACAGATGCGACCTGATCATGCAGGGGTTGCAGGTGTTTCTTCCGCAAGGAAGCGAAGGCGACACCTGCCTTCGCATCGCCTGTCTCGACGCCAAGGCTGCCCGCTACCATGTCTTGACCTATACAAAAGACGGCGCGGCCGAAGAATGCGACGCCGCCGATCACGGCAACATCAAAACGCGCCTTTCGCTGCCCGCCACAAGCACCGGCAGAATCGCCACTGGCCCGGAAGAAAGCCTGGAAGCCCGGCTTCGCGCGGCCATACAGTCCTTAGACCCCCGGCTACAATCCTCTCCCGTCTACGGACAGGTGCCCGCATTCGCCGGAACGGGGCGCGGAATCCTGGACCTTCTCGGCGTCGATCATTGGGGCCGCCTCACGGTGATCGAATTGAAAGCCACCGAATCGATGAACCTGCCGTTGCAGGCACTCGACTATTGGCTGCGCGTGAAGTGGCACCTGGAGCGCGGCGATTTCCAACGCCACGGTTACTTCCCTGGCATTGCTTTGTCCAGCGAACCTCCCCGCCTGCTATTGGCCGCTCCGGCGTTGCGGTTTCATCCGACAACGGAGCGCCTGGTGCGCTTCTTTCATCCCGATATCGAAGTGGAACAGATCGGACTCTCCGATCACGGCAGTATTGCGCCGCGTGTTCTTTTCCGTCAGGGACGCTAGAATGAATCTCTGTTGCCACACCATCGTTCCCGTGCGCGCACACTTGCCGAATATGCACTGGCGCGCGCATTCTGTCTGGTTCTGAACACGGCGCCCATGCCGGTTGCGATGGGGATTGCGCGCATTGCCACGCGGCTGTTGGACAGGTTCCAACCGAGGCTTCGCCGCGCCGCGCTCGCCAATCTCGCATTCGCCATGCCGGAGTTGGACGCAACGGCGCGCGGGACTCTAATTGATGGCGTTTTCCTTTCCATCGCACGGGTACTTGTCTATTTGAGCCGCTTCGGACGGCTTGCGGGGAATCCTGCAAACATAGGGAAGATCATCCGCTACGAAGGGTACGAATACTTCGAACAAGCTCTAAAACAAGGTAAAGGCGTTTTGTTTTATACCGCTCATCTCGGCAATTGGGAATTGAGCGCCTTCGCCCACGCCCTCCTGAGCCGGCCGATGCATGTTGTGGTGCGGCCGCTGGACAATCCACTCATTGATGGCATGGTCGCCAGGCTGCGCGGACTATCGGGAAACTTCGTCATTGGCAAAAAAGAGTTTGCCCGCGGCATCCTGAAGGCCCTCGCGGCGAACGAAGCCGTAGGCATCCTGGCGGATCAGAACGCCGGCCTCAACGACGGAGAATTCGTTCAGTTTTTCGGAAAGGCGGCCTGCGCGCAGACCGGATTCGCAAAGATCGCCGCGCATTCGGGAGCGGCTGTCATTCCGGGTTTCGCCATCTGGTCGGCGGCGGAAGGACGTTACATCCTGCGTTTTTATCCGCCTGTTGCGATGACCGGCGACGCGCATCGCGACACGCAGCGCCTGCACGAAGTTCTGGAAGCTGTGATTCGCGCATACCCGGACCAGTGGCTGTGGATTCACCGCCGCTGGAAAACCCGGCCGCCCGGCGAAGCCCCGCTCTACGATTAAAGCTGTGCTGCTCGGTGGGGCGGGTCTCCAGACCTGCGAGGCGATCTCCAGATCGCCTCTGCCGGCAGAAACCGAACTTCGGAAGACGGCTGCGGATCTGGAGATCCGCCCCACACAGCACACAACATGGGAAAAGGAGGAATACGGATTGGATTATACTGGGTCCAATACCATGCGAACCCGACTCTTCTGCGCAACCATCTTCGTCTGCCTGCTGGGACTGGCTTTCCAACGCCCGGGCGGACGCGATTTCCGGAAAATGTCCATCGATGCCGAAACGCGCGGCTTGGCTGATGCGTTCAAGGGCGTCACCGCCAGCGGCACTGTGCAGCCAGGGCTGTTCTCCATCCGCTCGACGGGCGTGACCACGGAACCGGTTCGCAAATCGGCGGAACTTTTTCTGGCCGCGCTCACCGCGGAGCAACGCGCCAAAACGATGTTCCCCGTGGACGATCCGGAGTGGCGCAAGTGGATGAACCAGCATTTTTACATTCGCCAGGGCGTCAGTTTTCTGGAAATGAGCGAGAAGCAGCGCGAGGCGGCGTTTGGAATGCTGCGCGCCTCATTGAGCGCGCGCGGCCTCAAGCTGACTCGGGATATCATGCGCCTCAACGAAACGCTGGGCGAACTCAACAACAACGATTTTGAGCAGTACGGCGAGTGGCGCTATCACATCACCGTGATGGGCAAGCCTTCGGCGAAGGAGCCGTGGGGCTGGCAGATCGACGGCCATCACGCCATCATCAACTACTTCGTGCTGGGCGATCAGGTGGTCATGTCGCCGTTCTTCACCGGTTCGGAGCCGGTGATTGCCACGTCCGGAAAATACAAGGGCACGGTCATCCTTCAGGACGAAATGAAAAAAGGGCTGGCACTGGTTCGCGCCCTCGATGACGCACAGCGCAAGCAGGCCATTATCCAGGTTTCCAAAACCGGCAACAACAACGTCGGCGAGGCGTTCAAGGATAATGTCGTGCTCGATTATACCGGCGTTCCAGCGTCCACCATGAACGCCCGGCAGAAAGAACTTCTCCTCGACCTTGCCGCGCAGTACGTGGGCAACATGGACGCGGGCCACGCCAAAATCAAAATGGAAGAGATCCGCAAGCACATCGACAAGACTCACTTCGCCTGGATCGGCGGCACGGAAGAGAAGAGCGTTTTTTATTACCGCATCCACAGCCCCGTCGTGTTGATTGAGTTCGATCATCAGTCGCCCGTGGGAATCCGGCATCTGGTAGCCGACAAGACGTCCCCGTTTCAGGAACATATCCACACGGTTGTGCGCACACCCAATGGCAACGATTACGGGAAGGATTTGCTACGGCAGCATTACGCCATGCATCCGCACAGCAACTAAATGATCAGTGTCGTAATCCCCATCCATAACGAGGAGCCGGCGATCCTGCCGTTGTATGACCGCCTCACCAGCGTGCTGGAAGGCCTGCGCAAGCCGTATGAGATCATCTTCGTGGACGACGCTTCCACGGACCGCAGTTTCGTTCTGCTGGCCAACCTTGTGGAGACCGATCACCGGCTGAAAGTCATTCGCCTGCGCCGCAACTTCGGGCAGACGGCCGCGCTCGCCGCGGGCTTCGACGACGCGCAGGGAGAAGTGATCGTTTCGCTCGATGGCGACTTGCAGCACGAGCCGGAAGATATCCCGGCACTGCTGGCGCGGATCGATGAGGGCTACGACATCGCCTCCGGCTGGCGGAAGAATCGCGTCGATAACGCGGTGACGCGCAGAATTCCGTCGCGCATTGCCAACTGGCTGATGAGCAAGGTGAGCGGCGTCGATCTGCACGACTTCGGAACGACGTTCAAGGCGTATCGCGCCGAGGTGTTGAAGGACGTCAACCTTTATGGCGAGCTGCACCGCTTCATTCCGGCGCTGGCCAGCTACTACGGCGCGCGCGTAATTGAAGTGCCCATTCGCAACGTGCCGCGCCCCAGCGGAGCTTCGCATTACGGATTGGGGCGCACCTTCCGCGTTCTGTTCGACATTATCACCATCCGCTTTCTGCTCTCCTACTTCACGCGGCCCATGCATTTCTTCGGAAAATACGGTCTGCCGCCGCTTGGCGTGGGCGGCGCGATTCTCACGTATCTGTTTTTCTATAAGATCACCGGACACGAGTTGATGATCGATCACGGGCCGCTGTTGATTGCCGGCGCGCTGCTCATGTTTTTTGGTCTGACGATGATCTCCACAGGTCTTCTGGGCGAACTCATTATGAGAACGTACTTTGAAAGCCAGGGACGCCGCATCTACGCTATCCGGGAAACGCGCAGCCGCCGCGACCAGGTGAGAGGCGGGACGCGCTGATGTCCTCCCGCCGCCGCGCGTTGAAAACGGCTGCCGGGGCCGCCGCCGTGTTGCCGGTTCTGGGGCAGCATCAACATGCCCCGGACACATCCGCGGCGTCCGCCTACAAATCCAAATGGGCTTCCGCGGAAGAGATGAAGCAATTGGCGGCGGTCTGCGACATGATCATTCCGCGCACGGAGTCACCCGGCGCATCCGATGCGAAAGTGCAGGAATACATCGATTACGCGTTGGCGGGAGATCCGGCCGGGCAAACGCAACTGCGCGATGGATTGCGCTGGATGTTTGCACTGCCCGAAGCGCAGCGGCTGCTTGCATTGCGGAAGGCCAGTGAAACGCCGGCGTCCAAGGAAGGCCGCTTTTTCCGGCGCATGAAGGATCTAACCATCGATGGCTATTATCAAAGCCGCGAAGGATTAGTCACCGAACTTGGCTGGCACGGAAATTCTTTTCTTGCGGAATTCCCCGGCTGCGCGCATCCCGAACATCAGTGACGCGTCAACCAATTCAGTGAATTCCTAATCAAGCGCTGCATCATCGGATGGGCCAAAGCATCCGGCGTGTGGCCGGGCGCAAGATAAACGAATCTGCCTTTGCCCATCTCGCGCCACCATCCCGCTTCCGATGCAAGATTGTCGCGGGCGATGGATCGCAACAGCAGATGCTCGCGGTCCAGATAGTATTTCACCGTGTGCTGTTCGTCGAAGATTTCAAAATCCTCAACGCCCGCTGTGACCGCGTGATTCTTGTTCTCCACGCGCACCGTGAACACGTAAGGTTTCGGATGCCCGTTGTAATCTCCGCCGAAGAGTTTGTAATAGAGTCCGCCCGGCGGATAGATTCCCTGCGAATTGTGCAACGCGAGAAATCCGCCGCCGTTGTTCACGAAGTCCCAAATCGCCTGCTGCTGCGCGTCGGTCATCCATTTCACCGCCGGCTTGTTGTAGCCGTCCGGCCAGTTCATGCCGTCGCGCAGAATCACAAGAATCTGGTGCGCCTTCAGCGATTCGGCGTTCAACTGCGTGACGTCTTCGATGAACGTCACAGGCATGTTCTCGCGGGCAAAGGCGGGCGCGAGCCCATCACGGATGTAGACGGGGCTGTGATAGCGGTCGCCGATCAAAGCGAGCACGCGCGGGCGCTTCCACGAATTGTAGACGGTCGAAGTGTTTTGCGCCGCGGCCAGAGATGCGATCAGGAAAAAAGTTGCAAGCCTCATAGAGACTACCTCCCGGCGCGCTTGCCGATGCAATAGAGAGCCTTCTCGGTGCGAATGAAGATTTGGCCTTCGGAGACCGCGGGAGAACTGAGAGTGTACTCCTCCATCTTGTTTTCGGCGAGCACCTCAAAGGAACGGCCCGCTTTGATCACCGTGACCGTACCCTCTTCGTTGGTGATGTAGAGCTTCTCGTCGGCGAGCACGGGCGAGGAGCTGTAGATGGCCGGTTGAATCCGTTTCCCGCCCCAAACCTCCTTGCCTGTTTTCGCATTGATGCAATAGAGAATTCCCTTGTCGTTGACGATGTAGAGCAGTTTGCCGTCCGTCACGGGGGTTGGCACGTCGGGGCCATTGTCGTAAGTCCACAGAGTGTTTTTGTCACCCACTTCGCCGCTTGCGCCCGGCTTCAGCGCTACAAAAGGTTTCACGCGCGAGCCGGCATAGACAATACCGTCCTTGAAAAGCGGAGAAGTGATGATGCGGTTCATGGCGAAACTGGTGGGGTTCAGCACGTCCGCCCGCCAATATTCGTCCAGCGTTTTGAGATCGTGCGCGGTCACAAGATCTCCGCCGGAAACGATCAGTTCCGTGCGGTTGCCGGCCTTGGCCAGAGTCGGCGTCGTGTAGGCGTCCGGAGATTCCACCTTCGCTTTTGTCGGACGCTCCTTGCGCGCGATGGTCTTGCCCGTGGATTTATCGATGCGCAGAATGTAGGAAGGATCTTTCGTCTTCATGCCGTGGAGCACCTGCACATAGAGCGAATCCTCATGCAGCAGCGGCGACGAACCGTAGCCCCAATTGAGGCCGAACTTGCCGTATTCCTTCTCAATGTCTCGTGCCCACAACTCTTTGCCGTCGATGGAAAAACCTTTCAGCGCGCCAACGCCCGTCAGCACATAAACGTTCTTGCCGTCCGTCACCGGTGAAGGCGATGACATATTCTGTTTGTTCTGCCGCCGGTTGCCGCCGGTAATGGGCTGCTTCCAGAGTGTCGCGCCGTTTTCGCGATTGAGGCACCACAGTTCGAGCTTGTCGCCGTCGGCGACGTTGAGAAATACGCGCTCGCCCCAGATAATGGGTGTCGCGCCGGTACGGCTCGGCATGGCGAGCGACCATGCAACATTCTCCGTCTTCGACCACTTGACGGGAAGTCCTTTCTCGCCGCTGGTGCCATCGAGGTTGGGCCCGCGCCATTGCGGCCAGTTCTCCGCCATCAAGGAGCAGCAGAGAACAAGAACGAACACGGCGAGATTGCGCATAGAAGAAATTGTATCTGAATGGAGCACATCAAAAGCGGAACTGCAGGGTGAATGAGAATGTGCGTCCATCGTTCAGCGTGTTGGTGATCTTGCTAAATGAGGGTGAACTCAAGTCGGCGTTCGGAGCGGCGAATTGAGGCGTGTTGAAAAAATTCACCGATTCGGCGCGAAACGTAACGGCGCGGTCGCCGGACAGCTTCCACGTGCGCGCAAGCGAAGTGTTGACATTCGCGATACCCGCCCGGCGGAATGTTCCCATGCCGATATTCCCGCGATCCGCGCCGGGCTGCAGAAAACGAAACGCCGCGCGCGGCATGGCGAGCGCGGCGGTGTCCGGATTGCCGATCGTACGGCCGAGGATCGCCGCGTCTACAATGTCGGGCCGATCACCGTTGGTTCCGTCGGAATTGCCGAAGCCCGGCGCGTCGGAACCGGAAAAAACGGTAAAGGGCATTCCTGTTTTGGATAGCGCGATCGCGCTCAAGGCCCATCCTCCAAGGGCGTTCCACTTCGGCATCTGCCAGCGGACCCGCAGTAACGCCGCGTGCGATTGATCGAATGCGCTGAGACCCTTCAAGTCTTTCTGAATCAGATTCTGGCTCTGACTGTATCCTTGCAGCGCATCGTCGCCGGCTGCCGTGTTGGTGTAGGCCGCCCCCGTATCCAGAGCCTTGCCGAACCAATACGACGCATCAATGGCGAAGCCGCGCCATTGAGGCACCACTAACGTTGCGCGCGCGGCGTCGAAGTAAGCGCGCGAGGAATTCTCCACACGGCGCACTTCAAAATAGCGTGCGTCAGGACGCCGCTCCGTCAGCGTGTTTGTATTGAAGGGAATTCCCGGTACCGCAACCGCCCGGTTGTAATGATTGAGCAATGGCAGCTTATGTGTGCGGCTGCCAACGTAACCCAGTTGCACGCGCCAGTTGGCGTGAAACTCCGTCTCCCAACTCAGGTTGTATTGATAGGAATATGGCGAGCGGAGATTCGATGGCACTTGAAATAAAGTCGCTCTGCCGGCCGGACCAATGTCCGCCCCACGCAGAGGTTGGAGAAAAAAAGGCGCTTGCACTTCAATCTTTTGAAAGCGCGGTTGGTTCCAGCGGAGTTGTTGGAAGGTAACGGGATACAGATCGCCGTATTGAAGCCCGAATGCTCCGCGCACCAATCCGCGGTTTCCCGGCGGCCTGTAGGCGAATCCCGCGCGCGGCGCAAGGTTATTGCAATCGCAGGAAAAAGGAATCGTCGTAAGTCCGTTCACCTCGTGCGGAGCGACACCGGGCTGCCAGCGCAGACCCAAATTGACGGTGAGATTGGACGCGGCTTGCCATGTGTCGCCGGCGAACCAGGCTTGATCCCATTTGCGGAAGCCGCGCGCCAGTTCGCCAATTCCCGTGGAGTAGCGGCTGGGAACGCCCATGAGAAAATTGGTAATGGCATCGCGGCCGAAATCGTTGCGGAAATACCAATTGCCTCGATTGCTGCTCGCTTCGCGCCCGTTGAAGCGCAGCCGGACGGCTTCGACCCCGGCCGTCAATTTGTGTTTTCCCTCCGTGCGGCTGAGCGATGCCGCATAGCGAAAGAAGTCCTGTATGCGGTCCAGCGGCACGTTCGACCCGGGCCCCAGAGTCGTCCACGCTGTCCCGATCTGCACTTGCGGCCCAACGGCATGGGGTTCGGGAGTCAGAAGTGTGTGCGTGCGGTCCAGACCGGCGCTGAATTCTCCCACGGTTTTCTTCGACCATGTGCGCTGCCACGTCAGGCGCGCCTGATGCGACTTGATCGCGGTATCGGGGTTTTGCCCAGCGACAAACTGAAACGCCTTCACGTTCTGGTTGACCAGAGCGTATCGCGCTGTGATGCGGTCCCGGTTCGATGCCGCCTGATCCAACCGTGTCGAGAATCGATCGGTATCGACATGCTGCGGAGAATTGGTATTGAGCGCCCGCGGATCGATGTCGGTGCGGTTTGGGGGAGTCAGCGGGTAGGCGCTGAGAAAGCGTTGCAGGAGAGATCTTGAACCCGCATCGGTAGTGAGCAGCGTGTGTTCGGATGGCAGCGGGACCAGCACGTTGCCGTTGATGCTGCCGCGGATTTTCTGCTGCGATCCATCCAGAGAAAGAAACGCTTTCTTCCACAATGGAAGGCTGAACTGGAAACCGTAATTGTTCTCGCGCGCCGGCAACACCGGACCTGCCTGAAAGAATCGCCGCGCGTTGAAGACGCTGTTGTTGTGTGTGAAAAATATTTCTCCGTGCAGGAACAGGGCCGGTTTGATGGAGGCGACGTGCAACAGCGCGGGAGGCTGATTGCCGAATTCGACGCCGAAGTATTGGCGGCTGGGTGAGAATTCCGTGACGATGGTCGCCGTCGTTCCCATGCGCAGGTTCAGATCCTTCAGCGCATTGTTGTCGATGAGGTTAAACTGAATGTTCTCGTTGCGGCGGCTTTCACCGGCCAGCGTGTTGGTTTGGCCAAGCAGGTTGAGAGTGGGTTTGGATTCCGCGGCCGGCTTTGCGGGTTCGGGAGTCTTGGATTGCTCCTGGGCAAACAGGACCGCCACAAGCGGCAACACGAGCAGGCATCGGGACGCGAGATGGTTCAACTGTCAAATTTAATGGATCAAGCATGGATCGTGCAACAAAACTAAGAAGCGCAAGTTGGTTCGACACGCCGGAGTACTACGGTTTTTCGCGCAAAGCATGGCTGCGCTCGGAAGGCTTCGGGCGGCACATCTTCGAAGGAAAACCCGTAATCGGAATTTGCAATTCGTGGAGCGAGTTGACGAATTGCAATGCGCACCTGCGGCAAGTTGCCGAGGCGGTGAAGCGAGGCGTGTGGGCGGCGGGCGGAGTGCCTTTGGAATTTCCCACCATCTCGCTGGGCGAAATGTTTCTCAAGCCTACCAGCATGCTCTATCGCAACCTGATGGCGATGGATGTGGAGGAATCCCTTCGCGGCTATCCGCTGGATGGCGTCGTGCTGTTATGCGGCTGCGACAAAACGACCCCGGCGCAATTGATGGGCGCGGCCAGCGCGGATCTTCCGGCAATCATGGTTACCGGCGGT
Source organism: Candidatus Solibacter usitatus (assembly GCA_016191645.1). Lineage (GTDB taxonomy): Bacteria > Acidobacteriota > Terriglobia > Bryobacterales > Bryobacteraceae > CADEFT01. The sequence goes on from JACPVQ010000170.1 coordinate 31,344, forward strand.
CCTATGCTGAGCGGCGAATGGCGCGGACGCAAAGTGGGCGCGGGTACCGACGGGCGCAAGCTGTTCGACCTGCATCGCGCGGGCCGCATCACCGATGAAGAGCTCTGCGAGATTGAAGGCGGCATTGCGCGCAGCGCCGGGCATTGCACGGTGATGGGAACGGCGTCGACCATGGCGAGCCTTGTGGAAGCGCTGGGCATGACGCTGACCGGGTGCGCCGCCATTCCCGCGCCTGATTCGCGCAGAATGGAAATCGCCGAAAGGTCGGGAAAACGCATTGTGGAAATGGTGCATGAAGATTTGAGGCCGTCGCGCATACTGACTCGCCAGGCGATGGAGAACGCGCTCATGGTGGACATGGCCATCGGCGGATCGACGAACGCGGTGGTGCACATGCTGGCCATCGCGCGCCGGGCCGGCGTCGATTTGTCGTTGGACGATTTCGACCGCCTCTCGCGCCGCGTGCCGTGCATTGTGAATGTGAAGCCTTCGGGCGAATACCTGATGGAGGAGTTCTTCTCCGCCGGCGGCGTGCCGGTTGTCATGCGGCGCATTCTGGATGCCTTGCACGGCGAGTGTTTGACGGTGACGGGCCGGTCCATCGGGGAAAACATTTCCGGGGCGGAATGTTGGAATGACGACGTGATCCGCACGCGCGACAAGGCGCTCAGCGAGCAAGGCGGCACGGCCATTTTGCGCGGGAACATCGCCCCGGACGGCGCGGTATTGAAACAAACCGCGGCGTCGCCAAGGCTGTTGCAGCATTGCGGGCGCGCTCTTGTCTTTGAAACCTATCAGCACATGCGTGAGCAGATCGATAGCCCGGACCTGCCGGTGGACGAGAACACCATACTGGTTATGAAAAGTTGCGGGCCGATCGGCGCGCCGGGATTCCCGGAATGGGGCCATATCCCGATGCCTCGCGTGTTGATGGACAAGGGCGTGACGGACGTGGTGCGCATCTCCGACGCGCGCATGAGCGGAACCAGTTTCGGCACGGTCGTGCTTCACGTCGCGCCCGAGTCGGCCATCGGCGGGCCGCTATGGGCGGTGCGAACCGGAGATGAGATTACGCTCGATACGGAGAACCGGGCGATCCGTTTGGAAGTAAGCGATGAGGAAATGGGCCGCCGTCTATCGGCCTTCACGCCGCCGCCTCCACATTTCACGCGCGGATATGGGAAGCTGTTTTTGGATCATGTCACGCAGGCGAACTTGGGTTGCGACTTCGATTTCCTGTAGATCGCGATGGATTGCCATTGCGATCGTGTTGGCGGCCATCCTTGCAGCACAGGAACAGCAACCGGAAATTGAGCCACCGAAGCCCGCGGAAAAACCCGTTTACGCTTATCAGGGAAAGGCGCTCAAAATCGCGGCGGAGTGCGCGGACGAGGAGATTCAGGCGTTCGGGCTTACCTGCAGCGCCGACGACCCTTGTCCGTTGTATCTGGAATTAGCAGCCGTGGATGGAGTTGGCAACCGTCTCTTTGCCACCGGCAATATTCATGCCACCGACGCCACGTTGTGGAGCATTCTGCTGGCCAGCGAAGACGGCGGCAAAACCTGGACGGAAGGCTTTGAGCGCATGAAATCGACCGGCCTGGAACACATGCAATTTGCCGATTTCGAAAACGGTTGGATCGGCGGGCAGCAATTGCTCTCGCTGCCGCGGGATCCGTTTTTCCTGATCACGAACGACGGTGGAAAGACCTGGCGCAAGCGGCCTCTTTCCGGCGAGCCGCGCGTCGGGGCGGTGGAGCAGTTTTTTTTCGAGAACCGCAATATCGGCTCGCTTGTCGTCGATCGCGTGCAGGCGGGCGATGCGGGTGGCCGTCATGAGTTCTACGAGACGCGGACCAGCGGAGATGCATGGAGCCTGGTGCAGGTGAGTCCCAAACCCATCGCACTAAAGAAGCAGCGCGCGCCGAATCCGGATTGGCGTCTGCGCACCGATTCCAAAACGAAGAGTTTCCTCATCGAACAAAGATCCGGCGCGCGTTGGAACACGGCCGCCAGTTTTCTCATCAACACGGGCGAATGCAAACCGAAGGAGGTCAAACTCACGGAGCCGGTTGTTACGGAAGACGAGAACAAGCCGGTGGATACGCTGATCATCCGCACAACGCCGCCTGTGAAGAAGAAGAAATAACGTTTCATGAAGATCGGTCCCATCGATTTGGAACTGTTCCGGCATCAACTGGTTTCCATCGCCGAAGAAATGGGAACGGTTCTGCGCAAGACATCGTATTCGGCCAACATCAAAGAGCGGCGCGATTATTCGTGCGCGGTCTACACGGCGGATGGCGATACGGTCGCGATGGGCGACCACATGCCGGTTCATCTTGGGGCGATGCCGCTTTCCGTGCGGCACGTCATGAAGGCGTTCCAACTGCGGCGCGGTGAAGTGGCCATCGTCAACGATCCGTTTCGCGGCGGTACGCATTTGCCCGATATCACCGCGGTGATGCCCGTCTACTTTGGCAAGGAGAAAGCTCCGCGATTCTATCTCGCCAACCGCGCACACCACGCCGATGTCGGCGGCATGAGCCCCGGTTCCATGCCGATGGCTCGCGAAATCTATCAGGAAGGAATTCGAATTCCGCCCACCATTCTGGTGAAAGGCGGTCACATGGATCGCCAAATTCTGGACCTGATTCTGGCTAATGTTCGTACGCCCGAGGAACGCGAAGGCGATCTGCTCGCGCAATACATGTCTCTGCTGCGCGGTCAGGCTCGTTTGCGCGCCTTGGAGAAAAGGCACGGATCGAAGCGGCTGCAGAGTTTGATGACGGCGTTGCTCGACTACAGCGAGCGCATGATGCGCGCGGCGATCCAACGTTTGCCGCAAGGACGCTACACGTTCGAAGATTGTCTGGATTCCGACGGCATCACGCCTGAACCGGTGCGCATTCGCGTCGCCATCAGCATTGCCGGAAGTGAAGCCACTGTCGATTTCACTGGCAGCGATCCGCAGGCAGCGGGTCCTGTCAACGCCAACTACGCCATCGCCATGGCCGCGGCGATGTATGTGTTCCGCTGTCTCATTCGCGAAGACGTTCCATTCACCCAAGGCCTGATGCGGCCCATTCATCTGATCGCACCCGAAGGCAGCGTCGTCAACGCGCGCGAGCCTGCCGCCATGGCCGCCGGCAATGTCGAAGCTTCGCAGCGAATCACAGACGTTCTGCTGGGTGCGTTGTCAAAAGCCGCACCCGATCTGATTCCCGCCGCCAGCTCCGGCACTATGAACAACCTCAGCTTCGGCGGATGGGATTCCATTCACGGACGCGCCTTTGCCTATTACGAAACCATCGCCGGCGGCATGGGCGCGAACAGCCGTAATGACGGCCTCAGCGCAACCCACACGCACATGACGAACAGTTGGAACACGCCGATCGAAGCGTTCGAGCATCTCTATCCGCTGCGCATCCGCGCCTATCGCATTCGCAAAGGGTCGGGCGGCGTGGGTAAGAACAGGGGAGGAGAAGGTGTCGAACGGCAGTACGAATTCCTTGTGCCCGCCGACGTCACCATTCTTTCCGACCGCCGTGCGCAAGGGCCATACGGATTGCATGGCGGCGAGCGCGGCGGCCCGGGACGGAATGCGCTTCTGCGCGGAGGGAAGTTTTCGCCGCTCGCGGCAAAAGTCAACTTCCAGGTGAATTCGGGCGATTTGCTGCGCATCGAATCGCCTGGCGGCGGCGGATGGGGTCCGCGCTAAAATAGAAGTTCATTATGAATGAGGAAGTAGATCAATACACGCCACCCGATCCGCTGGAGATGCCGCTACCGCCGCCTTCCTTTGAATTTCTCGTGTTGTCCCTTCGCGCGCAAGCGGAGATTCATATGGGACTGGTGCAAATGAGCGAAGAAGATAAGCCGGAGCCGAATCCGCGCCTTGCCAGACACGCCATCGACATGCTCGCCATGGTGCACGAAAAAACAAAGGGCAACCTATCCATGGAAGAACACCGTCTGCTGGAAAATTCTCTGACCGAGTTGCGGTTCCGGTTCGTGCAGCAGTTTCCGCCCAAGAGCGCCTGATGGAAGTTCCCGGCGGCGCGGTCCGCGTGACGGTCCTCGGCTCGGGCACCAGCGCCGGCGTGCCCACCATCGGCTGCGAATGTAAAGTGTGCCGTTCGGAAGATCCGCGCGATAAGCGGCTGCGGCCGTCGATCCAACTTCGTTTCGGCGGCAAGTCCGTTGTTATCGACACTTCGCCCGATTTCCGGCAGCAGGTTCTACGCTTCGGCGTGAGCCGATTGGACGCGGTTCTTTTCACGCACTCGCACGCGGATCACATTCTCGGTCTGGATGACACGCGCCCTTTCAATTTCCGCCAGGGCGGAGTCATTCCCATCTATGGATCGGAAGAGACTATCGCCGTGATCCAGCGAACGTTCTCTTATATTTTTTCCGAGGAAGAATCGGAGAGCTGGATACCAAAAATCCGCGCGCATGTGTTCGATCCCGATGAAGCGCTCAATCTATTTGGCATGCCAGTGTGGCCTATCCGGCTGAAGCACGGCAAAGGCACGGTGCATGGCTTTCGCGCCGGCTCCGTCGCCTATCTCACCGACCATAGCGAGATTCCCGAAGAGTCGGCGGAGAAACTGCAGGGGCTGGACATTCTCTTTCTCGACGCGCTGCGGCACAAACCGCATCCAACGCATTCCACCGTGCAGCAGGCGTTGCGGCATGTCGAGCAGTTGCGGCCGAAGCGAGCGTTTCTTACGCACATCTCGCACGACCTTGGCCACGCGCGTACGGAAGAGTTGTTGCCGCCGCATGTGCGTCTTTCCTACGACGGCATGGAAGTGACAGCGGAGGCGGCCATATGACGCGCGTGTTCCGGTCGCTGGAGGAAGCGCGCGGCCGCTTCGGCCCCTGCGTGTTGAGCATTGGCAATTTCGACGGCGTGCATTTGGGACACCAACGATTGCTCCGTGAGGTCAGCGCGACGGCATCGGCATTCGGCCTGCCCGCCGCGGTTCTTACCTTTCATCCGCATCCGGCACAAATAATCGCGCCGGAACGCGCGCCCCGGTTGCTTACCACCGCGGAGGAACGATGCCGGAAGATGGCGGAGTACGGAATTGAGCAGGTGTTGATTCTACCCTTCACACGCGAGCTCTCGTTGTTCGAACCGGCGCAGTTCACCGAGCAAGTGCTGGTTGAGGCATTGCAGGCAAGGCACGTGCTGGTGGGCGGCAACTTCCGGTTTGGCCGCGGCCAGCAGGGCTCGACGGAGACGCTGCGCGAACTCGGCTTGCATTACGGATTTGGAATGAACACCGTCGCGGCGGAGAGTCTTCGCGGAACGGTGATCTCCAGCAGCGCCATTCGCCGCCACATTCTGGAGGGACGCGTGGCGCGCGCGGCGCGGATGCTGGGCCGCTTTTATGCCGTCGAAGGCGCTATTCTAAAAGGAAAGGGAATTGGAAGCACTCGCACCGTGCCGACCCTCAACGTCGAGGCGTCGCAGGAAGTGGTTCCCGCTACCGGCGTATATGTGAGCCGGACGCAGGTGACCGGCGAGAATCGTTCCTGGCCTTCCATCACCAACATCGGCTACCGCCCAACGTTTGGAGATGGAGCGGAGGGGCGAACCATCGAAACCCATTTGCTGGAGCCCTTGGAAGGCGCGACTCCGGCGCGCATTCGTGTGGAGTTTACGCATCGCGTGAGGGACGAGCGGCGTTTTGAAAGCGTCGAATTATTGAAGGAGCAGATCCTCCGCGACGCCGCGCGCGCGAAGGCGTGGCATGCTCACTGGCAGTCGTGGCGCGGATCGCGCCTGGAAAACGTAGTCTAACTGGAATCATTTCAAAGGAGTCTCATGAGTTTGTCAGAAGGAAAGTTGAAACACATGCACGCGCTGGCGGACAGCCGCGGGATCATTGCGGCCGCGGCCATGGATCAGCGCGGAAGCCTGCAGAAGTCGATCGCCGCCGCGAAGGGCGTGGCCCAAAGCGCGGTCAGCGACGAGATGATGTCGGAGTTCAAGGTCGCGGTGTCGAAGGTACTCACGCCGCATGCCAGCGCAATTCTGCTCGACACGGAATACGGCATCCCCGCTACGAAGGCGCGTTCGAAAAACGCCGGTCTGCTGCTGGCCTATGAAAAATCGGGGTATGACAACACGCAGGCTGGACGCCTTCCCGATCTGCTGCCCAACGTTTCGGCGAAGCGCATCAAGGATCTGGGCGGCGACGCGGTGAAGATTCTCATTTACTACATGCCGGGTGACGACCCGAATGTCAACGACATCAAGCATGCGTTCGTGGAGCGCATCGGCGCGGAGTGCGAACACGTGCAGATTCCTTTCTTCCTGGAGTTCATCGCCTACGACCCAAATGGTGGCGACGAGAAGGGTCCCGAGTTCGCGAAGATCAAGCCCGAAGCCGTGCGCAAGAGCATGGAGGAGTTCTCCAAGCCGCACTATCATGTCGATGTGCTCAAAGTGGAAGTTCCCATCAACGCCAATTACGTGGAAGGCAGCAGCGTGTTCAACGGCACGAAAGTGTATTCCATGTCTGAGGCGCTCGATCATTTCCGCAAGTGCGCCGAGGTTGCGGGGAAGCCGTTTATTTACCTCAGC
>JACPVQ010000171.1 GCA_016191645.1 Candidatus Solibacter usitatus
AAGGGGACAATAGCATGCGAAAGATTGTGATTCCCGCTCTGATTGCCGCATTATCGGCAGGCGGGTTTTGGCTGATGGCGCAGGATCCATCGCGAGCCACGTTCCGCGTCAAGGTGGACATGGTGGTGCTCAGCTTCACCGTGACCGACAGCAAAGGACGCTGGATTAACGGCCTCAAGCCGGGAGATTTCCGCATCCTGGAAGATGGCATTGTACAAAAGATCAATACGTTCGCCGAAGGGAACAAGCCGCCTTTGCAGGTTCAGGACGACGGCTCGACGAAACCGATGGTGGTGAATCCGGAGGATCGCGAGAAGGGCGGAAGCGCCGACGCGTTTGTCGGCACCAACGTCTTTGTCCTTTTCGACACCAGCAACTTCATGTATCACCGCATGGGGTTTGTGTACGCGTCGGACGCCATTGCCGATTTTGTGCGCGGCCTGGACCGCGCCGATTCCGTCGCCGTCTACACCTTCAGCCGCAATCTTTCCCGTCATGCGCCGCTGCAGAAGGATCACAACGAAGTCATTCGCGGTCTGCGGAAAGCCGTCGCCGGTGACGACGCCGCGCTTTACAACGGCCTCCTGATGACGTTGCGCGACGCCGCCAAAGTTCCCGGACGCAAGGTCGTCATCGTGTTTTCCAACGGTCCCGACAACGCCAGCATGGTCGCTCCCGACGACGTGCGCGCCGTGGCCGAAGATGAGGGCATCCCCATCTACGTCATTTCCACCAGCGATGCGGCCAAGGATCCCGTTTCCACCGCCGTCTTCAAGCGCATCAGCACGCGCACGGGCGGCAACGTCTTCTTCGCCAAGACGTGGCAGAAGCAGGTGGAGGCGTTCGAATCCATTCGCGAGTCGCTGGGAAATTCGTACACCATTACCTACTACCCGCAATCCAATTCCAACGAGGGATTCCGCCGGATTAGCGTGGAGATCCCCTCGGACATCGCCAGAAAATTCCGCCTTCGTTACAGACCCGGATACCGCCCGCATACGGGTCCCTGAGAGGGATACGGAACAATCGGTTTGACGATTGCGTAGACTGTTTAGAGAGCTATGCCATTCTGTACCCATTGCGGAGCAAGTATCGGCGATCGGCATCAGTTTTGCGCCGGTTGCGGGGCGCGGCAATCCGGTGCGGCCAATCCCAAATCCCCGGGTGAGGTATGGAACTCGTTTGATTCGCGTACCGCCTCTTTGCTTTGCTACATCCCGACCATTGGCTGGATCCCGGCCATCATCGTGCTGGCCACCGATCGCTTCCGGCACGATGTCCAAACCAGATTCCATGCGTTTCAGGGCCTGTACCTCTTCATTGCCTGGCTGATGGTCGATTGGGTTGTGCGGCCGTTGACAAGAATGGGCGGCTATGGAGGCTACTTCCCCATTTCGTCCATGCTCAAGGCGACGCTTCTGGCTGCCTGCATTTGGATGATTGTGAAGGTCGCGCAGCGGCAAACCTACAAGCTTCCCTTCTTCGGAGATCTGGCGGAAAAATCCGCCGCCGAACAGCTGTGATGGTATAATTATTCACAAGCGTGAATAATTAATCATGGGACACCGCGTTGGAATTGTTGGCTTTCGCGGCTACAGCGGGGAAGACTTAATCCGCCTGCTCAGCCCAAGGCCGGAGATGGAACTCTTCCTGATGGAGCATCGGGCGGATTCTCAGGACCGGGCACGGCCGCGCGGCTACACAGGACCGGCACGCATTCCATGCACCGCCGAAGCATTGCGGGCATCGGGAATCGATGTTGTTTTCCTGGCGACTCCAGCGGACGTCTCCATGGACCTGACTCCTTGGATTCTGGAAGCAGGCGCGAAGGTCATCGACTTGAGCGGGGCGTTCCGTTTAGGCACGGCGGAAAACTACCGTCGCTGGTATAAAGAAGAACACACGCAAGCGGCTCTGTTGCAGCAGGCGGTGTACGGACTTCCGGAATTCCACCGCGAGAAGATCCGCGCGGCGAGACTACTTTCCAATCCCGGATGCTATCCCACCGCGGCGAATCTCGCCATTGCTCCGCTGGTGGAGGCGGGCATTGTGGACCGCGGCGCCGGCGTGGTGTGCGATGCGAAATCGGGCGTGAGCGGCGCGGGCCGTAAGCCGAGTCTCAAAACCAGCTATTGCGAAGTGACGGAAAATTTTTCCGCGTACTCGCTGCTGGACCACAGGCATGTGCCGGAAGTACTGCGCAATTCCGGATTGGATGAGGCGGAGTTCAGCTTCACCGCGCATCTGCTGCCGCTCGACCGTGGAATTTTGGAAACCATTTACTTTCGGACGCTGAACATCTCGAGCGCGGACGAGATTGTCGCCATCTATGAGAAGCGCTACGCGGGCGAACCTTTTGTCAGGATTTACAATCCAGGACAGGTGCCGGATCTGCGTGCGATTCAAAGAACGAACTTCTGCGACATCGGCGTGCAGTGGAATGAAGGGCGCGCGGTGGTGGTCAGCGCCATCGACAACCTGGTGAAAGGCGCGGCGGGGCAGGCCATTCAGAACATGAACCTCATGTTGGGGTTGCCCGAGGAAGCGGGGCTGCTTTGAGAATCCTCGTGAAGTTGGGCGGCACATTGCTCGACGCGCCCGATAGCCGTGCGCGTTTAACCACCGAACTCGCCGAAGCCGCCAAGAATGCGGAGATGGTTGTGGTCCACGGAGGCGGCAAACAGATGACGCGATATCTGGCCGAGCATGGCGTGGAGAGTAAGTTCATCGACGGTCTGCGCGTGACCACTCCCGCCGTGGTGGACGCGGTGCTGAAAGTATTTGCGGGCACCGTGAATCACGAGTTGGTGGCATCGTTTGTTCAGGCTGGAGCCATGGCCGTTGGGCTGACCGGTATCGATGCGTGCATCACGATTGCCGAACAACTGCGCGAAGATTTAGGAGCGGTCGGCAAAGTGGTTCGCGGGAATGGAGATCTGCTGCGATTGCTCACCGCGAACCAATTCCTTCCCGTGGTTGCGTGCGTGGCAGGCGACGGCCGGGGAAGAGTCTTCAACGTGAACGCCGATCAGATGGCCGTCGCCTGTGCGGCTGCTTTCCCCGCGGAAAAACTTTTTTTTCTTACCGACGTGGATGGCGTCAAAGGACCTGACGGATTGATCGACACCCTCACACCGGCGGATTGCCGCAAATTGATTGCGGACGGAGTCGCCACCGGTGGAATGCAAGCGAAGCTCAATGCCGCCTGCGATGGATTGGCGCAGGGTGTAGGTGAAGTAGTGATCGCACCGGGGGCCGCCGCTGACGTCGTCGGCACGTTGCTTCGCGGGCAGCGAATTGGAACGAGACTGGTAACATGACAAACGGGTTCCGCGCCAGGAAGGCCACAATGGCCGACATTGCGGGCTTGCTGAGCCTGGTGAATTCTTTTGCGGCGCAAGGAATCATGCTCCCTCGAACCGATTTCGAATTGGCTGAGAACATTCGCGATTTCACTGTTGTTTGTGATGACTCTCAACTGGTCGGGTGTGGAGCGCTTCACTTCTATTCAATGAAAGCCGCGGAGATCCGTTCCCTTGCTGTCGATCCGGGATTCCAAAAGCACGGCATCGGTGCGATCCTTATGCGTGCGTTGGAATCGGAGGCCAGGGACTACGGACTCGACGCGTTATTTGCCTTCACCTACGTCACGCGGTTCTTTGAGAAGATGGGCTACCGCGAAGTGGATCGCGGCGAATTGCCGTTGAAAGCGTGGAAGGACTGCATGCGCTGTCCGAAATTTCAGGCTTGCGACGAGACTGCGGTTCTCAAGCCACTGCGCGACGATTACAGACCTCCCATGCAGCCGCTCGTCACGGAAATTCTTCCCTTTCCAATCCGCAAGTAGTACTACTACCCCCCTAATAAGCCTTATTCAGTAGTCGCCTGAGAATAAACCTTCTCAGAATCAACTAAGTGTAATGGGGGATCACTCATGCGTTCACTGACCGTCGATGTAAAAGGCGCAGCTGGAAGGATTCTCTGTTGCACTGTCTTTCGACCTGGCGGAAAGAAACTGTTAGCCAAAGGACATATTCTCAGCGCTGAGGATGTGCGGCTGCTGTCACATGAAGGGATGGAGCAGGTTTGGGTCACGGAGTTGGAAGATGGCGAAGTTGGTGAGGACGAGGCGGTTCTTCAAGTGGCGCAGGATGTCGGTTGCGGCAGTCTGGAGATTCGTCTGGCGGCGGGCGGCCGTTCCAATCTGACGGTCACGGAAGACTGCTCGACCCGGTGGCTGCTGCAGTAGCGAAGCCCGAAGCCAGTGCCGC
>JACPVQ010000042.1 GCA_016191645.1 Candidatus Solibacter usitatus
CCCGCTGCGGCGGTGTGGAGACCGCCTCGCAGATCTGGAGATCTGCCCCACACGGCAGCCGATCGGGTTGGGAAGGTTTCAGAAGAGCAAACTCCAGGTCTCACAATCAGAGCAGGCAAAGAAAAACGCCCTGCCTTCTCTTCGAAAGCAGGGCGTTTGTTGAAGCGTTATTGGCGATCTAGAACAGGAACCGGATTCCTAAGCGCAACTCGCGAGGAGCTTGGAAGGCTCCTTGGCCGCCAGTGCGATAGTTGCCGCCGGGCAATCCGTAGATGGGATTGTACTGCGGCAGACCGGCAACCGTGAAGTTCCCGGGATAGACGAACTTCGTTACGTCGTAGCCCTTGAAGAACTGCGCCACAGGCAACCGGGCGTCGCTGATGGCGCCCGCGCGGTTGATCTGCGTAACTCTGCTGATGACGACAGCCTGGTTGAACAGGTTGACGGCATTGGCGGACAAGCGCAGGGTGGCCTTCTCCCCAACTTTGATGTTGTGGTTGATGCCCAGATCGGTTTGCGTGATGGTGGGCGTGCGGGAAAGATCGCCGCGGCCGTAAGGCGTGGTAGGCGCCGTGTGGTAGACCACCGTGGTCGTGTCGACGGTGCCGCTATAAGCGACTTGATTCAAACCGAAAACGGTGCTTCCCAGCTTCGACTTGAGGTCGTAGGAAGCAAAGAGTTTGAACTCGTGCGGACGGTCCGTGCCCAGCCGTCCTTCGACTGTTTTCTGGCTACCCGTCTGATCGATGTAGTAGAAAGGCGAGTCGAAAGCGCGGGAAACACCGGGGTCGGAGCGGCCCGATTCGTCGGCGTTCGCCAGGCCCGACCAGTTGCCGAACAAACGGCTCCAGGTATAGGACCCGAGGTAGCTCACGTTTCGGCGGGCTCCCTGCAGGCGGAACTCCACGGCATCGTACTGGCGCTTGGCTTTCGGAACCAGGAAGTTCTGTCCGTTGGGGAACTTCTGGCCCCACGGGGATTTCGGATTGCGCGTTTCCCCGAGGCCGGGGTTGCCGATCAAATAAACTTCGTCGTCGCCGTCTTCAATGCCGATATCTTCGATGCCGGCAAGAATGTCCGTGCGCGTGTAGCGAATTCCCAGCGTCGTGCGGGACGTGAATGCGTGATCGAGCGCCACGTTGATACGGCGGCTCTTGAATGGCTTGATGTTGGGGTCGATGCCTTCCAATTCGCCGCGCGCATTAATCGGAACCGTGCGGTTGTCGTAGTTGACGATTTCCCGGCCGCCTGCGGCGGGGTTCCCCTTGCCCAAGGCAAGCACGTTCGGGTTGTCGAGCAGATACACGTGGGAAACCCAGTAGTCGCCGCCGAAAGATCCGCGAGCAAGCTCATACTTCATGACGTCGTAGTAGTAGCCAAAGCTGCCCGAAACTTTCCAGCGTCCATCGCCTTTAACGTCCCACGCGCCGCCCAGTCGTGGCGCGACTTTTTCACCCCATCCGAATGCGACGGGGTTGGCGATCTTGATGCCATTCTGCACCGCGCGGTAAGGCGGGAGGAACTCGTTTTCGAAACGCACGCCGAGATTCAGCGTTACGCGTTTGCTGATATGCCAGGCATCCTGCAGGAAGAAGCCCTGGTTGCGGCTATTGACGGCGGCATTGTGCCGAACGCCATCTTCCCAGATGTAGTAGCCGTATTGGCCCTTTGCGCCGGTGATGCTGCCGCGCGAAAACGAATCGCCCCAAAAGATATTGAAGCGGCCGTTTTGGTAATCGTCCACCACATCATTGCCCAAGCGGGCCAGAGCGTAGCCGAACTTGAAGTTGTGCTGCTGGCCGCCGATGTTCTTCAGCCAGGAGCCGTCCAGGAATACGTTGTGACGCGTCTGCGTGTCCTTCACAACTCCGAACGTGCTCGACACATTGGTAAAGCCCGTCGCGCCGGGAAGCGGCACGCCGGCCGGAGCGGCATTCTGATACACAAGGAATGGCGCGCCGGACAATCCATAGTTGCCGTCTTTGTCGTTCTGGTATTTGTAACCGTAGCGCGCGCTCAGCACAACATTTGGCGTCAAGGAATAGTAGGCCGACGCGGTGTATGTCTGGGCAGGCTGCCAGCCGCCTTGCACCGTGAGGTCATTGGACGGCGCGGCGATGCGCGGATCGACGTTGGGCAAACGGCCCTTGGTGCGCTGGGGTGACCATATCCAGGAGGTGTTCACCTGGAGTTTGGATCCCGCGGCCAAGTCAAGGCGGTTCAGCGACTGATAGTTGATCTGTTCGTACGTGAAGGAGCGTGTGCCGCTGGTATATTCGGGGTAACGCTCGGTTCTCCCGTAAGTTGGCGAGAAGCCCGAAGTGAAATAAATCCTGTTCGGAAGAATTGGACCGCTAAAGATGGCAGCGGGATAAAAGGTCCGATAGGTGTCTTCCTTCGGCGCAAAGAACTCAGAGAGGTTCGCGTTCGCGGCGGCGCGCTGATAGTATCCGCGGGACCGGGGATTCAGTTGGTTGTTCGTAAACTCCATGGCCATCTGGCCGTGGAAGGCGTTCGTGCCGCCACGGGTCGCGACGTTGATCACGCCGCCGGCCGCACCGCCGTATTGCGCTTCGAATCCGCTGCTCTTTACTTCCACTTCCTGCACGAATTCCGGCGGGATCGCGTTTTGCAAACGCAGGGATCCGCGGCGAATATCGCTTACATCCACGCCGTCCAGGACGAACGAGTTCTCAGAACCGCTCGCGCCGTCTACTTGATAGCCGCCGACGCCGGCGTTGCCATTCTTTGTTTCCAGACGCACTCCGGGCGCGATCTGCAGAAGCGTATTGAACGTGCGGCCCTTGGGCAGGTTATCGAACTGGCTGGCTGAAATGTTGGTGGCCGTTCTGCTGTTGGTCATGTCCAGCGAAACACTGCTGTCCGCTACTTCTACAACTTGGCTCAATTGGCCAACTTCCAGACGCGGGTTGTAATCGACTTGTGAGCCCAGTTTCACTTCCAGGTTCAGCTGCCGGACAGTGGCAAAGCCTTGTTTGGTTACCGTGATGGTGTAGACACCAATCGGCACGGCTTCAAAAAGATAACGGCCCGTTCCATCGCTGTTGGCATTTAACACGCCGGGCAGATTCGGGCTGGTGGCCGTGAGCTTAGCTCCAGGCACTGCGCCGCCGCTGGCGTCGGAAACCAGGCCCAGGATTTTACCTGTGCGCTGTTGACCAATTGCAAGTGAGCTGGCAAGAGCCAGAAGGAACAGTATGTTCCAGACCTGGATCCAATTTTTTTTGTGGGTTCGACTAGAGTTCGTAGTTAACACGTTTGTCCTCTCTAATGGTTTTAGGAGCTGACTCGATACGTTGACAGTTGGAACGAGTGCGGGTTAACCCCATGAAAACGTTCCCGCCAATTTGGAGACATTGCCTCAAAAAGCTTTGCCCTTATCTGAGCTAGATCTACAACATGTTAACGTACCCTTAACACAAAGATCAATGGCTGGCATAAGGTGAATCTGCCCATCCGACCCTGAAAACGGTCTAAACTGGACTGATGAAGCTGCTTCTTGTTATCGCTTTCGCCGGGTCTTCGCTCGGCCTCCTCGCACAGGACGAACCCAATCCCCGTACTCTGCTCCCTCAAAGCACCATCGAACAGATCGTCAACGAGGTGAGCGGCTCTCTGGCGATGAACCATATTTTGGAACTGGCCGCCTATGAGCGCGACCGGTTGGCGGAAGAGTATCGAACGGTCTATCGCGAATCGGCCTACATAGAGAAGATGGCGAAGCAGTACGGTCTTGAGGAGGTCAAGATCGAACGGTTCAAGCTGAATACCAAAACGTGGGACGGGGAATTGGGCGAGTTGTGGCTGATGGGGAATAGCAAACGGCTCTTAATCAGCTATCGCGACGTTGCGGCGTCGCTTGCTCCGGGGAGCAAGACTTCAGATGTCACGGCGGATCTGGTGTACGTGGGGCGTGGCGACGACAAGCGGGATTACGCCGACCGCGGCGTTTCGGGAAAAATGGTTTTGGCTAGCGGGCCCATTGGAACCGTGCACAATCTGGCTGTGCGCGAATTCGGCGCGCTGGGAGTGTTGTCGTTTCAGAATCCAACGGGAAAGCCCATCGACCGTCCGGATCAGATTGCTTGGAATAGCATCAGCCGCGGCGGTTTTGGACCGCCTGCCGCGGTGCAGGCAAAGACCACGTTTGGATTCAACTTATCGCACAGACTTGGAATGGAATTGGTGGAGATGCTGGAAAAGCGTCAAGTCGTAAAGGTGCGCGCGTTTGTGAAGGCTACGGAATATGATGCCGACATGCAGGTGCCAACGGTTGTGATTAAGGGAACGGGCCAGTCACAACAGGTGTTGACGATTACCGGGCATCTGTTCGAAGGCATCGCCAAGCAAGGCGCCTTGGACGACGCCTCCGGAAGCGCGGCGACGTTGGAAGTGGCGCGCGCATGGAAGAAGTTGATTGACGATAGCGTGCTGCCGCGTCCGCGCCGGACCATCCGCTTTCTGTGGGTTCCGGAGATTCAGGGGACGCGGGCGTATCTGGAACGCTACCCCGATGAGACCAAGCGCATGATTTCCGCGATTTCCATGGACATGGTGGGTGAGGATGTAACGAAAAACCGTAACAGTTTGCGCCTCATGCGGACGCCTTATTCCGTAAGCACGTTCCTCAACGATGTGGCGCAGAGCTTTTTCGAATACGTGGGCGATACGAATCGCGAGAAGGTGCAGAACCGGCGCGTGGCCTACGCGTACCGCTTTCCGATTCTCGATCCGCAAGGCACGCGGGATCAGTTCGCCTACAGCATAGAAAAACATTATGGATCGTCGGACCATTCGGTATTTCTGTCGATGGGCGTGCCCGGGGTGTTGTTTAACAACTGGCCGGACATTGCCTACCACACCAGTGAAGACCGCCCCGGCAATGCCGACGCGACGCAGTTGAAGCGCGTCGTGTTCATTGCCCTCGCGACGTTGGCCTCCATTGCCGATGCGCACGGCGACGGCGCAATGCGCGTGGCCGAGCTATGCATGGGGAGCGGAGCGGCGCGGGCGGGAGAGCAACTGCGTCACGCGTTGTACATGATTGCGGAAAAGGAATCGATGCGGGAGGCCGTCAACCTGGTGCGTCAGGCATACGCGCGCGAAGCGGCCACCATTCTCTCGGCGAAGATTTTGGCCGAAGATGCGGCGGCCGGGCGGAAGATCGAGGAGATGGCATCCACGTTTTCGGCCACCGGGCTGGCCGCCGATTTGGAGCGGTTGAAACAATATGCGGCGATGCGCGGCCGCGCGGCGGATTGGCAATCGATGAACAACCTGACGAAAGAGGAGCAGGAGGCGGCATCGTTGATTCCGGTACGTTTGAAGCCCGCGGCGCAACAGCGCGGCGGACCTCGTGAGGGCGGCGACGCGGCCGAAGCGTCGCGACAGCAGTACAACGCCATGGAGATGCGCGGCTTCGCCGACGGAACGCGCAGCGTGTTGGATATTCGCGACGCGCTGAGCGCGGAATACGGTGCGCAGCCAGTGTCAAAAGTGCTGGAATTCTTCCGCGGCCTGGAGAAGAGCGGCGAGTTCGCCCTGCGCAAATAGTGCTTTGGTTGCGGCTGTGCTGCTCTGTGGGGCGGGTCTCCAGACCTGCGAGGCGATCTCCAGATCGCCTCTGCCGGAAGTATTTGAATTCTCCGACGCGGCTGCGGAGCAGCCGAACGGCTCTGCCTGAAGTAATCGCAATCTCCCGGGCGGCTGCAAAGCAGCCGATGGCCTCTTGCGAGGCCATGCGGGATCTGGAGATCCCGCTGAATGCGGGATGTTGAGATCCCGCTGCAGATCTGGAGATCTGCCCGCATCTGGTCCGGAGACCTGCCACTCACCACAGCATGCTACCCTGAACCAAGAAATTACGACTCCTATGTTTTCCCGTCGCCATTGGATAAAAATCGCCGCCGCTTCCGCTTCCGGTTTGCCCGCGGCCGCCCAGAATTCCCTCGTGTTCCCCGGCAAGCGGCCGATGCTGGTGCACAACGATTTCCCTGAAGATCTGGAAACGCCCGTCGAGTACTTCGATTCCTGGATCACTCCCAACGATGCCTTCTTTGTCCGGCAGCATTTGCCGCGCCCCAGGATGGACGCTTCCACCTACCGCCTTTCCATTCAAGGCCTCGCCTCCACGCCGTTGAGTCTTTCGCTGGATGACTTGCGCAAAATGCCTCAAGTAAAGCTGCCTGCGACGCTCGAATGCGCGGGCAACGGCAGGTCGTACTTCAAACCCCGCATGCCCGGCCTGCTATGGAGCAAGGGCGCAATTGGCAACGCCGAATGGCGCGGCGTGCGCGTGGCCGATCTGCTGCGCAAAGCCGGCCTGAAACCGGAAGCGAAGTTCGGCAACATCAACGGCGCGGACGTTGGAGTCGGCAAGACGCCCGATTTCATTCGCTCCATTCCAGTGCGGAAGCTGTTGCACGAATCCACGCTCATCGCTCTCGAAATGAATGGCGAGCCGCTCCCCGAACTGCACGGCTTTCCCGCCCGTCTCATCGTTCCCGGCTGGGACGGCGCCAGTTGGGTTAAATGGGTAAATGAAATCAAACTCGACGCGAAATCCGATCCCGGTTTTTACTTTGCCACGGCTTATCGTTATCCCAGAGTGCTCACCACGCCCGGCGTTGGCGCCAAGCCCGAGGACATGGAAGTGCTGGAAGGCATGGC
>JACPVQ010000174.1 GCA_016191645.1 Candidatus Solibacter usitatus
AGCGACAGCACCTCACGTTCCCGTGCGCTGAGCGCGGCCAGCGGGTCATTGCGCCGCCGCGCCGACACCAGTTCGGTGACCAGGGCCGGATCGATGACCGAGGCGCCGCCGGACACCCGGTTCAACGTATTGTCCCCTTCTCCTTAGTTACCCTTAACCTCTGCGCGCGCATCCGTCCCCACCGTTCGCAGGGACCTGAGCAGAGCGGGCCAATCCTCCAAATGCGTGGCGAAAATTCTCTCCACCGTTTTCTGCGTCCATTCGGGAATCAGGATGTTCAACTGCGCCGGATGAATTTGCAGCTCATCGGCAAGCGCGGCATAGTAGAGCAGGTTCGATTCCCAACTCTCGGCCATGATGCGGCTCGAATAACCCATCAGCGTCGGGAATGTGCGCAGGTTCAACAACTCCGGATGGTAGCTATTCGCCAAGGTTGGTTTCGGAGTTCCGAAAGCCCTGGAAACAGCGGCATAGTTGATTTGCGCGGGTTGAGCCGCGGCCAGACGATTCAGTTCGGCGGCCACCGGACTGGAGGAATCTTCTTTCGCCAGATCGGATGCGAGCAGAAAAAGTTCGGCGGGCGTGGTTTGCTCCAACGCCGGCGCCAGCCTTCCGCCAGCCAGTAATTGCTCCACACGGCGCGACCGCGAAGGAGGGGCGCGCCTGTCCAGCGATTCCACCACTTGCTTTCTTCGCTCCGCGCTGAGAACGGCTTCGGCCATGAGACTTTCGCCGTGCCGCATATGCAGCCCAACCCATCGCAGTTGTGCGGGCGTGACATTCCACCACCGCGGAACCTTTGCCGCGACGATCATTTGCGGAACCAGGTCTCCCCAAATGAGAGCCTGCTCGCGCGAGGGAATGAGGAAATTCTGTTCCGCTTCCGCAAGTGCGTAGGGAAGAGATGCCAGCGACCCCACCAGGCGTCCGCCGGCGCTGGACGGCCAACCGGAGCCCAGCACTTCCGTATTCCGCCACGTCTGCGGCGTGCCCTGCATGCCCAAAAAATCGTGGCTGCGCGCGAAAATGGGATTGGTGCGCAGAATCTGCGCTCCGGGCGGCGCGTAGTGGACGTAATTCAAGCCGACCAGGGAATCGCGCAGCAACCCCGCCATCTGGCCGCGCACATCGCGCAGCTTCTCGGCGTCGGTTCCCGCTCTTTCGGCCTGCGCGCGAACGTTGAACTTTCTCTGCTGCTCCACATGGCGCTCCGTCCAGTAGCCGAACGCCATGGCATTCTTTTCCACCGTGGTCATGGCCGCGCGCGGAGGCTGCAATTCGCTCAACCTGGCGGTCATGCGATTCAACAGAGCCGTATTGAGTTTTTCGCCCTTGGACAGCGATTCCAGATGATCGGCGACATCGAAGATCAGCTTCAGCGACAACAGGCGCTGCGCGTCGAAGATCCTCGTCATGTCCTGTATCAACTGGCGCTGGGCCTCTTCGCCCGCGGGACCAGCCGTGCCCGCCAAAAGGCTCATCACGCGTTCCTGCACGTCCGCGCCCGCGGGAGTGTTGGTGTGCTTCAACAGCGATTGCACTCCGGCGCGCCCGGCGTCGAACAGTTCTTTGCTGTTGCGGATTCTGGCAAATGGCGTGAGAATCTCGCTCAACGCGGCATCCGAAGCGGTGGCGGGCAGGGAATGCTGCCGGACAAAGATGAGCCACAACCCGGCAAGGCCCTGCACCGCGCCGGCGGTATCCGCCTTCAACGATTGATCCTTCATCGCCTGCACGCCCTGAGCTGTCTCCATGAATTGAAGAATCGTGCGATCGGTCAGCGCCGGCGCCTCTGCAAACAGGCTGTACTGCGAATGAAAGTTGCGGTAGCCGCGCGCCAGCCTATCGGCCGTTGCGTACTCCAATGGTTTCGCCCTGCGCCGGTCAATGTCGCTCAGCGCCATGAACATTTTGAGAGGCTCGTTCTCTACCGCCTTCCGGCACAGCGCGAACAACGCTTCCAGAACATCGTCGGGTTCTTTCCAACCCTGGGCGGCTTTGGTGAGCTTGCCATCGTATTTACCATGCGGATGTTGAATGAACAGCTGCTTCCAAACTTCCACGCCGCCGGGTATGTGAGGCTTACCGGTCGACTCCATGCGCAGGCGTGTGGTGAGCAGCATCAGTTCGGTATTCGACCGGAAGACAGGCCGCGCGGGGCCCGGGCTGGTCACTCTGCCGCGCAGCGCCGCGTAGTTCCTTTTGAGCCTTACCGGATCCGTCAGATAATCCTGCACGGGACCGGAGATTCGCTGCAGCGCATCGAAATAGCTGGCCACCCAACCGTCGTCACGGGAAATCAGTTTCTCCACAAACGCCGCGCCTTGATCGGGCGGCGCACCGACAATTTCGGCCCACGCGGCGGCGGAACGCTGGCCGCCTGGGATGGGGACCTTTCCATCACGAATCTGGATCATGCCGCCGAAAAAGTCCAAAACATGCGCAAACGCTTTTATGCGCGTCACCGTAAGCGCTTTGCGAAGTTCCTGCGACGTTACGATATCCAGTTTAGAAAGGGCAAGATAGAGCCTGCACATGGAAGGGTCGGAAAGGAAAGCATCAATAAACTCGCCGCTTTGTTTCTCCTTCGCCGACATCCAATAATCGGGAGAGTAGAGAACGGGAATGCGTGTGGGAGCGTAGTCGTAGCGGAACGGCCGGTTAGTGCGCAGGGCCATTTCCAGGTCGGCCAGCGGGAATCCGGAATCGATGGTGAGGAACGCTCGCGATGCATTCACCGTTTCCAGAACCAGTTCGCCGCCACAGCCGCCGCGCATGCGATAGCCCAGAATGCGCAGCAGATCGCCTGTTTGCGTGGATTCGCAGGTTTCAATGGTCAACACCTTTTTCTCTCCGGCGAGTTTGGTCAACTCGCGCGCCTGCGAAAGGTATTTCACCACCAGCTTGAGATATTCCGTTTGATCCAGAGCATCGCTGGAACTGGCCGCCTGGTAACCGTTTGTGACGACGTTGCGGGCCAGCGCTCCGAGAAAATCTTCCGGGGCGGCGTCCGTGGTGAGCGCGGCCATGCGCGAGAAAGAGCGGATGGGACCGGGAATCTCGATCATTCCGCTTTGCGTCACGATCGCGTCCGAGGCCTGCGGCATAGCCAACCCGGAACCGCCGGCCTCACGGTAAGCGGCAATCCGTTTCGCGGCCGCGGCATCATCGCCGGCCATCATATCGAGCAAAGCAAGTCGCCGCAGCGCAGCGCCGCGGGCGGACCTGTCGAGAGTGGAAACTGTGAGGAGTTTTTCGTATGCGGCACGCGCGCCGCGGTCGCCTTGGCGGTCCAGAAATTCCGCCCAAGCGGTGAGTACCGAGGCGTCCATTGGACTACCGGCGGCGGCCTTTTGCAGCATCGCCCGCGCCTCTGCGCTTTTGCCGTCCGCCTCCATCTGCCGCGCCCTGTCCGCGAGTCCCTGCCCAGAACAAATCGCGGACAACAGCAAGATTGCGCTGAAAAGTTTCCCCATATCCTACCTCAATGGAATTTTACTCTAGCACCATTTTTCCAGGATTACCGGCCTCCGCGACGGATGCCGCGAAGCCTCCCTACCTATGGCGCATTATTCTATGTCATTGCCTATGCCCCGGACAACACAGCCGTCCCCGCCGCTCCTCCGCCGGGCCGCCCACTCACCCCCGGCAAGCACAATCATGGATGCCAGGAACGACCAAAATATCATGATTGCGGAATACTCAAACGGCCCATATTCCAAATAGAATTTCTCGTCGATGTGCGGCCAGAAGGCGATGGTGAGCCACTTCAAGGCCTCAATCGCCAGGCCTGCAAGAATCGCCACGGGGACCACGCTGCGCCACGCGATGTCTCTGTTCGGCACAAGCCAGTAGATCAGGAAAATGACCAGGATGGTCATGCTCAGCGATATGGAATGAAAGAACATGGAGGCCAGAATATTTGTAATTTTCCAATCCGGCAGAAGGCGCGCGAGTAGGGCGGCGTTGGCGGCGGAGAGTGAAAGCGAAAGCAGCATCAGCGATCCGCAGGCGAAAACCAATCCCAGGCTGACCAACTGATTGCGCAGGAAGCTGCGATTCACTTGCACGTTCCAGGTGCGATTGAGCGCCACTTCCAGCGGCTCAAATACTCCGTTGGCGGTGAAGAACAAAACGAGGATCGGTACGAATTGGACGGGGCCGCGTTTGTCCACGATGAATCGTAGGTTGCGGATGAGCCATTCGCTCCATTGCCCGGGGAACGTTTCGCGCAATGCCGCGTAGATGGCGTCGACGGCGCCTTGCCAACCGAGCACGTGCCTGCACAGGCTGGTGATCACAATAAGGAACGGAAAAAAGGAGAGCAAAACGTTGGCGGCGATGGAGAAGCTGTAGACGTGAACTTCGGTTTGCATCCAGTAACGCAAGGTGGGGCGCCAAGTCGAGAACATTCTTCCAGTCTAGACGGCATTGTTCGACGACCTTGGACTGCTAGGCTGCCAAGATTTACTTTGGTTGCGGCTGTGCTGCTCTGTGGGGCAGAACTCCAGTTCTGCGAGGCGATCTCCAGATCGCCTCCGCCGGAAGTATTTGGATTCTCTGAGGCGGCTGCAACGCAGCCGATGGCCTCGGCGAGGCCATGCGGGATCTGGAGATCCCGCTGCAGATCTGGAGATCTGCCCCACGGAGCAGCACAGCCGCAAACAAGAAGAGTCTAGTAGTACAGAGCAGCACAGCCGCAACCAAAGAAAATCTTGGCTGCCTGGGAAGATTTCAGAGTCTAGTAGTACATTACAATGATCGGTAATATGCCGACTCTTCTGGCCATGGGCGCGCACTACGACGATGTTGTGTTCGGAGTGCCGGGAATCGTACTCCAGGCGATTGCGAAAAACTGGCGCGTGGTGATCGCGGCGCTCATTGGCGATTACCGCAATTGGACGCCGGTGAAGGGTCGTCATGAGCAACTGGTGAGTGGATCGAAGGAACTGGCGCATTATTATGGCGCGGAGATGCGCTTTCTGGATTTCGCCTCGCACCTGTTCGATGTGACCAGCGAAAACAAGAAGCGCGTGGCGGAATTGGTAACTGAGGTTCGCCCCGACGTGGCGCTGATTCTTTGGCCGAACGATCATCATGACGATCATCGCGTGGCATCGCAACTTTGCGAGATCGCATTGAAGCATGGCGGGCAACTATTAGGAAAGGACGGCTACCGGCCGCCGCGCAGAATCTACGCCTACGACAACGGTCCGCGTCACACCATCGGTTTCGAGCCGGATACGTTTGTCGATGTTGGCGATCAGTGGCCGGCGTCGCGCGAATGGTTGGGCCGGCTGATGGCGCTGATGCGCGGCGAGGAGTATTCCGAACGCAGAGCCGACGCAGCCGTGGACCTGAAGGAGTCCATCGCTTCCTACAGAGGAAAAACATGCGGCGTGAAATACTCGGAAGCGCTTTGGGGCTATCAGAAATCGCCGCGAGAGATCCTTTATTAATCGCGGGCCAGCAACAGAACGAAGCCTTCCCCGGCCTCCTGTGCGTGATGGCTTCCACGGTCCAATTCGCGGAACTTCGCCGGAAGGACAAAATCGCAATTGACGCCGGCCGTCAGCAGCCGCGCGATGTCTTCCATGGTAGAGACCACGATCACCGTGCCGATGGCCTCCGTTGAGTTCACGCCCCACTCCTGGAGCCGTTGCGCAAACCGCGGCGTCGTTTCGCCGGGATTCGCGAATTCGTCCACAGTCAGGGCGATCCCCATCGATCGAACATCCAGGCCGTAACGGCGAAAGGCTTCCTCCGGCGCGTAAAAGCTGTAGCGCAGGCGTGGGATGCCGAAGGTAGTTGCGGCGAACTCATCGCCCGTTTCCATGAGGACCAGATCGTGAGGTCTGTGCAGCTTTGCGTACTCCCGAATGGAGGCAACCGCCGGGCTCGGTTCCTCCGCCCGGGAAGGAAGGCCCCAGGGTTTGCCTGGAGAATAGATGCGCAATGCCGTCAGCAGAACCATGGCCAGAATCACCCAACGCGTGTGCGCGTCTTTCCACGGGCCGTACGCGGAGGCCATCCAGCACATGGCCGGAATCGCCGGCAGCAGGTAGGCGAAGTTCCGATACTGATTGGAAAAGCAGGCCAGCAGCACCGCCAAAATCCAAGCGACAAGAAAGGATACCGCCGCGACGCCTTTCCAGCGCTTCCAGGCTGCCGGAATCGCGGCGGCAAGCAGCGCCAACAACACCGGATCGGTTTGTAGCAGCCTTCGCGCGAAAAAAAGAATTGCGTTCTCCGCGGTTGTCTGTGGCGGCGCGCCAAACGAGAAGCCGAGAATCTCCACCTGCACAAACTCCGTCCAAAACCATTTGCCGTTGGCAAAGGATTGAAATAAAAACCATGGCGCGGCAAGAGCGAACGCGCTCAAGACAGGCATTACCCAACGAAGAAGAGGCGTGCGGTGCGCGCGCGGAGAAAGCGCCCACCAGACGCCGACGGCGATTACGGGAAGCAGGCCCGCTATCCCTTTCGTCAGAAGAGCCGCGGCGGTAGCGGCGGCGAATGCACCGCGACGGTCCTTCGACGCCGCCACCAGCGCCAGTGCGATGCAGACGGTGAGCAACGCATCGGTCAGGTTGGCGCGGGCCAGCAGATACCAAAGCGGATTGGAGATCAGCAGGATTCCAGCAAGGATGCCGCGGCTCCCGCCAATCCATATCGCCAGAAGCGCGGGCAGCAACGCGCCGGCCAGCAGCGACGGCAATCGTAAAGATAATGTTGCGTCGCCAAACAACTTCACGGAAGCAGCCGAGAGCCAATACAGAAGCGGGGGCTTGAACAACGCGGGCCTGCCCATGAACCGCGGCGTCAACCAATCGCCGCTAGCAGCCATCTTCATCGAGATGTGGCCGTACACCGCCTCGTCTTGCGGCCGGATGTGTCCCACAGGGTCGATGAAGCCACCCGCCAGCGGGGTCCGGATGGCAGTGAAGGCAAGCCACACAAAGCAGCAGACGAACACCAACGCCGCCCGCCATGCAGGTTTCATTCCTTCCTATTATTGCGAAGCGGCTTAGTTGTTTTCCGGGTTTCGGTCGGCGGGTTCCAAATAAACGATCTCCGCCGATTGGCTTTGCGGGAGAGTGATTGGGACGCCATCGTTCATCAACTGGCCGCCCGTCATCGTGAGGACGCGGCTGTCGGACTGGAAGCGAACCATGTAGGTTTTCTCCGGATTCAGGCCACCCGGCTTAAGTGTGAATGGGCCGCGCGCGAGATCGCGAGTCACAACAACGACAGATGAGTCCAACTCCGGAAGGTGGCCTTGAATGGCGTCGGTCCGGCCCTCCGCCGGGCCAGCGGTTAGATGGAAGACTTTGCTGGAACCGATCTGTCCACGAATCTGCTTGAAGGTGCGAATCTCAGACTCCGCCAGCTTCTGCTGCTCGGCGGTCATATCCACCAGTTTGTTCATGAAGATCCACGGCCCGCCAAACATGTAGCTGCGCGTCTCATAGGTATTGGAGGCCATCTCCGGCATATAGCGGTCGGAGTAGCGCGGTGGGAACGGATAAGTTGCGCCGTAGACGGCTTGGCGTGCGGCGCGCGCTCCCGAGGCGTCGTTCGTGATGGAGGTCACATAGCGCTTCACCATGTTGAACGTCATCATCGATCCGCCGTTGGCGCAATTCTCCCAACTTGTATTGGGCCGCCTGATTTGCACGGCTTCCAGCAGGGCATCCAATCCTTCCACGGCGTTGGAGTAATTGCTGTCTTCCGGATCATGCGTGTGATCGGTACGCGTGCATTGCTTGACCATGTGCTCGCCGTCCTGCAAGATCCAATCGACTGCGTAGTCGTCGATGACGCGAAGGATCTGGCTTAACACCCACTCCTGAGCCGGTTTGTGGGAAAGGCAGATGGACTTCGCACCGAAGTAAGAGTTGGGTTCCGTCGCCAACCAATCGCTGTGATCCCTGACGACGGGGGAATTCGCCGCCGCCTCCGCGGGCGCAATGTGAAGTCCGAACTTCATGCCGAGCGAATGCACATAATCGGACAAAGCCCGCAACCCGCTGGGAAACTTTTCCGGATCCTCCTGCCAATCGCCAATTCCTTGCGCCCATCCCAGGTCGACGATGAACAGTTCCATGCCCATCCTGGCGGCCTGTTCGGCGTTTCTGCGCAAGACCTCTTCATGAATGTCCGTGCGATAGGCCCACGAATCCCAAACCGCGTAAGGAAACTTGTTGCCCTCGGGGGGCGTCTTGCCAAGCACGTTTTCGACGAACCTCTGCGTGCGATAGCCCGCCTCATCCCAATCTCCATGGAATAGTCCGATGAATGCGGGAGGCACTTGAAACTCTTCTCCCGGTTCCAAACGGCGGTTCAGATCGGCAATCTGAGCGGAAAGCGTGAGCCGTTTTTCCTTGGCGGACCACTCGGCGCCGGCCTCCGTCTTACCGTCGAATTCCCAGCCCGCCACCAGGCCACGGTTATTTGCATCCCGTATAGCAATCCATGCGCATTCCTGTTCGCTGGCGCCGGAGGTTAGCCGCACCGCGTTGCCGTCCTTCAAAGAGGATTCGATGGGTTGGAAATTTCCCAACGGCGGCAATACGGACCATTGATTGACCCGCATCATTTGTAACCCGCCTGCCGGCTGGTCAAAACGCCAACTCAGCATGTCGGCCAGGCGCACGCGCCGGGAGGCGTCCAGGTTGTTCTTCACGCGGACGCTGTAGCGCAGAACGGGCTGGTTCTCGTACATTTCCAAATGAAGATAGATGCGAAAGCCGCCGCCGCTTTCCTCAAACACCAACGTCTGGCGCATCCCCTTCTTGTCGATGGCGACCGTGGTTGCGTCCACCAGGTTCAGCGGGATATAAGCGTCCACCGCGGTGCGAATGGTGGCGAATCGCACAGGAGAAGAAATTACATTTTGCGCGGCTTGCCAACTGTCCCCAGTCTTCAAGCTGCGGATGGACTCAAATTCAAAGGTCTTTTTTTCCGTGTAGGCGAACGTCGCTTCAATGATTCCGTTGGAAAGAATCCAGCGGTTCTCAGGGGTGTGTTCAAACCGGAACTGCGCAGTTGCCAGAATTGGCACTGCTAGCAGGATTGTCCAGACCTTCTTCCACATGCTCTCACTTCTCCGTCCATCTTTTTTCTTGTTTTATTTTTGGCGGCACAAGCCCGCTATCTTCTTCAACACGGTTCTAATAAGAAAGGCGCTATCCGGGCGAAAAAACCTTCGCCTGTTTACATTTTTCTTAGACACCATCGACATATTGTTGGACGGGCTACATTAGTACTATGGATACAAAATGATCCACAAAACCGATGCGAGACATGTTCGACCAATGTTCGCCTAGGTATTCCACGTAGATAACCCGTAGGAGGATTCTATGAGATGGTTGGCTTTCCGGATCGGGTTGTTGTCGATGGCGCTTCCGGCGCTCGCCCAGAACCCGGTGTTTGTCGTGAAGAAGATGCGCGAATGGGATCACCGTTCGCCGGACGGCCGCTGCATCATCCGCGTGCGCGTGGATGACGAAATCGACGCGGAACTACGAGGCGACCGCGTGTTGCTGCGAACCATCGGCGGCCGTCCCGGCAATGATGAAGGGACGGAATGCACTCAGCCATTGCCGGCCGGCGGCTTCACGCGGTTCAGTTTCAAGGGCATCGACGGGCGCGGCGAAGTCCGCCTGGTTCAGGAGCCGCGGTTAGGCAACAATTGGACGGCAATCGTCGCCATTCGCGACCGCAAGGGCGGCGATGAAGGATATACGTTCGAGCTGTCCTGGTCCACCCGAGGGGGGAGATAGGCCCGGATGACTCCGGCCTTATTGCAAGCGACCGAATTGAATTTCAATCTGGGCGGGCCAGGAGATCTCGACCGCTTCCCGTGGAGCGTACCCGCATCCATCCTTCTGCTGCTACTGATCGCGGCATTGCTGTGGAAGGGCCGGCGCAATTACATGGCACTGCCGGAATTGCGCAAGGTGGACGGCCCACCTTCGTTGGACGCCACAGTAGTAATCCCCGCCCGCAACGAAGAGCGCCGCATTGAAGATTGCGTGCGCAGTTTTCCGCGCACGAAAGTGATTGTCGCCGACGATGCCTCCAAGGACCGCACGGCGGAATTGGCTCGTCAGGCGGGGGCGGAAGTGATTGCCGCCCCGCCATTGCCCAAAGGATCGAAAGGGAAACCGAACGCGCTTGCCGCGGCGGCGGCGTCTCTTTCCACGCCGTACGTGTTGTTTGCCGACGCGGACACGCGCTACGAGCCGGGGTTTCTGGCATCCGCCGTGGAGCATGCCGCGGCGGGCAAGTTCGTCATGCTCACTCCGCTCCTGCGCATGGAGTGCGTTTCATTTTTCGAAAGGATGCTCGCACCCTATGCGTACGCGATCTACTTCTGCGGTGTGAACACAAAGCGCGCGCACAACGTGTTGCAAAGAGACATCCTGGCCAGCGGGCATTGCATTCTGTTTCAACGCGAGGCGTACGAGTTCGTTGGCGGACACCGCAACGTGGCGACGGCGGTGCTGGACGATGTGGCCATTACGCAGGCCGTCAAGCGGCATCGCATGAAACTGCGGATTGTCCGCGCGGAAGGGTTGGGAAGCGTGCGGTTGGACAACTCGACGCGAGTCTTCTGGCGCGCCATGAAGCGCAATTCGGCGCGCGTTTTCAGGGCCCGCGCGCGGGTGCGGCTACCGGTCATTTTTTGCACCATCTTCATGACGGCGCTGCCCGCGGCCGCCGCATGGTCCGCCTATGAGAAGCAGTGGGGAATGATGGCGGCTCTGTTTGCCGTCCCGTGGCTGCTGCTGATGCCTTGGTATCGAGGAATGTTCAGCGCGTTGCTTTATCTGCCCGCGATGTTGTTATTCCCGCTGATCGCATTGAATGCTTTGACGGCGAGTTTCTTCGGCAGAAAAACTTCGTGGAAGGGCCGCAAAGTCTAGCCTTCCGCTATAATGA
This sequence comes from Candidatus Solibacter usitatus, assembly GCA_016191645.1. Taxonomy (GTDB): domain Bacteria; phylum Acidobacteriota; class Terriglobia; order Bryobacterales; family Bryobacteraceae; genus CADEFT01. Next base: position 10,948 of record JACPVQ010000174.1, read on the forward strand.
AAGCGTGGTAGTTCCTTCTCAGGCACGTCCCTCCCTGTTCGGCTCCGACTAGTCTTCGCGCCGCGCATTCCAGTTTTCGCAATTCAGTCCAGCCTACATTTTCGATTGGAGGATCTGTCCATGAAGACGACTTTCCCCGGGCCGAAGGCTGCCGCGATCATCGCGCGTGATCACGCCGTTCTTTCCCCGTCCTATACAAGGCCATACCCGCTGGTGGTGGAGCGCGGCGAAGGCGCAATGATAGAAGATGCCGACGGAAACCGGTTCCTCGATATGAACGCCGGCATCGCCGTAGTCGCCACCGGCCACTGTCACCCGAAAGTGGTGCGGGCAATACAGGATCAGGCGGCCAAGCTGATCCACATGTCCGGAACGGATTTCTATTACGAGAACATGGTGGAACTGGCGGAGCGTCTGGCGGCTATCGCGCCGGGGAACGTTGCCCGCCGCGTCTACTTTGGCAATTCCGGCACGGAGGCGGTGGAAGCGGCGATGAAGCTGGCGCGCTATCACACGGGCCGCCATCAGTTCATCGCGTTTCTAGGCGGCTTCCATGGCCGCACGATGGGCGCGCTTTCGCTCACGGGCAGTAAGAGCATTCAGCGCAAATCATTTGGTCCGTTGGTGCCGGGAGTGCACCACATTCCCTACGCCTACTGCTATCGCTGCGCCTACGACAAGCATCCGGACACGTGCGCGGTGGAGTGCGTAAAGGTCATCGAAGATCAGTTGATCAAAACGATTCTGCCCGCCGAAGAGGTAGCTGCGATCGTGTTGGAGCCGGTGCAAGGCGAGGGCGGCTACATCGTACCGCCGCAAAAATTCTTCGACGAACTGCAGCGGACGGCGCAGCGTCATGGCATTCTCCTCATCGCCGATGAAATCCAAAGCGGCATGGGACGCACCGGCAAGATGTGGGCCAGCGATCATTTCGACCTGACGCCGGATATCCTCACAGTGGCGAAAGGGATCGCCAGCGGAATGCCGCTGAGCGTCATGATGGCGCGCGCCGAAATCATGCAGTGGAAGCCCGGCTCCCACGCATCGACGTTTGGAGGCAATCCGGTTTCGGTTGCGGCGGCGCTGGCCACCTTGGAACTACTGGAACAGGAATTAGTGGAGAACGCCGCGCACACCGGCGGTTTCATGATGCGGCGTCTGCGCGAATGGCCTCGACTGTTCCCCTGTGTCGGCGATGTGCGCGGCTTGGGTTTGATGATCGGAATCGAGTTCGTGCAAGACCAGGCGACGCGCCGGCGTTGGCCCGAACTTCGCGATCGCATTGTCCAACTTGCCTTCGAGCGCGGCGTTCTGATCCTTGGCGCGGGACAGAATTCCATCCGGCTCAGCCCGCCGCTCACCATTTCCCGCGACCAGGCCGATTTTGGGATGGGGGTATTGGAGGAGTGCATCCGGGCCGCAACCGCCTGATTTCCATGAGGAGGGCGAAGAGCCCTCCCTGGGATCGTACTCTCTGCTAAAATTGGAAGTTTGCTTTAGGCTGCTCCCCCGGGTCCGCTGAAACCGGAATTGGCTCGCGGACGTCTGGTATTGGGCGCAGAGAGGAAAGGACTGTTGTTTTGATGATGTTTCCCAGGCTGTCACGCCTGAATGATACCTTTGTGTGGAAACTCTCTGTGCTGCTTGGGGTTATTGGTTTTCTCCTCACCCTGCAAGCGCAGCAACCAGCGCCACAGACCACCCCTCCGCCGAAGCCGGCGCCTGCTCCGCAGCAGAAAAAAGCGAATCCGTTCGAAACCGTTCGCGAGTCGCAACCGGCTACACCGCAAGCACAGCCGCCCAAGCCGCAGCTGGAAACGCCGAAGCCTGCCGCCGAAGCGGCGAAACCCACTGGCCCCATTGAAGATGTCATCGAGGCCATTGAGTTTCGCGGTTCCCGCCGTGTGCCTCAGGATACGCTGAAGGCTCTCATTTTCACGAAGAAGGGCGACCCGCTGGACGAAGACACGCTCCATCGCGACTTCATGGCGCTGTGGAATTCCGCCCGCTTCGACGATATCCAGTTGCAGAAGGAGCCCGGCGCAACGGGCTGGATTATCCGCTTCCTGCTCACGGAACGCCGCGTCATTCGTTCCATTAAGTACGAAGGCAACAAGTCGCTTACTGTTTCGGAAATTCTCGATCGCTTCAAAGAGCGCCGCGTGGGCCTCACCGTCGAATCGCAGTACGATCCCAACAGGATTCAAAGGGCGACCAACGTGCTTCGCGAATACCTTTCCGAACGCGGCCGCCAGTTCGCCACCGTCGAACCCGAGATTCGCCAGATTCCGCCGTCGTCGCTGGAAGTGGTGTTCAAAATTGTCGAAGGCCCGAAAGTCAAAGTGGGCAACATCAGCATTGAAGGCAACACCGTCTTCAATGATCGCGTCGTGCGGCGCGCGATGAAGAACCTCAAGCCAATCGGCGTTCCCAAGTCGATTCTGTTCGAAAACCTGTTCGCCAAGGCTTACGACGCCACCAAACTGGAAGAAGACAAGGATCGTGTGCGCAACTTCTATCAGGAGCGCGGCTACTTCACGGCCCGCGCCCTGGAGCATCGCACGGAGATGCGCGAAGTTGGCGGCGGCAAGTTCCGTTTTCCGCTTTTGTACATGAACCGGCCGGGAAAGCGCATTGATATCGAGGTCGCTTTTGAAGAGGGCCGCAAGTACCATCTCAGCAAAATCAATTTTGTGGGAGTGAAGCTCTTCCGAACGCCGGATACGTTGATGCGGCCGCTGTTTCAAATGGGCGAAGGCGATATGTTTTCCACGGCGAAACTGCGCAAGGGCCTGGAAAACATGCGCAAGCTCTACGGGCAGTTCGGCTACATCGACTTTGTTCCCGAACCCAGCTTTGACATTGTGCCCAACAGCGACAAGCTGGAGTTGAGCCTCACCGTGGATGAGGGCAAGCAGTTCTTTGTCCGCCGCATCGATTTCTCCGGCAACACGACAACGCGCGATAAAGTCATCCGCCGGGAAATCCTCATCGATGAGGGCGACATCTATAACACGCAGTTGTGGGAAGTCAGCGTGCTGCGCCTGAATCAATTGGGATACTTCGAAGTTCTGAAGGCGGAAGAAGCGGCCACGTTGACGCGCGATACGAAGACCAACACGGTCGACATCACGTTGAAGGTGAAAGAGCGCGGGAAAAACTCCGTGCAGTTGAACGGCGGCGTATCGGGGATCGCGGGCAGCTTTGTCGGCTTCGGATATTCCACGAACAACTTCCTCGGATTGGGAGAAACGCTCTCCATCAACTCGCAGTTGGGCGACCGCGTTCGCGACGTCACATTCGGATTCACCGAGCCGTATCTATTTGACCGGCCCATTCAGGCGGGATTCACCGTCTACATGCAGCGTTTCAACTACGATCAGGCGCGCGAGGTCTCGCTGCTCTCCGGCCGCAATCTGATTCCGCTGTATCAATCGTTGGGTTCGGAGAATCTTCTGAACTACGTGTCCAATGGCGGCGGATTCACTGCGTACACCAGCTACCAGCTGCGCAAGCTGCCGTTCGGCCGCGTCGGCGTCAGCTACGGCTACAATAAACAGCACATCAAAACGTTGACCAGTGCGTCCACGAATTATTTCGAGTTCATCAACTTCCAGGGCTTGAACGGCCCCAACTCGCTGAGTGGAATCACCACCAGCCAGGTGATTCCCTCGTTTTCCTACAACACGGTGGATCACCCCATTACGCCCTCGCGCGGCAAGAGCATCTATTTGACGTCCATCTTCGCCGGCAGTTTTCTGCAAGGCAACGTCAACATGATCCAGCCGACTCTGGACATGAAGTATTTCCGGCATGGCTTTGCGAAAGGCCATGTGATCGGCGCGCACTTCCTGGGTCGCTTCGTGACGGGCTACGGAGGCCGCGCGGCTCCGCCGTTCAACCGTTTCTATATGGGCGGCGAGAACGACATCCGCGGATTCGATATCTGGGGCATCAGTCCGATCGCCTATATCCCCTCCAAGGCCGAAATTCCCATTCTCAATAGCGATGGGTCGGCCCGCCAGCAGAAGATCGTGACGAATGGGGTGGAATCGTTTGTCAACGTTACGAAGGAAATTCCCACATATCAATTGATCTTCCCCGGCGGCGATACGCAGGGCGTAACCAACTTCGAATATCGCATCCCGATCGTCGGGCCCGTGGTGCTGGCCGGGTTCTTCGACGCCGGCATCAACAAAGTTCTGCGGCGCGGACAGCTGGCTTTGAACCCCGACCGTTTGCGCACTCTCAACGATGAGTTCCCGCAATCGACATTCGCGCAGCAGGCCATCATCGCTCCCGGCACGCAAAAGCTTCGCGCTTCGGCCGGCGTGGAGCTGCAGATCATGATGCCGGTGGTCAACGCGCCGTTTCGTCTTTATTGGGCTTACAACCCATGGATTTTCCAAGACTTTTTGATTCCGCCGATCGCGGCGGACCGTTCCTACTTTCCGAACAATGCGACCTTCATCAACTCGATTGCCACCATCGGGCGGCCCTCGCCGTTCTTCGAGAAGCGCAGCCAGTTCCGGTTCACCATCAGCCGGACGTTCTAAAGGATACGGGTAGGAAGATACGATATAACATGGAAGGAATTGAAGGAGTCTGGCTATGCAATTGAGAACGCTTGGGACGCTGCCGCTGCTTGCGGCGCTATTCATTGGTACCGCCGCCGCGCAAAGCAAGGTCGGCATCATCAACATCAACGCCGCCATTGCCAACACGAAAGATGGCCAGAAGGCGATTGGCGAATTGGAGAACCGGTTCGCGCCCACCAAGAAGGGGCTGGAAAAGAAACAGGACGCTATTCAAGCGCTGCAGGCGCAGATGCAGAAGGGCGTGACGGTGCTGAGCGAGGATCAGAAGCGCAGGCTGGCGGGCGATATCGACGCGCAAACCAAGAGCTATAACCGCGATTTGGAAGACGCCAGCGCGGAACTGGAACAGGAACAGCAGAAGATCTTCCAGGATCTGGGCGCGCG
>JACPVQ010000175.1 GCA_016191645.1 Candidatus Solibacter usitatus
CCACCAACCTCATTTGCCCATAGTATCACATCGCCAGTGATGTCATCGCGCAGGCTACGGCGGATATCAGGTTCCTGCAAGCCCGCACTCGTCGTGGACGGCGCGGACGGCCTTCTCCAAACCGTCCCGGCGCACGACAATGGCGATGGTCAGCTCGCTGGACCCCTGCGCGATGGCGATAATATTCACGTTCGCCTGGGAAATCGCCGTGAAGATGCGGCCCGCAATCCCTCGAATCCCGCGCATTCCTTCCCCGACAATGGCCAGCAGCCCGACGTTTTCGTCCACCTCCACGGGCTTCAGGTAACCGTGAGCCAGTTCCAGGGCAAACGCGCTCTCCAACCTCTCCAACGATCGCGGCAACTCATCCGCCCGCACCAGAAAGCAAAAACTCTGACGATAGCTGGATGAGGTCAGCACCAGCACTTCGGCGTCGGCGGCTGCCAGCGCTCCCAAAGCACGGGACATCACCAGTACGCTATTCAACTCCGGATCGGCCGGTTCCACGGAAACCAGCGCCACGCTACCCATCGACGTCACAGCGCGCGGGCCGTTGGGCGCATCCACCGTCGGCGAGATGCGCGTGCCTGGAGCCTCCAGATGGAGGCTGTTCTTGCTCCATACGGGAATGCCCTTCTCCACCAAAGGCGCAAGCGTGCGCGGATGCAGAACCTTCGCTCCGTTGTAGGCCAACTCGGCCGCTTCGGCGTAAGTCACCTGCGGCAGCACGGCCGCGGCCGGAACCAAACGCGGATCGGCTGTCATGATCCCATCCACATCTGTCCAAATCCAAAGTTCGGCCGCATCCAAAACGGCGGCCAGAATCGACGCCGAAAAATCGGACCCGCCGCGGCCCAGCGTTGTCGGCCGTCCGTCCGCCGTGGCTCCGTTGAATCCCGTGACTACGGGCATGACGCCTTTGTCCAGCAGCGGCTGCAACACGGCCACCGCGCGGTCCTTGGTAGGACCCATCAACGGCGTGGCGTTGCCAAAGACCGAGTCGGTCACAATCACCTGGCTGGCATTCACGGCGCGCGCGGGAATTCCCGACGCTTCCAAATGCCCGGCCATCAGCAGCGCCGACAACCGCTCGCCCACCGCGATCGCTTCGTCCACGGCGCGCGGCGGACGCTCTCCCAACATGCTGACGCCCTGCGCGATGCGGCGGAATTCGGCGATGATCGATTGAATTTCCGCCTCAGCGTTGTCTTGCATTTCCCGCGGCAGCAATTCCCGGCTCGTCTCCAGATGCCGTTCCTCCAGCTGTTTGAGGTTCGTTTCGATAGCGGCCTGCTCGCCCGATTCGGCCTTGCGCAGCGTATCGAGAAGAAGATCCGTCACCTTCGACATCGCCGAGACCACAATCGCCACTGGCCGCCCGGCAGACTGCCCGGCGCAAATGTTTCCGGCTACTCGCATGCGTCCGGCCGAACCCATGCTGGTTCCGCCGAACTTCATCAACAACAGATTCCTCAAGTCGTCACTCGCTTTTCTAATTGGATGTGCGGGCGCGGTAGAACTTCAGAATGGCCTCTTCCACCTGCTCCAGCGTCAGGCCGCTGGTGTCGATGAATTCCGCGTCGGGCGCTTGCCGCAGCGGCGCTTCCGATCGTGTCGAATCGCGTTCATCGCGTTCGCGGATTTCCCGTTCCACCACATCCGGAACGGCGCTCTCTCCTTTCGCGGCAAGGTCTTTCACGCGCCGCGCCGCGCGCACCGCCGCGCTTGCGTCCAAATAGATTTTCACTTGCGCGTTGGGAAAAACATTGGTGCCAATATCGCGGCCTTCCATGACGACGCTTTCGCGCTTCCCCATCTCGCGCTGCTTCTCCACCAACGCTCTGCGCACGCCGGGAACCGCCGACACCTTCGATGCGGCGTCGGAGAGTTCCTGCGTGCGGATGAGGCCGGAAATATCTTCGCCGTTCAAAAGCACTGTCGTTCCCCCGCCGCTCAAAACAATGTCGGATTCAACGGCAAGTTTCTCCAAGCGGTGCATGTCGTCCAGAGCCGTGTTGGTTCGCATGGCCCAAAGGCCAACGGCGCGATACATCGCTCCAGTGTCGATGTATAGAAATCCCAATCGCTTCGCCAGCCGGCTGGCGATGGTGCTCTTACCCGCGCCGGCAGGCCCGTCGATGGCGATGATGATTGCTCGCGAAGACATGGAATACTCCAGTCTAGCGCGAGGGGGCTCTATGGCAGAGAAACTTTTGTCGATTCTAATTTTCACTACACCGTCCGATGAGATTACCAAACACAAATGAGAACGGAACCGGAATTGGGGGCGAAGGCGGTACCGGCGCAGACCGGCATGGATGCGCACTGCAAACGCGTCGGCGTGGCCGCGGTACAGCTATCCAAGCGCATTGGTTGGAGCGCGGCGCGGCAGCGTTTGGTAAGGGAAGCCGCGGAGGCGCATCACCAAGGAGTACACCCGAGGGACTCGCATATGATACGCCGGTTGACGCTACAGCTTTGGGGATACTCCGGGAAGGCGGGTGCGGCAAGGGATACGGCGAACGCCCGCAATGACATTGACGATCTGATCGAACTTTGTTGCTGCTTCGTTCGACGCTGGGAGTTCATGCCCTATGAGATGATCAGCTTCGCCGACATCATTTCCGAACTGCGCGGAATGTCCGCCGACGGTTTCTTTCCGCGCAAATCGGTGGAAGCGCTTGCCATGGTCCCCGCCATTGGACTGCCGCAAGTGAAAAAGATTGTCTCGCGGATGCCGGTTTTCCCGGCGATTGCGATGCGCGCAATGAAAATGTCGCAAGACCGGAATGCCACGGCGTCCCATCTCGAGTACCTCATCAATTCGGATGCCTCGCTGGCCAAAGAGATCTTGAGCGCGACAAACTCGCAGCTCCACACGACGGTTCTGCCCGTCTGCACCATTCGGCAGGCCGTTGTGCGTCTGGGTATGGAAGAGTGCTGCCGCATCGTTGCCGCCACCGCGTTTCGGTCGATGTTTCCCAGCCCAACGCTGCGGCCTTTTTGGAATCATTCCCTGGAAGTCGCCAGAATCGTCGAAACTCTGGCCAGGTCCACCGGAAAGCACGACCCGGCGGAGGCCTTTCTCGCCGGATTGATGCACGATGTTGGGCTTCTCGCAATTTGGCGGCCGCGATACGCCTCGCTGTTGAAACAAGGATGCGAGCCCATGTTCGCCGAGGTTATTCTTTGCGGCCTGGATCATACGCAGGCCGGACGTGAAATCCTCGCCCACTGGCGTCTTCCGCAACGCCTGCGCGAGGCCGTCGCCTTCCATCATCAGCCGGAAAAAACAAACTCCGCGCTGGCCCACATGCTTTACCTTGGGGAGCACGCCTCGGATTCCGCCGAGGATGCCCCGTCCAGGGCCCGCCTGGAACGCGCCCTGCAACATTGCGGCCTCGATCACCAACTGCTCCAATCTCTACCTTGCTTCCATGTCAACTCCGCCTGTTAGAGTGAGGTGAATGAAAGTTTTCCTGACCGGAGCAACCGGTTACATCGGAACCGCCATTGCCGCACATCTCATTCGTGCCGGACATTCCGTTTCCGGCCTTGCCCGCTCCCATGACGCCGAACACAAACTGCTCGCCGCGGGCGTCGAACCCATCCGAGGCGATCTTAACGACGCCGCGCTCGCCGGTATCGCGGCGGGACACGCCGATGCCGTCATCCACACGGCGAAATCCTGGAATGCGGGTACGGCCGCCCTCGACGAAAATGCAGTCCGTTCGATGATGACGTCTTTGCGCCGTTCGAAAAAGCCGTTCGTCTACACCAGCGGCACCTGGGTGATTGGCGATACACGCGGCCGCGTCGCCGGCGAGATGGCGGTGTTGCGCCCACCGGAAGTGGTTGCCTGGCTGCCTGCGATGGAAAAATTGGTTCTCAATGCCGCCGAGAACGGCGTCGATGGCATCGTCATCCGCCCGGCCATGGTGTACGGGCGCGGCGGCGGTTTTATCGCCGGGCTCGTAAAACAGGCAAAAACGGATCGTTTAATTCGCATCGTCGGTACGGGCGAGAACCACAGCAGTTTCGTCCACGTCGATGCGCTCGCCGATCTCTATCTGCGCGCCGTCGAACAAGCGCCGCGCGGCGAACTGTTCCTGGCCGCCGATGGACCCGCGTTCACAACGCGCACGGTTGCCGAGACCGTGGCCGCCATGCACGATGCGAGAGTCGAATTGATTCCGCTCGAAGAGGCCCGTAGGAGCATGGGCCCTATCGCCGACGCGCTTGTGATGGATCAGCGCATTATGAGCACGAAGGCTGGCCGCTTGCTCGGATGGGGCATCAAAACTCCATCGGTGCTGGAGGAAATCCGCACCGGATCGTACTCCAATTAGAGACCGGCTGCAAATAACGGCGTCGTTGTCGGCTGCGCCGAACCGCTTTCCGGCTCCAGCGTAACCGCCACCAGTACATCCGCCGTCACAGTCCCTTCCTGGATGTGGATTCCATTTCCATCCGCATCCGTTTGGAACAATCCCGCCGGCACCGGATTCCGCCCCTTACGAATGACCCACATCTCATAGATCTTCCCGGCAGGCGCGGGCGGCAAATTCGACGCAATCAGCACCACTCCACGGTTCGGATGCAACAGCACGCGTCCTCGCGGCGGCTTCGGATCTTTCGGTCCGAACGTGACCACTTTCGTCTCCGCCGAATTCAGAAAACTCAGCACCTGGCGGGCCTTTCGCAGTTCCGCATTCGCCACCGCGGATTGCGACAACACGGATTGCATCTGTCCGCGAACCTCTGCCAGTTGCGTCTCTTTCTGCGAATTCACCGTCCCCAGATAAATCACCCCGATCAGCAGACCGGCGGCCACCGTCCCCATCACCCACATCCAATGGCGGTTCGCCGCCGGCGCTCCAACAGAACCAATCACGCGCGCGCGAAGCCCTTTGCCAGGCTCCACCACAGGAACATTCGCCAGTATGATCGCGTTGTTTTCCATGGCATTTCTCAGGCGCGCTCTTGCCTCGGTCGAACCCGAACGCAATTCCTCCTCCACTTGAGACAACTCCGGTTCCTCAAGTAGACCCAGCGCATACAATTCATAAAGATCGCGGATGTTGTCTGGCTGGCTCATACCGGGACAACCTCCTCCAGTTCGTTCCGCAACACCTGCAACGCGGTCCGCACCCACGTTTTGACCGTGCCCAGAGGCTGCTTCATGCGGTCAGCCATCTCGGTTTGTGAAAGGCCTTCGTAGTATGCCATCTCAATCACCACGCGCTGATTCGGCGTGAGCTTCGTGAACGCTTCTCGCAACACTCGCGCGCGGTCGGAGTTCAAGATGTCGCGCTCCACTCTGCTGAACGAAGCCGGCTGCTCCATTCCCGGATCGAACTCCGTCGATTTCTGCGCCATGCGGCCATCCACAGATCGCAAATAGTCGATCGCCCTGTTTCGCGCCACCGCCAGAATCCACGGTCCGATCGCGCCCTTCTCTTCGTCGATGAATTGCGCGCGGTTCCACACGCGCATAAAGGTTTCCTGCGTCAGATCTTCGGTCGTGCCTGGTTCTTTGACAATGCGCAGAATCACGGAGTAGACCAGCTTCCCGAAGCGATCGTACAAATCGCTCATCGCCTTCTGGTCCCTGCGTTTCAACCTGGCGATCAACTCGCCGTCTTGACGCGACTCAAACGCCGCAAACAGAAATGAAAGCAGGAAACTCAAGCAAACAATTCTTTGATCAGTTGTCCGGCGACAATCGTGGGCCGCTCGGCGCGCCCGTTATGCAGGTAGGTGACCCGCTCGTGGTCCAACCCCAGCGCATGCAAAATCGACGCGTGAATGTCATGCACGTGATAGGGATTCTCCACTCCGCGCAGTCCAATCTCATCGGTCGTTCCGATGGTCTGTCCGCCTTTGACGCCCGCGCCGGCCATCCAGATCGTGAAACCCCAAGGATTATGATCGCGGCCGTCGCCCTTCTCATTAAACGGAGTCCGGCCAAATTCGCCGCCCCACACCACTAGCGTATCTTCCAACATGCCGCGCGATTTCAAATCCGTCAGCAATCCCGCAATCGGCTTGTCCGACACCTTGCACCATTTGCCATGATTGCCTTCGATGTTGTTGTGCGCGTCCCAGCCGCTTCCACTTCCGCAGTACAACTCCACGAACCGTACTCCGCGCTCCACTAATCTGCGCGCCATCAGACAATTGCGTCCGAAGGCTTCCGTCGCCTCGTCATCCAATCCGTACAACTTGCGCGTGGCTTCCGATTCTTTCGTCAACTCGATCGCTTCCGGAGCGGAGCTTTGCATCTGGTAGGCAAGCTCATACGCCCGCACTCGCGCGTCCAACTCCGTATCGTCGGCCTTATCTTTGCCCCAATTCTCATTCAGCTCTTTCAGAAAATCAAGCTTGCTGCGCTGTCTCGCCGAACTCACCCCGGCGGGATTCTTCAAATGCAGAATCGGCGTGTCACCTGTGCGGAACTGCGTACCCTGGAACGTCGCCGGCAAAAAGCCCGAACTCCAGTTCTTCGATCCGCCCACTGGTTCGCGATCGTCCAGCAGAATCACGAATGTCGGCAGATTCTTGTTCGCCGTTCCCAACCCGTACGTCACCCACGCGCCCATCGACGGCCGCCCCGCCAGAATGTCGCCGGTATTCATCTGGCACACCGAACCTACGTGATTCAGACCATCGGCCTTGCACGACCGGATCACCGCCAGCTCATCGGTGTGCTTGGCGATATGCGGATACCAGTCGGATACCCACAGCCCGCTCTGCCCGTGTTGCGCCCACTTGCGCTTCGACGCCATCAACGTATTGTTCGCCGTCCCCATCGCCGTGATGGGCCGCCCAAACGATTCCGGCATCGGCTGCCCGTTTAGTTTTTCCAGAGCCGGTTTCGGATCGAACAAATCGACGTGGCTCGGCCCGCCTTCCATGAACAGCCAGATCACCGACTTCGCTTTCGCCGCATGATGCGGCTTCTTGGCCTCCATCGGATCGGAGCTTTTTGCCGGCGCGGCCATGCCGTCCTTCGCCAGCATCGAGCCCAGCGCCAATCCCGCCAGTCCGCTTCCCGCTTGCGTGAAAAACTCGCGGCGAGTTCTGACATTCCAGTGATGGCCAAGTTTGTGCAGCATACCGGTCTCCTAGTTCAGGTACAGAAACTCGTTCGAATTCAGCAGCATGTGGCAGAGATCGGCCAGACTGCTCTGCCGGTCGCCCGTGATCTTATCGTGACGGTTCAGGAACGCCAGAGCCGCCTGCGTTTCTTCCGCCTTCGGCGCGCGCGCATAGACCAGCTTGTAAGCGCGCTCAATGCGCGATTGCTCGCTCATCCCGGCGTCGTTCGCCGCCCGCTTCGCCAGGTCCCGCGCCCAACCCGTCACCAGTTCGTTGTTCAACAACTCCAGCGCCTGTCCCGCCGTCACCGTGTTGTTACGCCGTGCGCAGCTTTCATGCGTGTCCGGCATGTCGTAGCTTTCAAACATCGGATACCGCGTGTTGCGCCTCACAAATACATATACGGAGCGGCGGTTCGATTCGGATGTTGCCTCGCTCGACTTCCACCCTCCGCGAGTCACCACTCCCGGTGGCAGCGGCGGAAAAACGCCAGGTCCAAACATCTTTGTATTGAGATCGCCGCTCACCGCGAGAATCGCATCACGCAATGTTTCTCCCTCCAGCCGTCTGCGGTTGAAGCGCCACATCAATTTGTTGTCGGGATCGGCCTTCGCGGCCACTTCGTTGTAATCGCTCGACTGCCGGTAGGTGCTGGAAAGCAGAATCTGCCGGTGCAGTTTCTTCAAACTCCAGCCGTTCTCCACCAGCGACATAGCAAGATAATCGAGAAGTTCGGGATGCGTCGGGCGATCGCCCATCACTCCGAAATCGCTCGGTGTCCCCGTAATCCCGCGGCCCATGTGATGATGCCACAGGCGGTTCGCCATGACGCGGCCGGTCAGCGGATTCTTCGCGTCCGCCAGCCAGTTGGCAAGCGCCGTGCGCCGTCCTGAAGTGTTCAATCCCTCGGGCTTCGCAATCTTCGCGGGGGCCGGATCGAGAATGCTCAAGAATCCCGGCTCCACTTCGTACAGTGGCGCGTTGTAATTGGAAACGCCCAGCACATACGTCTTCGGCGATTCACTGGAATTGTCGATCATCCCCTGCGCCACGGGCACTTCCGAGGGCTTAATGGAATCAAATTTCGCCAGCTCTTTTTTCAACTCCGCATATTGCTTCGCCGCATCGCCGCGAAGTTTCTTCGCGCCCTCCTCCTCGGAGAATTCCACCTGTGGCTTTGCTTTGTAGTACATGTGCCATTGGAATGGCGTCCGCTTTTCAGGATCGGTCGAAATGGAGTCCTGAATCTCGGGCGGAAACTTGTCGAAGTTCTCCTGCCACATCTTCTTCAACGCCGGCGCAACGGCCTGATGCATCTTTTCTCGAATGTCGCGCGTCTTTCCGTCCCACGCGGCGTATGCCCGCTGATACTTTTCGCGCTCCGCAGCCGGAGTCAGCGCGATGCGGTCTTCAATGCGCGTGTTCGCAAAGAACGCCTGCAGCCGGTAATAATCCTTCTGCAGAATGGCATCGAATTTGTGATCGTGACATTTCGCGCAGCCCACCGTTAGTCCCATGAATGTCGAGGCCACCGTATCGGTGACGTCATGCAGCAGCTCCTGACGGCGCTGCATCAGATTGCGTGCGTTGCTTTCGTCGGGAAAGTGCCGGTTAAACCCGGTGGCAATTACCGCCTCGTGATCGCCCGGATAGATCTCATCTCCGGCGATTTGTTCCTTGATGAACCTGTCGTAGGGTTTATCGGCGTTCAACGATCGAATTACATAATCGCGATAGCGCCAGATGTTGGGACGCGTTTCATCGCTCTTGAATCCCTCGCTGTCGGCGTAGCGCGCCAGATCCAGCCAGTGCCGCGCCCATCGTTCGCCGTAATGCTTCGACGCCAGCAGCCGGTCCACAACCTTCTCCCACGCCTTCGGGGAATCATCGGACAGAAACGCCTGCACCTCTTCCGGCGTCGGCGGAAGGCCCGTCAGGTCAATCGACACTCTGCGCAGCAGCGTGACCTGGTCGGCGCGCGGATTCGGTTTGAGACCCTTTGCCTCCAGTTTCGCCAGCACAAAGGCGTCAATCGGGTTCGCCACCCAACTCTTGTCCTTCACCGCGGGAGCAGCCGGTTTCGCCACCGGTTGATAAGCCCACCACCGCTTTTGCATGGCGGTGAACTCCTTCTGTTTCGGCTCCGTTCCGGCGCCAATCAATACAGTGGCGGAAACGGCAATGGCAGCAGCCAAACAAGATTTTCGCGAGGTCCCAGTCATTTCAAATACACCTCTCCTAGGGCAGGCTTTTCGCCTGGAAATATTCTATCATCAGCATTTCTCGATGTGGGGCAGATCTCCAGATCTGCGGCGGGATCTCCAGATCCCGCATGGCCTCGCCAGAGGCCATCGGCTGCTTTGCAGCCGCCCGGGAGATTGCGATTACTTCAGGCAGAGCCGGTCTGGAGACCGGCTCGCAGATCTGGAGATCTGCCCCACACAAACTCGGGAAATGTCCAAACTCGAGGCGGCTGCCCCACAAAGGCTTTGGAAGATTTCAGAATCCAGCAGTAAACGGTTACACTTTTTCGGGAACGATGTAGGGCGCGCGATATTTGCGGGAGATCATGGCATCCGCGGCCGCATCGTTGAACTTCTTTTTCTGCGCATCCCAAGCCAAGGAGTGGCCAACGCGATAGCTGATGTTCGCCAGGTGGCAATAATCGGAAGCCAGCACGTTCAAGGCCACCTCGGCATTCAGATCTTCGCGTTTGCGGCTGCGGATGGCTTTCAAATAGTTGTCCATGTGTGGAGCGTTTTCTCCGCGCGAGGCCTTGCCCTCCATCGCCAATTCCCGTTTCTCGCCTTTGTACAGCCAGAAACCCGCGCCATCCACGGCCATGTAACCGTCCGATCCGTAGAACATGTTGCCGACGACATTGCTGCCGCGAGCCCTCAACGGCCCTTCCTCGGGGCTGACCAGGCCGCGCACTTCGAACACGAGTTCGAGTCCATCATGTGTGAAGGTGGAGATCTGAGTGTTGGGCGTCTCCTGATCGTCGTCGTACACCATTTTTCCGCCCGTCGAGACAACGGACTTCGGAAACTTCGTAACGCTCGCGCCCCATAACATCACATCCATTTCATGCACGCCCTGATTTCCGATATCGCCGTTGCCGGTATCCCAGAACCAGTGCCAGTTGTACTTGAAGCGATTCTCATTGAAGGCGCGCATCGGCGCGGGACCCAGGAACAAGCTCCAATCGACGCCCGGCGGCGTTGGCTGATCGGGTTTGCGGCCAATGGAAGGTCGCCGCTTGTAGCAAAGACCTTTCGCCATGTAGATCTTCCCGATGGCGCCTTCGCGCAGCAGCTTCATGGCTTGCATTTTGTGCGGGGAACTGCGGCTTTGCGTACCCGCCTGCACCATGCGGTTGTATTTGCGCGCGGCGGCAATCATCTGCTCGCCTTCGAAAATGTTGTGGCACACCGGTTTTTCCACATACACGTCCTTACCCGCCTGGCAGGCCCAGATGGTGGCGAGGGCGTGCCAGTGATTCGGCGTCGCAATGGACACCGCGTGCACGTCCTTGTCGTCGAACAGCTTGCGCATATCGGAGTAAACTTTCGGCGCGTGTCCGTTGTTCTTCTGCACTAAAGCTACGGCGCGTTCCTGCGCGGCTTGATTGACGTCGCATAAAGCGGCGATGTGGCAATCGAGCTTGCCGTATTCGTTGACGTGCGCGGTACCGCGTCCGCCGATGCCGATCACAGCAAGGTTGATGCGATCGTTTGCGCCCAGGATGGGGCGGGCCTGCGTGGCGATGACGGCCGCTCCAATCGCTTTCAATGTATCTCTGCGGCTGGTGTTTTCCATAACGCGCATTATACAGAAGTTGCTCCCGCCCTGTGATATGATTCCGCCATCGATATGCAACGCCGAGAGTTTCTTACTTCGCTGACCGCCGCCTCCGCGGTTCCCGCCGCGGCCGCCACTCGCCCCAACATCCTTTTCATCATGGTGGATGAGATGCGGTGGGACGCCATGGGCAGCGAGAAACACCCCGTGGTGGACACGCCGAATCTGGACCGGCTGGCAAAGCAAGGCATGCGGTTCTCCAATGCCTACACGGTCGCGCCAGTCTGCTCTCCTTCGCGCGCCTGTACCTTCACCGGCCGCTACGCCGATGTCCATGGCGTCACAACGAATGGCGTTCCGGCGCATCAAGGCGAAATCTTCCTCCCCAGCATTCTGAAGCACTACGGCTATCACACGGCGATTGCCGGCAAGCTGCACTACGCCCCTGTTGGCTACTCGTTTGGATTCGATAAGTTCTGGTCTTTTAGCGCCGAGGGGCCGACTCCGGAGATCGGATTGAACGCCCACTTGAAGCGCAAGTACGGCCCTGATGCGCACAAATGGGCAAAGGTTCCCGGTACGTGTCCGTGGCCCGACGATGAACTTGGCCAGGACGTGGGAGTTTTCAAATACGCAGACGAAGATTTTGAAACGGAGTGGCTCACGGACAGGTCGCTTGACTATTTGCGCAGCAGGAAAAATCAAACCGAGCCGTTCTTTCTCTTCACCAGCTATCTGAAGCCGCATTC
The DNA here is from genome assembly GCA_016191645.1 of Candidatus Solibacter usitatus. GTDB lineage: Bacteria > Acidobacteriota > Terriglobia > Bryobacterales > Bryobacteraceae > CADEFT01. The sequence continues at coordinate 11,652 of JACPVQ010000175.1, forward strand.
GCCCTCCGTCGAACCCGCGCAATGGCTGCGGAAATACGATCCGAAGGCGATTCCGGTGCCGAAGCTTCCCGCGAATGCCAAAGAGATTCGCGCCACCAAGACGGGACAGGCGCGGCGTCATTTCATCGACAACGAAGCGATGCTGCGCGTGATGAGCGCGGCCTACTACGGAGCGATTGCCCACATGGATCAGCAGGTGGGCAGGATTCTCACTGAGCTGGACAAACTCGGCATGACGGACAACACGCTGATTCTGTTTACAGCCGATCACGGCAACATGTTGGGCGACCGCGGCCGGTTCTTCAAAGGCATTATGTACGAAGGTTCGTCGCACGTGCCGTTGATCTGGAAAGGACCGAAGGGTTCGCCGGAGAACACGGGACGAGTGGAGAACGGGATTATCGAGAATACCGATCTGCTGCCGACGATTATGGAAACCGTGGGGTTGCCCGTGCCGGAACGCGTACAGGGCCGGAGTTTCCTGAATCTTGCGCGAGGGAAAGAAAAGAATTGGAAGGATCGATGCTATTCGCAGCTGGCAACGGCGATGATTCGCACGCCGCAATGGAAGATCATCGACAACAGCCGCAATCTCGGCGCGGATTTCGAACTCTACGACATGCGCAACGATCCTAAGGAAGCGCGGAACCTTGCCGGTTTGGCGAAGCATCGCGATCTGGTGGAGAGTTTCAAGCAGCAATTCACTTCGTGGCGGAACGACAAACCCGCTCCCGTCAAGATCGCCGGCATGAAGACGCCCGATTACGCGATGTTGACAGGCGAGCCCACAGGCCGGAAGAAGCGGCGCTAGTCTGTGTGGGGCAGAGCTCCAGCTCTGCGAGGCGGTCTCCAGACCGCCTCTGCCGGCAGTAACCATGTGCCGACCTCGGCTGCAAGGGCAGCCGACCACGGCTGAAGGGCGGCCGACCACACAGCAGCACTTGGGAAGATTCTAGAAAGTAGTAGTACAAAAGAGTAAACTGGTGGAGACGGAATTTCCTAAATTGAGGTGACCCATGTCCCTAAGTGATTTTCATCGGCGCGATTTTCTGAAGGCCGGCGGAGGTGGAGCCGCGTTTGGCTTGGCTTCTTCCGCAATGGCCGCGCGTCCCGCGGCGAAATCGACTGGCCGCATCATCGGCGCGAACGACCGCATTCAGGTGGCGAACATCGGCTGCGGCGGCCGTGGCTATTACGTAACCGGCGAGTTCCACAAGATGGGGCAGGAGACCAACAACTCCGTCATCGTCGGCGTGTGCGACGTCTATCAAAAGCGCGTCAGCCGCGGCAAGAAAACCTATAACTGCGAAGGCACTCTCGATTATCGGGAGATCCTGGCGCGCAAAGACGTGGATGCCGTGATTGTGGCCACACCCGACCACTGGCACGCGAAGATCGCGCTGGAAGCGATGGATGCCGGCAAGGACGTCTATCTCGAAAAGCCGATGTGTCACACCATCGATGAAGCGTGGCAATTGGTGGCGGCAGTTAAGGAAACCGGACGCGTACTGCAAGTCGGTTCGCAGACCACCTCCGGCGATCAATGGCACAAGGCGAAGAAAGCGATCGCCGACGGCATGATAGGCAAGCACATCATGAGCCAGGGCTCCTATCACCGCAACTCGATTGAAGGCGAATGGAACTGGCCCATCGACGAGAATGCCGGTCCGGAAGGCAAGGGTGAAGATTACATCGATTGGAAGATGTGGCTCGGTTCGGCGACGAAGCGCTCCTGGGACGCCGACCGCTTCTTCCGTTTCCGCAAATATTGGGACTATTCGGGCGGCGTTGCCACCGATCTCTTCTTCCACGTTGTCGCGCCGATGAACATCTGTTGGGGCGAACCGCAATTCCCCTCGAAGGTGATGTCGAGCGGCGGCATCTACGGCGGCTCGGCATTCGAATTCAAGCGCGAAGTGCCCGATACGTTCCACTTGATCGCCGAGTACGCGAAGGGCTATTCCATGGTGCTCAGTTCCTCCATGGCGAATTCGCAGCACATCCCTGGACTCATTCGCGGTAAGGACGCCTCGCTCATCATGGTGGAGCACGGCCGTTTCGAAGGCCACTCACCTTACATCACGGTGAAGCCGGAAGGCCGCGGCGGATCGAAGGAATACGTGGAGAAGTTCGGCAAGGAAGAGATCAAGATCCCCGTTGAAAACAACAATACGATGAAGACGCACGTCGGCAACTTCCTGGATTGCATGCGCACTCGCAAAAAGCCGACGCTCGATGTGGAGACCGCCGCCCGCGCGCAAGTGCTTATCTCCATGGCGGTGATGAGCTATCGCCAAGGCAAGGTTCTTTACTTCGACGAATCGAAATGGAAGGCCACGGACAAGCCGGCTAAGGCTTAGCCGATTTCAGAAACACCAGCGGCTTCACGGCCGCTTCCAAGGGCAGGTGCATTTCCGCAACCTGCCCTTTTTCATTGAGCACAAAACGAACCGGCCCCTGGCTGGATTGAAAAGTTTCGTAATGCTGATGGCGCAAATTGAGGCTCAGCGCGTCGAAGCGCACAGACAGTCCACCGCTTTCGTGACGCACAGCGACTCTGCCATACGCGGGATGTTCGTAGACTCCGGCGTATTCTTCCAACTTTTTTGCCGGCGGCGCGCCTTCCGCGGATTGCGCCGATGCTCTCTGCCGCGACGCGGCGGTTCTGTTTCCGGGCCTCGGTGCCGGTGGAAGATTGAGTATCAGGTCCGCCGCCCGGTCCGTCAATGTTCCCGCCAATCCCGTTTCATCGTTGATCATGGCGACAATTCCAATGCGTTCCTGAGGCAGCAGCAACACGTTTGCGCGGAACCCTGTAATGGAGCCGCCATGAGAAACAGAGGCGTGTCCTCGATAGGATCCGATCTGCCATCCCGGCGCATAACTGGCGGTGGAATTCACCACTGTGACCGGCCTCCACAATTCGGTGAATTGCTTTTTGGAGATCACCGTTCTGCCTTGCGCCGTTCCGCCGTCCAACCACATGCGCAGGTACTTGAGCATGTCATCCACGCAGGAGTTCACCGCTCCGTTGGGACCAACGCCGAACGTTTGGTAGACGTAAAATTTCTCTTCCTCGCCGCCAGAGTGCGGACGCGCGAAATCGGCGCTCTTCTGCGAATCCACTACGGAAGTGGTGGAAAGAGTCATCCCAACAGGCTGGTAGATGCGCGTTCGCACCAGCTCTTCCCAAGTGGTTCCCGCCTGGTGTCCAGCCAGAAATCCAGCCGTGACGAACATGAGGTTGTTGTACTGGTAGACATCACGGAAAGTTTTGTTTGGCTCCAGGTAGCGAACTCTTCGAACCAGTTCTTCCCGGCTGAGGTGCGTGCTGAAGCGGATGAAATCGTGGCGGGGAAGTCCGGAACGATGCGTCAACATGTCGCGTACCGTGATCAGTTCCGTAGCCACGGGGTCGAACATGCGAAACCAGGGAAGATACTCTCGAACGGGTTTGTCCCAATCGAGCTTTCCTTCATCGATGACGCTCGCAACCGCCAGCGCCGTGAACGACTTTGTGACCGAACCCATGGCAAACAAAGTTTTTGCCGTTACCGGCTGCTTCGATTTCAGTTCGCGCACTCCGTAGCCTTTGGCGTAGATCACTTTGCCATCTTTAACGATGCCAATGGCCGCCCCCGGCACATGCTGCTCGCGCATGGATTCAGCCGCGAAGGCGTCGAGGTTGGCGGCCCATGGTGGTTGCTGTGCCCGCAGAACGCAGCAAAACGAAAGCAGAATGCATCGAACCCAAAAAGAATTCATGAAATCGACGTTAACACGTCAGATCGGCGCGGTCGAGTTGGAAGCCGTTCAAGCGCCCCAGAACGGTCACCGCCAATCGGTCCGGTTGGAACAAATCTTTCGCCAGCGATTGTATTTCCCCGGCGGTAACTTTCTCCACCGAGGTGAGCAACTCGTCCATGGAAATCTGCCGCCCGTGCACGATGTGCTGGCGTGCGATATGCGCCATGCGGCTGTTGGTGGATTCCAACCCCAACATAAACGACCCCTTCAAATTGTCCTTGGAGCGGCGCAGCTCGTCTTCCGCAACCGGTGTCTGGCGCAAATCGTTGAACTCGTGCAGGGTCAGCCGCAGGAGTTCCGGGACGGAAGCGAGTGAAGTTCCGGCATAGACGGAAAAACATCCGCAATCGCGATACAGAAACTGTTCCGTGAACACGCTGTAGGCCAATCCGCGTTTCTCGCGAATGTTCTGAAACAGGCGCGAACTCATCGACCCTCCCAGAAGCGTGCTCAAGATGTAGGATGCATAGCGCTGCGGATCGGCCAGCGGGTTGGCCGGAAACCCGACACAGATCTGCACCTGTTCCAGCGACTTCTTGTTCTTGAGAACGATCGATGCTTTGGGCGATGGCACCGCCTGCTTGGGTAGCGGCGGCGCGCCGGCCAGCGAGCCGAACCGGCTGGAGGCAAGTTCCACCACCGCCTCATGCGTTACATTTCCCGCGGCCGAAATCACCATGTTCGCCGGCGCGTAAATGCGCTTGTAGTGATCCAACACCATCTCCCGCGTAAACGAGCGTATGGTCTTCTTCGATCCCAGAATTGGTTTTCCCACGGCGTGTCCACCCCAGAACGCGTTGGTGAACAATTCGTGCACCACGTACTCCGGGTTGTCCACTTCCATTTTCAACTCTTCGAGGATGACGCCCTTCTCCTTTTCGATGTCGTCTTCGCGAAACAGCGGATTCAGCACCAGGTCGCTGAGGATGTCGAAGGATTTCTCCAGATGCTCGTCCAGCATCTTGGCGTTGAAGCAGACCATCTCCTTCGAGGTGAAGGCATCCAGGTGACCGCCTAGCGAATCGGTTTCGCGGGCGATTTGTTCGGCGCTACGGTTCGCGGTCCCTTTGAAGAGCATGTGCGTCTGGTGCTCGAGCACCATCAACGCGACAATGTCGCTGTGCGGCGTGGCGTAGCGCGTGGTGTCGAATAATTTTCCCAGGCCCGCGAGGTTGCCGTGGAAATTCGGCTTCTTCTCCTGTTTCGCGAAATCCTCCTTGCCCACCAGGTTGCCGCGGTGCGTCTGGGCTCCATGAA
>JACPVQ010000202.1 GCA_016191645.1 Candidatus Solibacter usitatus
ACCCGGATGCATAATTGCCATAATGCGCCACCATGAGATATCTGCCATCCGGGCTCAAGGCCACGGATACAGGTTGGGAGGCGACATTCATGCTGCTTTGAACCGTGCCGTCCGACGTCGAGACGACGTCGACGCGGTTGGCTGTAAAATTGGCGACATAGAGGACTCCGCGCGCTTCATCCAAAGCCAAGTCGGAAGATTGGCCGCCGATGGCGACCACCTTTCCAACGGTGCCGCCGAAGGCGTTTTGTTGGACGCCGGCGAAGCCGATGACCAGCAATGTCGCCAGCAGCGCCGCTCTCCTCAACCCTTCTTTCCAGCGAACGAATCCCATTGTCATAAACTCATCTCCCACTTGCTTGAGAATCCTCAAATCAACTTAATGGTTATGAGCCGGCTCCGGAGAAGCCGGCCCAGGTTTCCTCCACGAAAATCGACCCGGCGCGGCGCAGGCTGTTAGGCGTCAAGCCTGCCGCCGCCTCACGGAGCCGTTTCGAAAACACTAATCAACGCTCTTTTTGCGCCGCATCACAAGCAACCCCAAGAGCAGGGCAGCCAGTACCGCGCACACAATGCGAACCATAGAAGTATCCATCGCAATCTCCTTTCACGTTCTCTAGAATTCCGGAGCGCCGAAGCAATCCGGCTTAAAAATTAGTCATCATGGGCATCAACTCGCGCATGATCTTCACTACAATCGGACCAACCGTCACCACAAACAATGACGGCAGGATGCAAAAGAAGATGGGGAAAACCAGCTTGACTCCAAGTTTGGCTGCCTTCTCTTCCGCAATCTGTCGAGCCTGTACACGCATATAATCGGCATGTCCACGCAAAGACTGTGCAACGCCGGTGCCGAATCTGTCGGCCTGAATCAGAACGGCGACAAGTTTCTTGAGATCTTCGACACTTGTTCGCTCCGCCATGTTCCGCAGTGCCTCCACGCGACGTTTCCCGGCCTTCAGTTCCAGGTTCACCATGGCGAACTCTTCACTGATTTCGGGGTGCGCGTGTTCCAGTTCCTTGGCCACCTGCAAAATCGCCTGATCCAGACCAAGACCCGATTCGACGCAAACCACCATCAGGTCGAGAGCGTTGGGAAGACCGCGGCGGATCTCTTTCTGCCGCTTGCGGATCTTCATGTTCACGTATTCGTTCGGCGCAATGAAGCCCAGCACGGCGGAGCCAACGACAATCAGAAGCTTGTTGGAGCCGTCCGTACCCGATTTCAACAATGCGAGCGAAGTCACGGCCGGCAAGACAACGGCCAGTACGATCTTCGCCCCGGAAAGCAGGGTGGGGGCCTGTCTGTTGCGAATGCCCGCGCGGATCAGTTTGCGCTGCAAGACATTTGCGTCCTTGGGCGATTGCGGCGCCACCTTTCCCAATCTTTCCAGCACCTGACGAAGGGCCGCGGTGGGGGAAACGGGAATGGCTTCGGCCGCCAACTGAGCGGCACCTGTACCGGTCACGCGCTCATAGGCTTCTTTCTTGATCACCCAAAACTTCATGAGGATCCAGCTCAAGCCGACCGCGACGAGCAGAAAAACGAGGAGTGCGCCGACAAAGTTCATATGTTAGACCTCAATGGACACAATCTTGCGGATGATTGCGTAGCCCAGCACTTGCAGAGCAATGGAGCCGGCCGCCAGCCACTGGCCGGTCTCATCACTAAAAAAGAACGCCGAATACATCGGGTTCACATAGAAGAGGATCACCGCCACTCCGCAAGGGATCAGGCTGAGCGCGGTGCCGGTCATCTTTCCGTGCGCGCTGACGGCTTTGATGCGGCCGTGCAGCTTGAAACGCTCGCGGATCACGTAAGCCAGTTTGTCGAGGATCTCGGCAAGGTTTCCTCCGGTGCGCTTCTGCAGCAAGACCGCGGAGACAAAAAAGTGCACGTCGAGCGAAGGGACGCGCTTGGCCAGTTTCTGCAACGCCATATCGAGCGGGAGCCCCAGATTGTGCTCTTCGAAGGTGCGCCGGAATTCGGTGGAGAGGGGTTCGGGGAACTCGCGGTGGAGCATCTCCAGCGAAACGGAGAATGCATGTCCGGCGCGCATGGAGCGCGAAACGAATTCCAAGCTATCCGGGAACAGCTCACCGAATTTTTCCATGCGGCTGGAACGCTTGCGCATCACGAACAGGAGCGGGAGGCTCCCTCCGAAAGCTGCCCCAGCCAGCGCCACGGCGCGCATGTCCACCAGCATCCAGGCAATCAGGTAGCCGGCAATAAACCCTCCCATGCAGGCGTGTACAAAGCTCACAACGTGCCATTTGAGGCCAGCCTGTTCCAACAGGTCCCTGAGGCGATCGGTAACCCGATACTTCTCCAGAAGGTGGGAGACAATTTTGCCGGGAGTCTTCTTGTCGAGCGACAGCAGTTGCGCCGCGCCAGCCTCGCCCGGCTCTTTCTTGTCCTTGGTTTTTTTCTGATTGCCAACCAGCCGTTGCTTGACCTTGTCGACATCGGCGCTCTTGAATGCGCCCGACATGAGATACCAGGCGACCATTGCGCAGATCCAGATGACTACACCGATAATGAGGATATTCATAGGCTCTTCCTCAAACCTCCGCTACCTCGTCAAACAGATCGGGCCGCAGCCGAATGCCGGCGGCGAGCAATTTCTCATAGAACTTGGGACGGATACCCGTGGCGGCAAACCTCCCCATCACCTTTCCTTCCGGCGACAACCCGCGTTTCTCGAACACAAAGATGTCCTGCAGCGTAATCACGTCGCCTTCCATCCCGGTGACTTCGGTAATGTTGGTGACGCGGCGCGATCCGTCGGAGAATCGCGATGCCTGCACGAAGATGTTGACGGCGCTGGCGATCTGCTGGCGGATGGAGACCATCTGCATGTTGGAGTTCGCCATGGATACCATTACCTCCAGGCGAGCCACACCGTCGCGAGGCGTGTTGGCGTGGATGGTGGTGAGCGAGCCATCGTGACCCGTGTTCATTGCCTGCAACATATCCAACGCTTCGCCGCCGCGAACCTCGCCGACGACGATGCGGTCGGGCCGCATACGCAGACTGTTTACGAGCAGTTCGCGCTGACGCACTGCCCCGTTGCCCTCGAGATTGGGCGGCCGTGTTTCCAGACGGGCGACGTGCGGCTGCTTCAACTGCAATTCCGCGGCGTCTTCAATGGTGACGATTCGTTCCTTGGGAGCGATGAAAAAGCTCAAGGCGTTGAGAAGCGTCGTCTTTCCCGCGCCCGTTCCGCCGGCGATGATGATGTTCAGATGCGCCTTAACCGCGCCTTCCAGCAGTTCCATCATGCCGGGAGTCATGGCTCTTTTTTCCACCAGGTCCGCGGGCATCAGCTTATCCTGCGAAAAACGGCGGATGGACATGAGCGGGCCATCGACGGCCAGAGGAGGAATGACGGCATTGACGCGCGACCCGTCGGCGAGGCGGGCGTCGACCATGGGCGTCGATTCATCAATGCGGCGGCCGACTTGCGAGACGATCTTGTCGATGATGCGCAGCAGGTGAGCATCATCGCGGAAGGTCACGCTGGTTAATTCCAGAATTCCTTTGCGCTCCACATACACCTGGCGGCTGGTGTTCACCAGGATGTCGCTGATGGTGGGGTCCTGCAGCAGCGGCTCCAGCGGACCAAGCCCGAAAACCTCGTCCAAAACCTCTTCGCAAATCTGCTGTTTTTCCAGGGAACTGAGCAGCGTCGGCTCGTTGTCGATAAGCGAGAACAGCGCCTGCCGCACTTCGCCGCGGACGCGCTGGTTGTCGATGGTTGCCAGCGCTTCCAGGTTGATCTTGTCCAGAAGCTTCCGGTGCAGAGTGAACTTGAGTTCCTGATACTCGGGCTTGAGAGAAGTCTTAGGCCTTCCGGCATTCTTCAGAAGGCGTTGTTCCCAGGTAACTTGCTGTTGTTTGTTTTCAAGGGTCGGAAGCATGGTTCAGTTCACTTACTCTCCGCGGCCACGGGTTGTTCCACCGGTGGACGCTGCGAATGAGGCGGTATCTCGGACGCCGCTTCGCCTGTGTTCTTCTTATCGGCCGGGGATGCACCGGCGATCTTGGCCGCCATCTGCTCGATGGCCTTGCCCAGCGCGCAGTCGTTGGAAAGGGGCCTGCCCAAGGTGATGACGCGATGGAGCGAAAAATAGTCGTTGGGGAACGATGCCTGGACCGAACATTCGAAGAGTTTGCCCAGGTCCCCTCCACCTAGCCCATCCTTCTTGCTGGCGCGATTCACAATCACCTGAAACTGGTCTTTGCTCACGCCCGACTGCGTCAACATGGAAATGGCTTTGCGAGTCAGATGCAAGCTGGGCAGCTCGCTGGTTGTGATCAGGAAGGTACGGTCCGATTCAGCCAAAGCATGCTGGCTGATGGAGTTGAAAATGGACGGCGCGTCGACGACAATCCAGTCATAGAGGAAGCGCGCAAACTGGAGTACATCCTGCAAGCGCGTGATCTCCACAGCATCCAGGTGCGGCGATTCGGGAGCCGTGAGAATATCGATGCCGCCGCAGGAGACGGTGAAATCGGACCATTTCGAGACGTCCAGGTCGGCGGTATTCAAAGCGTCGGCAATGGATCTGTTTTGATTTAGTTTGAGGAAGAAGCCGATGGTTCCGCCAGCCAAGTCTAAATCCACCAGAAGCACTTTGCGTCCCGTGGAGCGCTTCAACGCGAAGGCGGTTTGCACGGCGAGCGTGGATGCGCCGGCCCCCGGCTTGGCACTGGAGAAAACCAGCACCTTGCCGCTATTCACTTCGGCGGCCGCGGCCGGACGCCGCAGCTTCCGCAACCGCGACACGACCTCCTGTTGCAGCCCGGCTTCGAAGGGCTGGTACATGAATTCGCTAGCCCCGGCGCGAACCGCGCGCAAAATGATGTCGGCGTCATTTTTTGCGTACAGGCCGACGACGTGGACGGCTGGTCGCAGATTGCTCAAATACTGAATCACCTCACCGGCTTGCGCAAAGTCGGAACCGAGGTCCACGAACACAATCTCCGGCTGCAGTTGCCGCAGGCGCATTTCCAGGGTTTGCAGAGTGGGATAGGAGCGGAGGTCGGCCAGGATCTGAAATCCCTTGACTTGCGGCACGGTAGCCAAAAAGGATTCGGCGAGTTCGCGGTCCGGCGAAATCAACAGTGCCGCGAGCTCCGATTCCCTGGCCGGCGTTCGAACAGTCATTAGAAGTCCTTTCCCGTTATCTCTTCTTCGGCAAGGCAGCTGACGGAGCACCCATTCCCGGCGTGCCGGGAGTGGTGTTCGGCAAGAACTCACGGGGGAACGTCAGGGCGGGGCTCGGGTCACCGGGAGACAGAGGCATTGTGATTTCCGGCGTAACAAGGACGATCAACTCCGTCTTGGACTTCGTTTCCTGCCGGCTCTTGAACAGCGCACCCAGAATCGGGATGTTGGACAGCCCCGGCACCTTGCTGAGAGTCTCCGTGACCCGGTCATCCAACAAGCCGCCGATGACGAAACTCTGCCCCTCTCCCAACTCGATGTCGGTTTCCATCTTTCTTGTGGAAAGAGCGGGGATGGTAAATCCGCTGATGGTGACGGCGTTGGAAAGGTCGATGGCCGATACCTCGGGACGGACATGCATCTTGATGGTGCGGTTAGCGGTGATCACAGGGGTGAAATTGAGACGAATGCCGAACTCGCGGAAGGCGACGGTTACTGCTCCGGAGTTGGCGCCACCTTGCAGAATGGGCACCGGGAATTCGCCGCCGACGTGGAAATTCGCTTCTTTGCCGTTGGTGGTAACCAGATTCGGTTCGGCGAGAATTTGGAGGATTCCCTGACCTTGCAGAGCTTTGATCAGCGCGCCCAGATTCAAGTCCGGGCGGAACATGAATACGTTTAGCAGATCGGACAAGTTGAATTCGGAGGTGAAGCCCTGGCTGGTTCCGGGAATGGCTCCCTTCACTTTGTCGATGGTGGGGGCGGGAAACTGCTGCGTGGTCAGTCTGCCCATGGTATTGAATGCGCCGGTGCTGAGCAGGTTGACGCCGAAAGACTGGCTGGCATTGCGGTTCAACTCGGCGAAGCGCACGCGCAGGACGATTTGTTTGTCCACGCCCGCGGGTATGAGCTTCAAGTTATTCACAACGCTCTTGGCGTAAGGGGTGGCAAGTTGAGTGGCGCGGTCGGAGATGGCTTGGCTGCTGACTTTGCCCGTAATGGACAGTGAGTCCCGGGCGCCCTGCGCCTGAATGTCTTCCTCCGGGAAGGTTTCCTTCAAAATGCGGCGGAGTGGTTCCAGATTTGGTTCCACGTTGACGTTATAGAAATTGCGCTGGCCGGTTTTCGACCACACGATGACGGTTGAAGTTCCAAGCGATTTTCCATGGAGCAGGATTTCGCGCGTGGTCGCCGGAACCGCGTCCACAACCTCCGGACTGGAAGTGGAGATGCGCGAAATGTCCTCCGGATAATCGATCACGATGCTCTTTCCCACGGCTACTTTGATTTCGTCGGAAGACTGTCCCAGAAGGGCGGATTGACTGAATCCAAAACCAAGCCAAGCCACCGCAAACACAAGGGCAAGCCCGTGCCGCATCTTGCGAATAGGTGTCATCTTAATTGCCTTTCTGGTTCGACACTGTTTCAACACTCTTTTGATTTCCCCGGATGACGACAATTTGATCCACGACCGGCGCGGGGGGAGGCGGCGGGGCAACCGGAGGCGTCGCCTGCGCCACTACCGGCCTTGCCGCGGGCCTTGGTCTTGCCGGACGCGGCATCTCAGAGGTTTCCTTTTGTTTCTTTGCCGCGGAACCCAATCCTCCGTACAACTGCGCCGTCTGCCTTCCAGGAGTTTTCTCAATTGCCTGATCGCCGCCATTGCGCAGCACCAGTTGAATATGACCTTCGCTGCTGGCCAAGGTAAGAATCTCCGCCTGTTCCGGCGTTACGAGGACCGTCACACTAGGCGCGTTGATTGCCGACCCTCTGGCATCCGGCTGGACTGTCGTGCCCGCCGTCATTACCAGAATGTTTTGCAGGACGGTGCTGGTGACTGTGCCTTCATGTCCGGGAGGACGTCCCGTGACCAGCACATCCACACGCGTTCCCGGCATTACAAATCCGGCAACTCCCACCACATCGTTCACTCGAACCGTGACGGCGCGCATTCCCACCGGAATGGTAGGGACAATTCCGTAACCGCTGCCGCGGTTCCCCAACCGGCCTTCCAAAATCGGTTCGTCAATCAGGATGTTGCTGATGATTGGCCTGTCGATGACCTCTTCGACTTTGGAGAATCCATCCTTGGGGAACTGATCGGTCGGCTTCTTCACAACTTTGACGTCGGTGGCCTTTACCGTAATGCCGATCGGCAGCGCTTTGACAGCCACCACCAGATCCTTCGTGTTCGTTTGCTCCGGCTTCTTTGTGCCGCCTCTGGCAGTCATTTGATAGAAGAGGCCCGAGACAACCAATGCGAACATGAGGCTGACTCCCAACACGGTTAAGAACCTGCGATCCATAGCGTTACCTTTCCAGAACGAACCTTTCCGGCGAATCTTCCATCAAACCGGGACGCCCATCGTATCCGGCAAAAAACCTCAGTACCCGCGGAACGAAATTCTTAGCCTCACTTACGTCGCGGCCTAAGGTAGTCGTCTCAGTAATCGTCATTTCCTGTGACTTTCTTTAGCGAGGTACCAAGGACAACCAGACACCCGCGGCGATGGCTGGCGCGTATGGAATCGCCCTTGGCGTCCCTAATCCTTTGTTTCCAACGGCGCGCCTGACGGCATGAGTAGCCAGAACGGCAATTGCCAGAACAGCGCCCAACACAGCGGTAAAAATGGCTGCTTCCAGCAACTTCGATGCCCCTAGCAGCGCGCCGAATCCGGCCATGAGTTTGATATCACCGCCGCCCATGCCACCCAACAGGTAAAAAACCAGAAACACAGCGAACCCCGCGGCAGCTCCACCGGCCGCCGTAGGCAATCCCCACCATCCGCGTTCAAATGCCTGCCACAGGAAGCCGGCAACAAGAGCTGACAGTGAAATCCAATTGGAGATGTTGCGCCGCCAGAGGTCTTCGGCGGAGGCCGCCAAGCCGATAATGAGCGCAATGAAGAACTGCGGAGACATCTACTCTACCTCCGTTAGGACGGGACGCGTCTTCCCGCGGCGGGTGGATTTCCTGGCCGGGTGCTTTTCTTCCAAAGACGTACCCTCCCGCAGGAGGTGCGAAGCCAGCATGCCGGTTTGAAGTGCAAACTCGCCGAGACCGGTTCCCGACGGCAGACGCCAGGACCCTTCTTCGCGCACTGGCGGCTTCTTTCGAACCGCTTCGTTACTGGATGCTGTCCGCTTCATGCGAATTGCCAAGACTCCTTTTTGAAAATGGCGGACGAAATGGTCTCGCGCCACTCCCATCTGGTACTTCGGTTGAGTTGGGGTTTTTCATTAGATTTGGGGCAGGAAAATTCTCGGGCTCTATTTCGCTTGTGGTGAAGGTACTAGCTCCACATCTTGGTACGGAAGTACCCGCTCGAACAGCAATGCCTGACCGTCGTCTTCAATCAACCGCCAATCGCCGCTCGTTTTGAGCAACGATGCCAGGGGCCATTCCAACGGGCTCAGCACCAGGTTGAAGCGGTTCTCGTCGAGGTATTTTTTCCATTGCCAGCGGCCTTGCGACATGCTGAGGTATTGCTCGCCCAGTTCCTTGCCGAAGAAATCGCTGCGGCCATCCACATAGACGCGGTGCCGCGGATAGAAGCGATAGATCAGATAGTCGGCCCATTGATCCATGGTGAGAAGGCGTTGGGCGTTGATCTTTTCCCGATGACGTTCCGCCATGGCCACGGGGAATTTCACTTGGGGGAAATCTTTCGGCCACCGGATGGCGGTTTCCGGCAAGACCAGGAGTGCAAGAACCGCCACGCCAATCCAAATGCTGGAACGGCGGCATCCCGGTTCGGTGTCCTTGGCCAGGCTGGCGAAAATACCGCGGATGGTTTTCTTGCCCGCGGGCTCGATGAAAGCGCGCCAGAGGGCCGTCAAGGCGGAGGCGATGTAAGGCGCCGAGACGATCATGAACAACGGCACGTGGCGCACGCTGGTGAGCGCGGAATGAGCCCAAAAAAGAAGCAGTAGCGCGGGCGCCATCTGGCGCGTGGAAATGAGCCAGGCGGCCGTTCCCAATGCCGCAAACAGTACGATCTCGAATTGCAGCGCGCTTTCGCCGCGGAATGTTGGCGACTGAAATTCCTGAATGTTGTTTTTGATCCAATCCGATTGCAGGAACTGGAATACGTGTTCGTGCAACCGCCAGCCATAGGGATTGCAGAGGGTCAAGGTTCCGCAAACCACGGCCAGCGCCGCATACCTGCGCACGGGCTTCAAGTCCCAAGCCGCGCCGTCCAACCAGACTTTGACAGCCTGTTCGGCGGCCGTGCCCACGACCAGCAATCCCAGGCATGCGATCAAAGCGAGAAATCCGCCGTGCAGGTTGACCCAAAGAACAACAATCGGGGCCAAGAGCCAGATGCGCGCCGAGGGACCGCGGCGGTCGGCATCGATGAGCCACATCGACACCGTCATCGCCAGCAGCGTGAAAACGTGCGGACGCGCCAGATAATGAATCGACGAAGCGCCGTAAACCAGCAGCGATACCGCCAAGGCGGCAAACGGAGTAGCGCCTCGCGCCATCATGTGGCGGAACAGCAGCGTCCCGAAGCAGGCGATGAGGACTGCCGACAATATCAACAGTCCTTTCAATCCGGCCGCGTTGTGCAGCACCGCGTAGATTACATCGCTTAACCATTCCCACGCGTACCAGGCTTCTCCGGCCTTGGAAAAGGAGAACAAGTCCGTCTTCGGGACCTTGCCGTGTTCCAGAATCCATTCGCCCGTGCGGATGTGCCATCCCGTATCGCCGTCGGCGAGCAAGCCGGCCCACCCTCCCCCTCCGGCGGCGAAGAGCCAGAAAAGCGCGGCCAGAAAAAGACAATCGGAAAATGAGGGCAGCAGCCATTTGGCCCACGAGCCTGTGATTGGCAGTGCTGCGCGAACGGGAATTTCCTGAACGGGAATGGAATTCGCCACTGTAGCGGATCTCCTCTTTAGGTCTCCGGACCGCCAGTGTGCAAGCCGAGGAGTTTACGGCCTTCCACAGCCAGTTCCACGCGGTCTTTCACTCCGGTCTTTTCGAATACGTGCATCAGGTGGACCTTTACCGTTCCCGCCGTAATGCGCAATTCCTGTCCGATCTCCTTATTCCGCATTCCGGAACACAGGCATTGCAGAATCTGCCGCTCGCGCGGTGTCAATCGCAGAGCCTGTCTTTGCCCCAGAAGCGTGGTCACCGTTCCGGGCATCGCCTGATCGAGCCAGACCTTTCCGGCGGCTATGGAACGGATACAATCCAGCACCACGGTTGTGGGAAGCTCTCTCTTCAACACACCTCGCGCGCCAACTTGCAGCGCGCGAAACGCCTCCACTTCAGGAATTTCCGGCGTCCACAAAATGGACCACGTGTCCGGCGCGGCGACTTTTAGATCAGTGAGGAATCGGAACGTGTTTCTCAGTCCCCCGGAGTTTTCCACCAACGCGACCTTGGGGCGTAATTGCACAATCTGGCCAACCAGGTTCGTGCTGGGGGTGCCGGAGCCGACGAGAGAAATATCCTCGACCTGTTCCAAGACACGTCGAAGTCCCTCCACCACCATGGGCTGAGATTCACACGCGAAAAGGGTGATTCCGGCAGACATTCCTACTGAGGAACATCGGCCCTTGGTTGAGGAAGGTTTAGGGCGAAACAGCCTTAGAGTACTACGCCATGTACTACGAGCGAATGTCTTCCTTTTGGAAGTCCCATTCCACGGCGCGCTTCTGCTTGACCGACAGATTCACCATATGAGCGCATGCCGCCGCGCGATGGCCTGTGAGAGCATCTTCATACACCGGCTTCCTGGTGCGGATGGCATCCAACCAATTGGCGATGTGGGTGTGTGTGGAGTCAACTCCGACCTGACGGAACTGCTCCACCGCGGGGCGCAGCCGCGCTTTCCACGTTGCGGGAAGTTCCGCCTCCCGCACTTTGGGGTTTTGATAATATTCCCGCTCCAGCTTCTCGGGCCAACTTTCCACAATCCAGCGATTGTCCTCCATGGCGTTTTCGGGATGGAAAGTCATGCCATCGCCAAGCGTGATGGTGCCTTCGGTTCCCAGAAACTGAAAACTGCTATCGGCCGCGAACTGATTGTTGAAGGTGGAACTGAGGTTGACGGTGAAGCCTTCGGGATACTCAAGAATGGCGTTTAAGGTGTCGGGGACATCGCGGCTCTTCGTCCAGCGGTACAACTGGCCCATCCCCATGACGCGGCTGGGAGCCTTGGCGTCCATCAGATAGTGGATGGTGGTGCAGAGGTGAACGAACAAATCGGTGGCGATGCCGCCGGAGTAGTCTTCATAACAACGCCAGCGAAAAAACCGCTCCAAGTTGAATTGGCGCTTCGGCGCGGGACCTTGGAACAAGTCCCAGTTGACGGTCTTGGGCGAAGCGTCCGGAGGGATGGGATAAATCCAAGCGCCGGAAGCGGTATTGCGATTGTACGCCGCGCGGATCATGGTGACGCGGCCCAGCTTGCCGCCGCGAATCATCTCTTTGGCTTTTTGTTGAGACGCCGTGCTTATGCCTTGGCTTCCCACCTGTACAATGCGTTTGGCCTCTGCGGCGGCACGCACAATTTCCATTCCTTCGGAACTGCGAAACGTCAGCGGCTTCTCGCAGTAAACGTCCTTGCCCGCCTTGACGGCGCGGATCACAATGTCTTTGTGCCAGTGATCGGGAGTGGCGACAATGACGGCATCCAGCGATTTGTCTTCCAGCAGTTGGGTATGCGTGGCCATCACGCGGAGTTTCTTGCCATATCGTTCGAGAGTTCGCTGCACGCGCCCCGTATAGGCATCGGCCACCGCGGCGATCTCGACGCCGGGCTGCGCGTGAAGGGCCTGCATCAGTTCCTGAGAGCGCGCGCCGGTCCCAATCACGCCCACCTGAATGCGGTCGTTGGCGGCGAAGCCTCTCATGATTCCGGCCGCGGACACGGCGGCGAATTTTCTGCGATCGATGAGCATGTGTCGATTCCCCCCTTGGATTATAGACCCGGCGGAGTAATGTTCGAGCAGCCGGTTGCATCTTCAATGGCGGCGGCGATGCGGAGAATGGCCGCCTCGCCAAAGGCCGGGCCAATGAGTTGCGCGCTGGCGGGCAGTCCACTCACAACACCGGCCGGCAGCGCTAATGCCGGCAGGCCAAGCGCGTTGAAGCCCCGAACCAACCTCGTCGAAGCGACTCGTACGTCTTCCGTTACGCCCCCAAGAGTGATGGTGCTTTCGCCGATCTTTGCCGCGAGATTCGGCGTTGTGGGCGTGATGAGGCAATCTACCGACCGGAAGATTTCCGCGAACTGCATTTGAAACCGCAGGCGCAATCTTTGCGCCTGAACGTACTCCGTTGCGGGCAACAGGCGACCCTGGTCGATCAAAGATAAAACATCGGGTCCGATGTCGGAGCGGCGGTCCCAGTACGGCTCCATGCAGGCCGAGGCTTCGGCGAAAAGGATGATGCGCGAGACGGCGTTCAGCCCCACAATGTCGGGCACGGCGATGGGTGTGACGGCCGCGCCCAATGTCTCCGCAGCGTGGGCGATGGACCGTACCGCGGCCTCTACACCGGGATCGGCGCGTTCGTAGTAGAAACTCTCGGGGATGCCGATTCTGACGCCCTTCAGAGATGGCGAGGCTCCAGGCACATAGGGCATCACGGGACGTTTGCTGCAGGTGTGATCGCGCTCATCGTGACCCGCCAGCGCTTCCAACACGACGGCCGCGTCGCGAACGCCGCGCGTCAACGGACCCATGTGATCGAGCGAGAAATCCAGAGGCATTACGCCGTAGCGGCTGACGCGCCCATATGTCGGTTTCAATCCAACCGTTCCGCAGAACGCCGCGGGAATTCGAATCGAGCCGCCGGTGTCGCTCCCCATGGCAATGAACGCCATGCCCGACGCTACGGCTGCGCCTGAACCGCCACTGGATCCTCCCGGTATGTGGTCCGGATTCCATGGGTTTCGGATTGCGCCGAAGTGCGGGTTGGTGGACGTGACTCCGTACGCCAATTCATGCATGCCGGTCTTGCCCAACAGCACACACCCGGCGGCTTCCAAACGTTCGACGACGGCGGCATCGCGCGTGGGGATGTTGTCCGCAAACAGTTTTGCACCGCATGTAGTGCGAATCCCTTTGGTTTCGAACACGTCTTTCACGGCAATGGGGATGCCATGCAGCGGACCGCGATCCTTGCCTGCGGCGAGTTCCGTGTCGCGGGCGGCCGCCTGTGCAAGCGCGCGTTCTTCCAGCACGGTGACGAAGGCGTTGAGCCGAGGCTGCAACGCCGCGATTTTCGACAGGCAGGCGCGGGTCAATTCTACGCAGCTTGTCTTGCGCGCGCGTAGGGCGGCGGCGGCTTCCAGAATCGTCCTCATTTCGAAGATTCCTCTTCAAATGGCAAAGCGCTGAAGAGCGGCGCGGGTTCGGATTCCAAGGGCAGCGCGCCTTTCAGAGCGCCGGCTTGCGCGACAACGGCTTCCAGCGTGGAGCGCTGAGCGTCGGATAATTCCACGCCGTGCGCCTGGGCAATCAGTTTCCAGTTGTACATTACAGTTTCTCTCGCACAGGATACGACAATTGCGCCGCCGGAGATAAGATGGTTGTGTATGATCGCTTCCACCAGTTCGGCGCCACAGTCTCCGTTGACTGTACTGAATGAGGAAGATCGCCTCTTTCAGACCACGGTTCGACAATTCGCGAAGGAACAGATTGCCCCGCACGTGCGGCAGATGGATGCGGACAGTGTTTTTCGAAAGGATCTTCTCAAGCAACTTTTCGACCTGGGCCTGATGAGCATCGAAATACCCGAGGAATACGGAGGACAGGGAGGCTCGTTCTTCCAATCCGTTTTGGCGGTGGAAGAACTGGCAATGGTGGATCCTTCCGCGGCTGTCATTGTCGATGTGCAGAATACGCTGGTGATTAACGCGCTGCTGCGCTTTGCCACGGAAGAGCAAAAGCGCAAGTATCTGCCGCGGCTTGCCAAGGATACCGTGTCGTCGTACGCTTTGTCGGAAGCCGGGTCGGGCTCAGACGCGTTCGCTCTGGAAACGCGCGCCGTGGAAGACGGCGACAGTTACATTATCAATGGGCGAAAGCTGTGGATTACCAATGCCGCCGAAGCCGGGCTCTTCCTGCTGTTTGCCAATTCCAAGCCGGAAGACGGCTACAAAGGGATCACGTGCTTTTTCATCGAGCGGGATTTCCCGGGATTTCAGGTGGGAAAGAAAGAGGACAAACTCGGCATTCGAGCCTCCTCTACCTGCGAGTTGATTTTCGATAACTGCCGCGTTCCGAAGGCGAACGTCATCGGCGAAGTGGGGCGCGGCTACAAGGTTGCGATTGAGACGCTGGATGAAGGGCGCATCGCCATCGGCGCGCAAACCACCGGTTTGGCTCAAGGCGCCTTAAACCACGCCGTGGCCTATTCCAAACAGCGCAAACAGTTTGGAAAACCGATTTCGGAATTCCAAGGCGTGCAATTTGAACTTGCGGAAATGGCAACCATGGTGGAAGCGGCGCGTCTATTGGTTTACAACGCCGCGCGGTTGCGCGAACAAGGCCTGCCCTTTGTGACGGAAGCCGCCATGGCGAAGTATTATGGATCGCAGGTAGCCGAGATTGTGGCGTCGAAAGCAGTGGAGATTCTGGGTGGCGTTGGTTTTACCAAAGACTACCCCGTGGAAAAGTTGTACCGGGATGCCAAGATTGGGCGCATCTATGAGGGTACCAGCAACATGCAGCGGATGACGATCGCCAAGAAACTGTTGGCTTGAAGCGGAGTATAACTATTTATGTCAAAATTAGTTCTTGCGTTGACACTATCGGCTATCGGAATGACCGCCGCCGAGGCGAATCTGACCCAGCAAGAGGCCGATGACATCGTCAAAAAGTTCGCGGCCAAGGAATCCGCGTTCGCCAAGGCTCGTGAAAACTACACTTATCGTCAGACGGTTCGGGTCCAGGAATTGGACGCGAGCAACAACCTGGGCGGGAAGCACGAGATGGTATCCGATATCATCTTCACGAGCGACGGGAAGCGGACGGAGCGTGTAGTTCGGGCCCCGGTTTCGACGCTGCGCACGATCCAGATTTCGCCCGAAGACGAAGCGGATCTCAGGAACGTACAACCGTTCGTACTCACGTCGAATGAAGTAGATAGCTACCATGTGCGGTATCTTGGCAAGGAATCGATCGACGAAATCGGGTGTTACCTTTTTGCCGTGAAACCGAAGCGGATGGAGACGGGCAAGCGGTACTTTTCAGGTATCATCTACGTGGACGACCGCGACCTGCAGATTGTCAAATCCTATGGCCGCGCTACCGGTATCTTGAAGAAAAAAGAGGACCAACAGTTCCCCAAGTTCGAAACCTACCGCGAGCAGATCGACGGAAAGTACTGGTTTCCAACCTACACCGTGGCCAACGATACGTTGATGTTCCAGTCCGGACCGCAGCCGATCCGGATGACCGTCAAGTATGAAGATTATAAACAGTTTAAGAGCGACGTAATCATCAAGTTCGAAGATCAGGAAGCCAAGCCGCAGCCGAAAAAGCCCTAATAGCTACCTTTCAGTCCGGTTTTCAGACTTTCGACCCGGAAGACTATCCTTCACCGCCGCTTTGTGGTTGAATAACAAAGTTGTCGTTGTATGGGTGACTTGTCGTTTCGATTACACCGTAACTGGAGAAAGGTCAGCCGCCGCGCCCGAGAGCTGCGGATGATCGCGCACGGCTTGCTTTTCACGGACCATCCGGTCCTGGCTCACCTCATTCCCATTCGCCGCTGTAATCTCGATTGCGGCTACTGTAATGAGTACGACGATTACTCCGATCCGGTGCCAATCGAGACGATGAGGCAGCGGATCGACGCGTTGGCCCGTCTTGGAACTACAGTTGTAACTTTAAGTGGCGGCGAGCCTCTGCTTCACCCCCTGTTGGATGATGTGATCGCACATCTCCGCCACCGGGGAATCATTGCCGGGTTGATCACTAACGGCTATCTGTTGAATGTAGAGCGGATTCAGCGTCTGAATCGCGCCGGCCTCGATCACATGCAGATCAGCATCGACAACGCAAAGCCGGATGATGTTTCCAAGAAGAGCCTCAAGACACTGGACCAGCGTCTCGTTTGGCTCTCGCAGCATGCTTTGTTCCACGTAAATATTAACTCTGTAGTAGGCGGCGGCATTCACAACCCTGAAGATGCGCTGTTGG
>JACPVQ010000203.1 GCA_016191645.1 Candidatus Solibacter usitatus
CTCCAGACCTGCAGCGGGATCTCCAGATCCCGCATGGCCTCGCCAGAGGCCATCGGCTGCAATGCAGCCACTTCGGCTGCATTGCAGCCGCCCGGGAGGTTGCGATTACTTCCGGCAGAGCCGGTCTGGAGACCGGCTCGCAGATCTGGAGATCTGCCCCACACAAAACCGGCAAACATCCAAACTCGACGTCGCTGGTGGGTTTTCGACCGTGCCGAGGGACCGCGCGGCCGGCTCGGAAGTTGAAGTCACTACATGCTTAGCCGGTCTGGAGACCGGCTCGGCGATCTGTTAGATCTGCCCACACAAAGGCGGAACAGTTAGCTCTCGTCTCCCGCGACGATGGGATACAGAATTCCAGCGATCGCCGCTCCTATGATCGGCGCCACCCAGAACAGCCACAGTTGCTCGATGGCCCAGCCGCCCGCAAACAACGCCGTGCCCGTGCTGCGCGCGGGGTTGACGGAAAGATTCGTGATCGGGATTCCGATGAGGTGGATCAACGTCAGGCCCAGCCCAATGGCGATGGGAGCGAAGCCTTTTGGCGCGCGCTTATCCGTGGACCCCAGGATAATCATGAGGAACATGAACGTGAGCACGACTTCAGCAATCAGTCCCGCCATCATGGAATAACCGCCCGGTGAGTTGGCCGCGTAGCCGTTAGAGATCGCTCCCAATCCTTTCGCGACATCGAAACCGGCTTTGCCGCCGCCGATCACAGCCAGCAAGCCCGCCCCAGCCGTTGCGCCGGCCACTTGCGCGGCCACATAGGCCAGCAAGTCAGAAGCAGGAAACCGTTTCCCGACTAAGAGTCCCACCGATACCGCGGGGTTCAAGTGGCATCCCGACACGTGCCCGATGGCGTACGCCATTGTCATCACGGTCAACCCGAGGGCCAAAGATACGCCCAGAAGTCCAATGCCAACGCTTGGAAACGCGGCGGCGAAAAGAGCGCTGCCCAATCCCGCGAAGACCAGCCAGAACGTGCCGATAAACTCCGCCATCACCTTTTTGCTCATACAAAACAGAACCTCCTTCTCGGCCCGAATGTCCCTCTGGGGAGTCCGGGGATTTGGTTAGTATACACCGATTGGCATGGCCCCAGAAAATCTTCAGGAGAATTATCTACGGACACAAACTGCGTGAGCGGCTGCCGGGTTACTGCATGGGATCGTGCCTGAAGCACCAGCTACCCATCCGATGCACGGTGGTGTGGATGTCGAAGCGAACTGCGCCGAAGACACTTCCAGCCGTAATCGATGTCGACTACGGGGCGTTGCAAGCGACGCTCCACGTACGACACGAGTCCGTGACCATCCAGAAGTGGGGCGAGGAATTGGAAGAGGAGGGGCTTCAGAAAGGCCGACAGAAAGGCCGCCAAGAGGGACTGAATGAAGGTTCCGTGAACGAGGCACGCCGTTTTCTGAAAATGGTGGTGCAGAGTATCTTCCCCAAATACGACGCTTCCCAAGCAAGCAATCGACCGCATCAAAGAGGTCGCGGCGCTTGAGGAATTGGCGCAGTTGGCGTTGCGTACGAAAGACGAAGCCAAAGTGCGCGCGGCAATCAATACAGCGGCGGGTTAAGCCGCTACTGCCCGGCGGCCTGCGACATTCACTGCCCGCGGCGCATCTTGCGACGCACTTCATCATTGAAGTTGAAAAGCAGCACGGGCTTCCGATCCTGATTCGCCTCCTGTGCCGCCCTGGGAATTGCGAGGATGCGCTTTCCATCTGGCGAAACGCTCAGCGTTCTGCGGAATTGCGACACCTCCACAGGAGCCCACTCCCTCGGCTTCCCCGCCTGAAACGCGTCGCCTTTCACAGCATAGTCGACAACCTGAATGCGGTCATCCTGGCCTACGTAGAACAACTCCTTGCCGTTCGGGGACCAGGCCGGTGCCGTCCCGCCGGTGGCGCTGATGAGCCATTTGTTTCCACGGTCGGGATATGCGCGCACATAAACCTGGTTACGACCCGATTCATCGCTGGGATAGGCAACCCACTTGCCATCGGGAGAGAAACTGGCCTTGACTACTTCGCCAAACGAGAGGGCATCTCCAAATGGAACCTCCTTCCCCGCGCGAGGAGCGCCGTTTTCGGCGCCTGGTTCCAAGGCCAGAACAAACAACTGTCCCCTTACCGAGCGAACGCATAGCAAACTTCGGCTGTCACGCGAAGCCGACAGTGCGTTGATACCATTCTTCTCCGAAGTTTGCAATACTTTATGGGCCTTCGCGCCGCCATCTGCGCGGACCCAATAAAGATCACCCGCGTCGTCGTGGAAGAAGACCCCCTTGGAGTCCGCGGACCAGACTCCGCCATGACTGTTGGCGAACGTTACCTTTGTGGACGTGCCTCTGGCAATGTCGTAGATCCAAATTGTACCGCCTGAACCCTCTTCCTTGTGAAACGAAATCATCCGCCCGTCCGGGGAGAGATGAATTTCCATTGCGGTTTCGGATGGCAATATCTCCAGATTGCCTTTTGCGTCCACCCAAGCGGGGGAACGCATAATCGATGCCGCCTGCCCTTGCAGGAAAAACACGGTTCCATCTGGTGAAAGGTCGATTTCACTGCTGCCGGGTCCGCCGGTGAGAACCTTGGAAAGCACCGGCGAAGGCTCACCGGTGGCCTGCATCCTGGCGATAGAGAAAGGCAAGGCAAACAGAGTTCCTTGTGAGACGTAGGTTACGTAGCCATTGGAAAGGAACCGCGGATAACGGCCATTCTGATGAATAGGCACTCGCCTTCTATTCTCAAAAACATAAAGGTCGATGCGGGAGGTCTCATAATCAATTCCAGCGCCTACCGACATGAACAGGACACCCTTTCCATCCGGAAGCAGATGAGGGTAGCGATGACTCCTTTCCCCGTTCTCCAGTTTCGTGACGGGAACAGGAGATCCGCCGGAAGCGGGCACCCTTGCCAGTGGGGAACGCGAGTTCAATCCCGCCACGATGAATCCATCCTGGCCCCACGAGCCCCCGCGACCCTGTGGGGCATCACACAAGTCGATGGATGGTCCGCCATCCACAGAGACCTTGCGCAGTTTCGTTCGCGTGAAGTAGCCAATCCAGTTGCCATCCGGGGAGAAAAAGGGAAAAGAGGCTTCTTCGGTTCCGCTGAGCGAGACTGCCTTGTCCTGGTTCAAGTTTCGCACGGCTAGTTGCGTTCGTCCGTCTTTGTTTCGTTGCAGGAACGCAATGCGCGACGCGTCGCGGCTGATGGCAGGATTGTCAATCGCCGTGGGCGCGCCGGCAGGCAGCGCATCCACCCACACCAACGGCTTTTCCACGGGGCGTGTCGACATCCACCATCCACCGCCCAGCGCGGCTGCAACCAACGACATCGCCGCCAAGGCGGGGATCGCCCACCGGCGTCGCGGCTTGCCTTGCATGGTGAACGGATCCGGCTTCACCAGCGGATCGCGCAGCGCAATGCGCGCCTCGCCCATATCGCGCAGACGCAGCGAGACGTCGCGCGTCAGACAGCGCTTCAACAGCGGCTGCAATTCCGGCGGTGCGCCGCCTACGTCGAACTCCTTCGCCAGCACTTCGGCCAGCGTATGGGTCAGCGTTTCTCCGCCGAAGAGCTGCTGGCCCGTGAACATCTCCAGAGCGATCACGCCGAACGCCCAAATGTCGCAACGCTTGTCCGCGGGCTGTGCGGTGGCCTGCTCCGGCGACATGTAGGCAGGCGTGCCCATGATCACGCCCACTGCCGTCGCCTTCATTAAGAGCGTGGTCGCGTTGGCGGGGTCGTCCGATAACGCAGGCGCCTCCATCGCTTTCGCCAATCCGAAATCGAGCACCTTCACCACGCCCTGCGGCGTGATCTTGATGTTGTCGGGTTTCAGATCGCGGTGAGTGATGTTCTTCTCGTGCGCGGTCTCGATGGCATCCGCCATTTGCCGCAGAATAGGCAACGCATCGTCCAGCTTGAACTTGCCTTGTTGGATTCGTCCGGCAAGTGTCGGCCCTTCGATCAGTTCCATCACCAGGTAGTTCGGGCCCACGTCGTGCAGCGTGCAAATGTTCGGATGATTCAGAGAGGCAATGGCCCGCGCCTCGCGCGTGAACCGTTCACTGAACTGCGCGCGTGCAACTTTGACAGCGACAAAACGGCCCAGCCGCGGATCACGTGCTTTGTAGACGGAACCCATGCCGCCTTCGCCGAGCAGCGAGACTATCTCGTAGGGTCCAAGAGTATCGCCGAGGTTCATGATCACTCAAAATTGTATCAGCAGTCGACACCGGTTAAGATGCGCTGGAATCACTGCCTACAGGAACAAATCGACAGGTACACGAAGGAGTTCGGCGAGACGCTTGGCCTGGGCCTTACTAATGCCTCGCTTGCCGTTCAAAATCTCCGATACACGACTCTTGGGCAGTATGTTCCAAAGGTCACTCGCCTTCATGCCTTTCTCCGCTAGCAGGTAGGCCAACATCTTGTGCGGTTTCGCCTTTGGAAGCGGGTGCGCACGGCTTTCGTAATCGTCGATTAGAATGCTGAACAGTTCCAGCAGACGGCCCTCCTCGCCGGAAATCTCATCATCCGGTTTTTCCATAAGAGTTGCAGCCGCGCCGAGCAGGCGCTGGTATTCTTCCTCGTTTGGATGGCGACGGGAAGAGTCACACCGAGAAGTTTCCGATATCGCCGTTCATCGAGTAATGTCGCGCTCATAGTTTCCATCTCCCCTTATCGTATTCGGCATGCGAAAACCGTGAACATGCCCACGGCATCGGCGCGCGGAAAAGTCGCCGCGAACACCCGCCAAATGCCTCCACGTTGCTCGCTTGCCTGCGCTGTCGCAATGCAGCAGGGGCTCCAAGGCGTCTTGTTGTATCTTGCGCACACTCGCCGGCCGATACGCTCCCTACTTCTTCTCCCGCACCCTTCGACGCACCTCATCCAGGAAGTTCATCAGCACAAACGTCTGCCCGCTGTCTTCCGTCTGACCCGCGGTACGCATGATCAGCAACTGCTTGCCGGCGGGAGCGGCACTGATTCTCAACGCCGAGCTGCCCCATCTTCGGGACTCGCCTGCCTCGAATGAGCCTCCCTTCACGGCATAATCCACCACTTGAATTGGTGCTGAAATGCTAGCGTAAAACAGCTGCTTTGCGGACCTTGACCACGCGGAATAGGCCCCACCGGCACGATCATTGGAAATCTGCCATAACCCTACCTGCGCGGGGAAGGGGCGCACGAAAATGTTCCTGCCGTCCGAATAAGAGACGAACTTTCCGTCAGGCGAGAAGGCAGGCAGATACGCCAATTCGGACCAAACCGCGGGCTTGCCCGCCTTGGGCGCTCCGGCTTCCATCTCCAGCACAACGTGAAGAATTTTCCCCGGCCCCAACTCGTCTTCGCTCAGTAGAAGGTGCTTCCCATCCGGGGAAATGGCTGGGCTGTAGTACGGCCTGTCGAACAATCGCACCGGTGTTCCGGAGCCATCCGCGCGCATCCAATAGACCCCATTCCGGTCGGCATAGAGGATGTGCAGGGAATCGGGCATCCACGCCGACATGACAACACTGTTTTGCAGGACCAATCTGCGGCTCACGCTCCTCCGAATGTCGTGTGCGAACAGCGCAAAGTCATTGTCGCCGGCGCGCCGGTAAAGGATTTGGGTTCCATCCGGCGATGCCGCAGGCGTCCCCGATACGCGCGCCGAGAATAAGGCTTGGAGGCTTCCGTCGCTGTTCCCCCATCCCACTTCCAATTCGTTAAAAAACGTGGTTCTGCCGCCTCGAATGTAGATCGCGGTCCCGTCTTTAGCCGCGTGAAACGTGGCCGCTCCAGAGACGGACGCCTGCACCGCGGTCAGCACAGGCACAGGTGCTGCCGTGGCCTCCAGGCTGCTCAGATCAAACGGCACGGCAAAGAGCGTTCCTTCAAACAAGTAAGTGACATGGCCGCTGGCAAGGTAGGAGGGACCGTAGCCGCCGCGCCGAATCAGTTTTCGCTTGCGGTCCTTTAAGGACAAAACCTCAATGTTCGACTCATTGTAGTTCGAGCCGGGGCCGCCCGGCCCGCTCATGAAAAGAACCGCTTTCCCGCCGGGCAGGTAGTAAGGATGCCTGTGAGAAAGCTCCTTGCCGGATAACTCCGTAAGAGGAACTGGTTTCCCGCCATCCGCCGGCACCAGCGAAAGGCCCGCGTTCGTCCCGAGGGTAGTGACGATATTGCCGTCCTCGCCCCATGTGGCTCCATGGGGAGCGTTCAGCGGGATGTCACAGATGGGCAGCGTAGGACCACCGTGGACGGGAGTTTTTTTCAGTTTTCCGTTCGCCGCAAACGCCACCCAATTGCCATCCGGGGAGAAGAAGAAGAGAGACGCGCCGTCCGTGCCTGGCAAAGGAACAGCCGCATCCTGGTTGAGGTGGCGGACGAAAAGCCTGCGCGAGTCCTGTGTCCCGCCGCGAAATACGATCTTCGTTCCGTCGGGCGAAACGGCCAGCGGCGTTGCCAAATTGTCGCGAACCAAAACCACATCCAATGGCAGCATCGCCAAGGGGCGCTCCACGGGCCGCGTGGCTTGCCATGCGAACGCGGCCAGCCCAATAGCGGCCAGCGCGAGGACGGCTGCGGCCAATTGCCAGCGCCGCGGTTTTGGCGGCGCCGGCGCGGCTTCCACATCGCCCGAGGCGATCTTTTCCAACTCCAGGCGCGCCTCGCCGATATCGCGCATGCGCTTGTTCTCATCGCGCACAAGACAACGCTTCAACAACGGCTGCAATTGCACCGGCGCGCCATCGACGGTGAACGGTTTGTTCATCACGTCGGCCAGAATGTGCACGACGGTCTCACCGGCAAACATTATCTTGCCCGTGAACATCTCCAGCGCAATCACGCCGAATGCCCATACGTCGGCGCGCTTGCCGGATGCCTGGCCGGAAGCCTGCTCCGGCGCCATGTAGGAAGGAGTGCCCATGATCATGCCGGCGACGGTGGGAGCGAATCGAAGTGTAGTTGCGTTGGCGGGATCCGCCGAAGGCGCGGGCGTTTCCATTGCTTTCGCCAATCCGAAGTCGAGCACCTTCACCACGCCCTGCGGCGTGATCTTGATGTTGTCGGGCTTCAGGTCGCGGTGCGTGATGTTCTTCTCATGCGCCGCTTCGACGGCATCCACCAGCTGCCGCAGAATGGGCAACGCGTCATCCAACTGAAATTTGCTCTGCTGGATTCGCCCGGCCAGCGTCAGCCCTTCGATGAGTTCCATCACCAAATAGTTCGGGCCCACGTCGTGCAGCGTGCAAATGTTGGGATGATTCAGCGCCGCAATGGAGCGAGCCTCGCGCTCAAAGCGTTCGGAAAACTGCGCGCGCGAAACCTTGATGGCGACAAAGCGGCCCAACCGCGGATCGCGGGCTTTGTAGACGGATCCCATGCCGCCTTCGCCAAGCAGCGAGACGATCTCGTAGGGGCCCAGAGTATCGCCGGGATTCATGTTTTCACGATTGTATCAGACACGTTCCGGCATGCAGTGATAATCTGGAGTCGTGTCAGACCGCATCACACTGCCCGTCGGGATTTCCACCGCTTTGGATCGCGCCTTCCGTGCATGCAGGCAACTACGACAATGACGTCGCCATATACGCGATAGAAGATCCCATAAGGGAAGCGGTGGACAAGCGCACGTCTAGACGTCTATTCTAAGTCAGATCTTTAGAAACGTAACAAGATTTCAGACAAGATTTGAGACTCACGACGCCTTCGCTTGCGGGAAGGCTTCGTAA
>JACPVQ010000204.1 GCA_016191645.1 Candidatus Solibacter usitatus
CTGCCATTCCCTTGGCGTTCCTGCTATGTCTGAATCGCCCTATCTGTCCTCTCCGTGGTTGCAGCACTACGATTTTTGGGTTCCCAATGAAGTTCGAAAGCCACGTGGCCCGCTCTATCAGATCCTGCAAATCGCTTCCAGCCAGTACACCAGCCGTCCGGCGACGCATTTCTTAGGCGCGGAGCTGACGTTTTGGGACATTAAAGTACGCGTCGACCGGTTGGCCGAAGCGCTGCATCGGCGCGGCATCGGAAAAGGGGATCGAGTCGGCATCATGCTGCCGAACTGCCCGCAGTATCCCATTGCATTTTTCGCCATCACGCGCCTGCTGGCAATCGTGGTGAACGTGAATCCCATCTACACGGCTCCGGAATTGCAGCGCGTGGTCGAAGATTCCGGAATGCGCGCCCTCATCACCTTGGACTCTCTTTTGCCCACGGTTCGGGCCGCATCCGCCCACTCGATCGAGTTGTTGATCATCACCAACCTTGACGAGTACTCGATTGCGCTGCAGCACGCGGCGAGTGAACCTGGTTGCACTACGCTTTCGTCGCTGCTGCAGGAGGAAGAAGAGACGATACTTCCCATGCTGCCCGGCGATTGCTCCGATGAAGTGGCCGTGCTCACCTACACCGGAGGAACCACCGGCGTTCCCAAGGGCGCGATGTTGACGCACGGCAGCATTTACGTGAACATGCTGCAATCCGTTCTATGGGGGTCGTACTTCACCCGCCGCGGGGAGGAGCGAATTCTCCTGGTGCTTCCGTTGTTCCATGTCTATGGCATGACCGTGGGAATGCTGCTCAGTTTTTGGAACGGCACGATGATGATCCTGTTGTCGAAGTATAATGTCGAACAACTTCTGGACGCGATCGAGCATCTTCGTCCGACTTTTCTTCCCGGCGTGCCCACATTGTTTCAATCGATCCTCAATCATCCGCGCGCGCCATCCTGCGGCTTGCAGTTTGTTCGGGCGTTCAATAGTGGAGCGGCTCCGCTTGCCGTGGAGGTGATTACGCGCTTTGAGCGATTGGCGGGCGCGCTGTTACGGGAAGGTTTCGGCATGACAGAGTTGTCTTGCAGTGCCATCACGACGCCGCAGATGGCCATTCGTAAACCCGGCTCAGTCGGAATCCCTATGCCATCCACGCTTGCGCGCATTGTGGATATGGAGACGGGGACGAAAGAGATGCCCGTGGGCGAGGAGGGCGAACTTCTAGTGCGCGGACCGCAGGTGATGAAGGGCTATTGGAACAAGCCGGAGGAGACGGCGATTGCGCTCCGCGACGGCTGGCTGCACACCGGCGACATAGCGCGCATGGATCAAGACGGCTTCTTCTATATTGTTCAGCGCAAGAAGGACATGATCATCGTGGGCGGCTTCAAAGTGTTTCCCAACGAAGTGGATGAGGTTTTGTATCAGCACCCGGCGGTGGCCGAGGCGGCGGCGATTGGCATTCCGCACTCCTACCGCGGCGAAGTGGTGAAGGCTTTCGTCGCTCTGCGGCATGGGTACGAAGTAAGCGCGGAGGATCTGATCGCCTTTTGCAGGGAGCGCCTGGCGAAATTCAAAGTTCCGGTGGAAGTGGAATTCCTGGACGCGCTGCCAAAGAGTGCTGTGGGGAAAATCCTGCGGCGCAGTTTGCGCGAAAAATAAGCAGCGGCTATTGGATGCGCATCCGCGTGCGCTCGTTGGTTACCAGCTCTTCAAACACCGCCAGAACCTGTTTGCGGTATTCGTAAACCCGCTGCAGGTTTTCCTGGAACGCATTTCCACGATAACGCCTGCGCCATTTGGACAGCGTTTCCTTGGGAATCTCGATATCCTTGCGGATGGATTCCGCCGAGTGCCCGCGCAGAAACAGGCCGTAGAACATGGCCGCTTCCCGGCGCGTTGCCAGCGGATCGAAATCGTCTTGCCTTGGCATCTGCTATTCCCTGTTTGCGAGAACCAAAAAGTCAGTATAAACAGCCCCGCCGATTGTGGCAAGACCATTTTTATTAATTCCTCGCTTACAATGTTAGAAGGTAGCGTTGTGCCTGGAGTTTCCATCATGAAGCGTTTTTTTGTTGCCGGCGCCATTGTTGCGCTTTCCTCTTTGTCTCTTTCGGCCGAGTCCTGGACGGGCACTTTGGTCGATGTGATGTGTAAAGGCAAGGATGTTGCCAACCACACGCGTCAATGCGCGCTTTCGTGCGCCAAGGGCGGATTCGGATTGGTTCTTTCCGACGGAAAGTTTGTAAAGCTGAACGAAGAGGGCAATGCGATGACGCTCTCGAAACTGAAGAATTCCAGCAAGGACAAGGATCTGAAAGCCAAAGTGAATGGCAAGCTGGATGGCGACGTCATTCAGGTGGAGTCGCTGGAACTGCAATAAGTTGTTGTTTGCGCAGCGGGACCCACAACGCAAATAGGCTGGGATTCTCCAGCCACGTCAACATCCACAAAACCATTTCTTCTTTTTCCGCGCGGCGCGCCGGGTCCACTTTCTCGTTACGCGCTGCGAACTTCGCGTGATCTTTGGCTCGAATCACCGCGGCCCGAACCTTGGTCCCGATTTCTACTGACGCCGCATATTCATGACCAAGCGCCAAGAGAGTGCGCTCCAGAGAAAAAAAGTCTTCTTGCCTCACCCCATCGAGGAGCGGCGATAACGGAACACCGCATTCGCGTAGCAGCGATCGCCACATCGAATCGCTCACACTTCCCATCTCTTGCCGGAACGCGGCGGCCAATGCTTCATCAATCTCCGCGGGATTTGCCCGCGCGATTATTTCGTTGAGCCGCTCCCGCGCCTTTTGCTTTTTGGAGGCCACGCCTGTACTCTCCTACGGCCTTATTGTGGGCAACAACGTTCGTCGAGAAAACATGTCCACCCGAACCATCCGGCTTCGCCACAAAATACAGATATGTCGTGTGGGCGGGATGCAGTGCCGCCTGAATCGACTTGAGGCCCGGATTTGCAATGGGCCCGGGCGGCAGTCCCTCGTGTTGATAGGTGTTAAACGAGTGGCGGCTGGCGAGGTCGGACCTATGAATTACGCCCGTGTATCTTCCCTGCAGCAGCGCCGCGTAGATCGTGGTCGGGTCGCAATCGAGTTTCATCCTTTGTTCCAGCCGGTTCCTAAACACGGAGGAGACGACCGGTCTCTCATCGGGAACACCCGTTTCTTTTTCAATCAGCGAGGCCAGGGTGACGGTGGCGTGAACATTGACGCCGCCGCGCGCCTCACGCCACGCCTGGCGGAAGCGGCTTGTCATGTCTCTGCAAAGCTGCGCCGCCGTTGTATGCCGTGTGATCTTGTAGGTGGCGGGAAAAAGATAGCCCTCCAGAGTTGGCGCGGCCGGGGCGATATCGCGGACAAGGCCAGGATCTCGCGCGGCGGTGAGAAACGCCGCTGACGAAATCAAGCGGTTCGCCTCGAGAATCTGTCCAATGTCGTAGATGTTGCTGCCTTCGGGAATCGTGATCTCGTAATAGAAAACGTCGCCGCGCGTGATCCGGTCGAAAACGCGCCAGGGAGAAGCGGCGGCATCGAATCTGTACTCGCCCGCCTGCAGCTTCGCTCTGGGCCGCAGGCCGCGCACGATCAGGAATCGCCACGCGGATCGCACGACACCGGCCTCTTCCAACGCAAATGCAATCTGACGAGTGCCCGCGCCGCGCGGAATGTCGACGAGGATCTCCCCCTTGAAATCCGCGTAGGGGGATTGCAGTTGGAAGGAGACGAGCGCCGCCGTGCACGCCAGAACGGCGGTGGCGGCTATTGCGCGTCCGAGGAGCTTGCGTCTTCTGGCCACTCCACCTCCTCCGCAACGGAGTCCAAGTAACTTTGTAGAATCAGGACGGCGGACAGCCGGTCAACCGCTTTGCCTCTTTTCTCCTGACTCATGCCGCTCTCGCGCAACACGCGATTCGCAACAACGGTAGTGAAGCGCTCATCCCACATCTTTACGGGAATGCCGCTGTGCCTCTGCAATAAATCGGTGAACTCTTGCACCAGAATGGCTTGACGGCCCACGTCCCCGCTCAATTGCAGCGGATACCCGGCGACAAACAGGACGACACCGTTCTCGCCGGCAATTCGCGTAAGGTGCGCAAGGTCCTTCCGCAAGTGACGCCGAACCAGCGTAGGAATGCCCTGCGCCGTAATGCCGAGCGGGTCGCTAAGCGCCAATCCAATGCGCCGCATCCCCACGTCCAGACCGAGTATTCTGCCGCCGATGAAAGCCATTCCCGACGTTCTCATTATAGGCGGCTGCATGCTAGAGTAGCGGTAGAGGCGTGTTTATGGCGGCGCGCCGGTTGTAACCTCCCTCCTTCAGGTTTTCCGTGGAACTGCTGACTCCTATTTTCAGGGACCGCAAATCGAAGGCCCCGGCTGCCTTTCTGGTCAGCTTTGCCGCCTTCATTGCCCTGCTCTACTACGGACGTCTGTTCCTGATTACGTTGACGGTGGCCGTTATTCTGGCCTTCATTCTGGAGCCGTTGGTGAAGCTGTTCATGCGCGCGCGCATGCCGCGCGGACTCGCCAGTTTCATGACGGTCAGTCTCGCCTTGTTGATCGTGTATTTTTCGCTGCTCGCCATGTACTCTCAGGCCGCGGGGTTGTTGGCCAACCTGCCGGCCTACAGCAAACGCATCAATGAGCTTGCGGACATCGTATTGCAGCGCGTGGAGAGCACGGAAAAATCCATCTCTTCCATTGTCGTGCCAAAGCGCATGCAGCGCGAAGGGAAGACCGCGCAAATCATCAGCGATCCTCCTCCGCAGAAAGCGGCGCAGGCGCGCAGAAGGTCGGCGGAGCCGCCCGCGCCAACCATTCAGGAAGTTCGCCTCAGCCAGGAGGCCGAGCCGCTGATCAAGACGCTCTATGCAAATCTGCGGGCTTTTTCCGAAGTTCTGCTGATGACTTCGTTCGTGCCGTTTCTTGTGTTGTTCATGCTCAGCCTGCGCGATCAGTTGCGCAACGCTTTCCTACAGTTGTTTGAGGGTGAGGACCGGTTGGCTGTGGGGAAAAGCTGGCGCGGCATCGCGGAGATGACGCGCGCCTACGTCGTTGGCAATTTCATTCTCGGTCTGACGTTGTCTGTCTTCAGTGCTTTGCTGATGTGGTGGGCCGGGCTCCCGTTTCCACTGCTTGTTGGCCCTGTCAGCGCGTTCTTGAGTCTGATTCCATATATCGGATTGCCGCTGGCCTTGATCCCTCCGTTTTTCGCGGCGCTGCCAATTTACGAATCCATCTCATTTTATGTGCTGGTGGGAAGCGGAGTAGCCTTTTTGCACTTGATCGCGTTGAACCTGCTTTATCCCAAGCTGGTGGGCGCGCGCGTGCACCTGAATCCTCTCGCCGTCACGGTTTCACTGATGTTCTGGGGTTTGCTGTGGGGCGCGCCAGGATTGGTGCTCGGCATCCCCATTACGGCTGGAGTCAAGGCCGTATGCGACAACGTGAGCGATCTCGAGCCCTACGGAAAGCTGCTCGGCGATTAAGCCGCCGCGGCTCTGCGGCCGCCGCCATGTGGCTGCTGTGCGATGGCCGGCGCCTGTCCGGCCAACATGCTCTGAAATTGCATCATGTTGACAACGGACCTGCCTCCGGCATCGTTACCCGCAATGATGAACAGGTTGGAAGCGAAGGCCCGGAGGCGGTCCACTCGCTGCTTCCATTCGGCCAGTTCAAACGGAGAATACAGATAGTCGGAGCCCTTCGGACGCCCCGCCGGGTTCCAATTCGCTGGACTGCGCCCGTAAAGATGCACGTAGCCGACGGAAGAGGTTAGGAAGGCAGTGGGTGGCATTGCCTTCACGTACTGCGGTTGGTCGATATTCGCGAAGCCAACGTGATAATCGATGAATGTGCCCAAGGCCTCTTCACTTTGCCAGCTTTCGTGACGCATCTCGGCAACCAGCGGATAGTCGGAAAAGAGCCGGCGCAGTTTGATGAAGAACTCGCGATTCTCTTTCGTGAAGCGGCATGCCCACGGGAATTCCATCACCAGACATCCAAGCTTGCCGCTCTCCATCAGCGGACGAAGGCCCTCGTGGAATCGTTTCAACGACTCGGCATCCAGTTTCCCTTCGTGGGTGAAGGAGTACGGCAAGCGCGACGTGAACCGGAAATCCTGCTTGTGTGCAACAAGTTGCAGCCACATACGGGCTAGCTCCGGGCGCACCATCTGCTCGCGGGAGCTTCCGATCTCCATCACATCGAAAATCCTGGAAAGGAATTCCAAGGGATGAAAACCGGAAGGTTTGGGGCTTGGAAATACAACACGATCCCAATGCGGGTAAGCCCAGCCAGCGAGTCCGCATTGAGGAGTTGGGGAGGTTTGTAAAGACATAAGGGAGAATCTGTTCGCCTTTTGTTCGTTACCAGAATAAAGCATTCGCGCAAGGGAGTCAAGAAGAATATTCGCTTTTTGTTCACTTTCGTGTGGCCCAAAAAAGTTTGCGACAACCGGGCTGTTTTCCGCACTACTTACTTGAAAGGAGTTTGTAGAATGGCTGACCAACGGTTCTTTGAC
>JACPVQ010000205.1 GCA_016191645.1 Candidatus Solibacter usitatus
GTGCCGGCAAGGTCACCAACTGTCAGCTCGCCGTCTCCCTGGCGGTGGCTACCAAAACCGCGCAGCTGCCCATCGACATGCAACTGTACCTGCCGCAGAGCTGGACCCAGGACCTGGACCGTCGCAGGCTGGTCAAGATTCCCGACGATGTCCCTTTTCTGACAAAACCCCAAATTGCGCTGGAGATGCTTACGCGCGCACACCTTGCGGGCATCCCTTTGGGTGTGGTGATGGCCGATGCCGCCTATGGCACAAGCTCTGCGTTCCGCGCCGGCATCCGAAAGCTGCCCAAGCACTACATGGCCGGGGTCAACTCGACGCTGTTGGTCCATGTCGTGGACCGGAAAAAGGGGCTGCTTGCGCCCCAATCTTTGGCTCAGCTGAGACAAAAACTCAAGCCGAACAAGTGGCGGCTGTACCGCTGGCGCCTGGGAAGCAAGGGGGTCATGCAAGCCCGCTTCGCCCTGCTGCAGGTCCGCGTCCCGGACGACGAGGAGGATTGGACTGTGTGGCTGGTCATCCAACAGATCGGAGAAAAGGACCAGCCCTACAAATATTACTTGTGCAGCTTGCCGGCCCAGACTCCGCGTTTGCGTCTGGTTTACCTGGCCAAGGCCCGGTGGACAACGGAACAGATGTACATGGAATGCAAAGAGGAGCTGGGCCTGGATCACTACGAAGGGCGGAGCTATCCGGGCTGGAACCACCACGTCTCAGCCGTGCTGGCCTGCTATGCCCTGGTCGTCGCGTGCCGAGAGCGCGCTTTTTCCCCCTGCGGACAAAGAGCCTGCCAAAATGGTGCGTACTCAGGAGCGCAAGCAGCGCCATCAACCCGCCTCCATGGCGACGATGTGCGCTCGCTTTGGCAGAGTGCTTTTGGCCTGGCTGCCTCGGTGCCCTCACTGCCACCACGCGGTCGCCTTCGCGCTCACTCCGCTCTTGCCTCCATGGTCGGGTCGCCGCCTTCCTCTACGGGTGTGACGCAGTAATGCTAAGCCGAGGGATCGCCCCCTCCTGTCGCTCTTGCCTTTCCATGCCATGCGCATGCCAGGCTTTTCGCTGTCGAGGTGGAACATGACGGGGCCGTTGTAAAAGGCGCTGACAAACAATTTCGATCCGCTGTGCACGGGCGTGCCGACGGCAAGGCCGTTATTCACTCGCCACGGATGCTGCCAGAACAGGGAGCCCGTTTCCGGATCGAGTGAAGCTACGCCGCCGGCATGCCATTGGATTACCTGTTGGCGGCCGCCGGCCAGAATCATGATGGGAGGACTGTAGCCGGGCTCGGAATTGGCATCGAGAGCGCGCCACGCCACCTTGCCCGTCATTTTGTCGAACGCCATCACTTTGGAATTCTCCTCGCCGGCCACCAGGCAGATGAGGCGGTTGCCGGCGACCAGCGGCGCGGCCGTCATTCCCCACACAGGCACGCGCGTTTTGAAATCCTTGACGTAATCAGCGCTCCACACGATCTCGCCCGTGGCGGCATTGAGGCAAAACAGCGCGCCCATTGCGCCTTGCACGTAGACGCGGCCGCCATCGACGGTGGGCGTGGCGCGCGGGCCGATGGCGTAAGTCCCCTGAAGACCCGTGTAATCGGCGGGCCACTCCCGAGTCCAGAGAACCTTGCCGGTCTTCTCGTCCAAAGCCAGGACTCGTTCCGTTCCGCGATTGCCCTGTTGCTTCCGCCAATCCATCACGAAGACCCGGCCATCGGCCACGGCGGGGCCGGCAAAGGAACTGTGCACGGGCACTCGCCAGCGTACGGTGAGTCCGCCATCGGGGAACTTGTCGAGGATGCCCTCTTCGCGAAATTCCCCTTGGCGGCCTTTGCCTCGCCATTCGGGCCAGTCCTCAGCGAAGGCGATGGGGCAGAGCAGCGGCAACCACGCGATGATGTGTTTCAAGAAGTTCACTTTCCCAATGCTCCCAGCAATTCCGCGGATGTCGTAGTGGGCGCCCAGTGTTTTTCGATGTGCTCAATGACCAGATCGGTACCGGCCTGATGGCTCACGTACGGTTTGTCGTTGGGGTCGTACATGGCGTCGGTGAGATCGCGGATGAGAATGCAGCGCATGCCCCATTTCGTCATTTGTTTGATGGCGAATGTGCGGTTGAGGATGCACATATTGGTGTGCACGCCCATGACCAGCAAATGCGTGACGCCGCGCAGTTTCAGCGCGCTGTAAACCTCGTCGCCTTTATCGCTGATGAGATCGCGCGGCCCAATGACGAGAGCGGGATGCTGGCGGCTCCACGCTTTGTAGTTCTTGTCGCCGGTGTCGCAGCCGCCGCGCGCGGAATCGACGGGCAGTTCCGGATCGGCCAGGTTCAGCGCGGTGGGCGGCGGCGCTTTGGGCATGCCGAGGATCGCCAGACGCTGCGGCGCTTCTTTGTAGAACTCCATGGTTTCCGATGGCGCGTGAATGATCAACACATTGCGTTCGCGAAGTTTTCCCAGAACGGCGTTGAAACGATCGACCATTTTGCCGGCACGCTCCGTCGCTCCGCGGCACCAATGTTTGTCCCACATGTCGCAAATGACCACCGCCGTGCGGTCGAGAGGAAGGGGCTGCGAGAGCCGCGTCTCGCGCCAGTCCCCGGAACCTTTGTAGAGTTCCACGCGGCTTCGCAGCGGCAGAGAGATCTCCGTGATCGCCGCGGGAAAGGCCGCCGCGGCGAGAAAAAGGAGGACCGTTAGAACGATGCGCATGGTAGCTAATAGATTACGACAGTTCCAGGCCGCCGTTAGAGGCAAGCCTTATCCCCCAAACACACCAGACTCCGCGCAAAATGGCACTAGCCCGTCCAGGAGCGCGGCGAAACCATCCATGCTGGTGGATAATTACAGCAGGTCCTTTTTTGCCGGCACGCCGTTCCATCTTTCTGATCGCCTCCTTCGCGGCCATTTTGGCTGTAGGCGGGCTCTCCGAATTCGAGGTATACCGCAACGCGCGGGATGCGCAGGTGCGAACCATCGCGTTGCACAACAAGGACATGGAAACGCAGGACGCACTGGATAGCATTCGCACCAGCGTCTATTTGACGGCCATCCTGACACGCGATTTCCGCCTGGAATTGGACACTCCGAATAAGCAGGAATTCCAAATGCGTTTCCAGACGCTGCGAGCCGGCACGAAGAAACCATTTGAAATCCTTCAGGGCCGTGTCGTCGACGAATCCCAACGGGTCACTTTGCAGCAACTGCGCGGCGAATTGGACGAATATTTGCGCAATACCGAAGAGATGATGAAATGGGGCCCGGCCGGGAAAAGAACTTTGGCCATGGAATTGTTGCGGCAGCGGGCGCGCCAGCGCAGCGATATCCTGGCGCTGATCCAGCGCATCGAGCAATTGAACGCACAAAACTCCGCACGGCAAGCCGAGGAGATGGAGAAGGCCGATAAGGATTTCCGCTCTTCGCTGGTTTGGATCGCCTCAACGGCACTGCTGTTCGGACTGGGAATCTCCGTCGTCACCCTCACCAGAATGCTCTCCCTGGAGCGCCAATCGCGGGCGGCGGAATCGGAATTACGCTCGCTTGGCGTGGAATTAAGAACGGCGCAGGAACGCGAACGGCGAAACCTTTCGCGCGAGCTGCACGATCAAGTGGGTCAGATGCTGACGGGGGTGCGCATGGAACTGGCCTGCGCGGCGCGCTTGAACACATGCGGCGATGCCGAACTCGCCTTGCGTCTGGAACGCGCCAAAAACGAAGTGGAACAAACGTTGGGGATCGTGCGCAATATCGCCATGCTGCTGCGGCCGTCCATGCTGGATGATCTGGGTTTGGCGCCGGCGCTGGTGTGGCTGGGAAAACAGGTGGCGGAGAACAGCGGCATTGAAATCCACGCCGATGTCGATCCGCGATTGGATACGCTCCCGGATTCGCACCGCACGTGCCTCTATCGGGTGATGCAGGAGGCGTTGACCAATGTGGCCCGCCATTCCGGCGCGCGGAAGGCGGAAATGCGCGCCGGCGGCGGACCGGATTGGGTGCGCGCCGTAGTGAGCGACGATGGCCGGGGCTTTCAGTATACGAGCGACAGAAAGAAGGGTTTGGGGTTGCTGGGCATGGAGGAACGCGTGCGGGAATTGGGCGGGTCTCTCCGCGTACAATCTTCTCCCGGGCGGGGCACCTCCGTGGAGATCAGTTTGCCTAACCCATCGCAGCAGGAGAAAAAGGATGACCAGGATTCTGATCGCCGACGATCATGGGATCGTGCGGACGGGGCTGAAGCTTCTGCTGGAACGCCTGGACGGCATTCAAGTAGTGGGTGAGGCCACGGACGGACGCCAGGCCGTTCAAATGGCGGAGCAGCTCAACCCCGACATCGTAATCATGGATATCGGAATGCCCTTGTTGAACGGCATGGACGCGACGGCGCGCATTGTGCGCGAAAACGAGCGTATCGGCGTCATCATGCTCAGCATGCATTCCGACCAGAGCTACATTCTGCGGGCATTGGACGCGGGCGCCAAGGGCTACCTGCTGAAGGATAAAGCCGACGAAGACGTGGAAAAGGCCGTGCGCAATGTTGCGGCGGGCCGGCCGTACTTTTCCCCGGCGGTGGCGCAATCGCTGCTGGAAGATTATGTCCGCCTGATGCGCGACCGCGGCGTCCGAGACTCGTTCGAACTGTTAACGGACCGCGAGCGCGAAATCCTGCAGCTTCTGGCGGAAGGCAGATCCAACAAGGAAGCCGCCAGCCTGCTCAGCCTCAGCCCGCATACCGTGGAAACGCACCGCACCAATCTTATGCAGAAGCTGGGATTACACAACACGGCGGAGATCGTGTTGTACGCCGTGCGCAAGGGCATTGTTTCCATGTAGCGGCTACGGCATCGGCGGGATTGTTTCCAACACCCTAACCCTACATTCTTACTCCATGGCACAAGGGAGTGTGGCAATTGCATTTGCCTCCTGCACGGAGGACTTGCAGAAGCCTTTCCTTGCTCAAGTGCGGAATCTGAATCCGGACGCGCGCTTGTACGTTGTTTCGGAGTTCCCCGTGGAGGGCGCGCACTGGGTTCCGGCGCACCTGGACCGGTCGTGGGCGGAAAATGTGGCGCGGCTGAGAGATACGTTCCGGGGCAGGCGGGTGTCGTATGCCGGAGTGGTGCTGCAACCCAACCTGCCCTATTGGAAGCTGCGCCTGATTCCGCTTTGGCTTTGGCCGATGCGTACCGTGCTCTATAACGAAAACCTGGATCACTTCATGCTGCGTCCCCGTTGCGCGAGTACCATCGTTCGCCACTGCCTTTGGCGAACGCGGAACTTTTTCGCAAGCAGGAAAACGCAGGCTGTTGCCATCTGGCGTCTGATGACCAATCCCATCGAACGCAGGCGAGTGGCGGCCATCCTTGCGGCGCGCACGGCGGGCGTCGTTGCGGCTGCCCTAAAAGCGCTACAGCCGCCGATGAGAGATCCGCGGATGACGGTGCGTTTAAAGCCCGGCGTTGCCGTGATTCCCGCCACATCGCCCGCCGCCGTGAATCGCGCGCTACGAAACGTGCGGTTTTCCCATGTCGTTCTGACCGATGGGAATTCGGCCCCGGAAATCGAATGCATCGAAAAGATGCAGCGCGCCTTCCGCCGCATTCCCGATCTGTTTGCCGCAACGACTCGCATGCCGGCGCAACGGGCGTCACCGGGAGGCGAAGATCTGGCTTACGTTTTGCATGGAAGCGCGGACTGCACCATGTACGACACCGCAAAGCTACTCACGTTGGGTGGGCTGCCGGACAGCTACGCCACGGAAGAAGTGCGGCACATGGACCTGGGCTATCGCGGATGGTTCTCACGGCCGCCGCGCAACGCACAACCGGAAGACGCATTTCTGCAACTGACCAGCGGGACCGTTGCCGTTTTCCCCGGGAGGCAATCATCCCTCGGCCGGTCGTAGTCATCGCGGCTCCCTATTTACCATTCCCTCTTTCGCACGGCGGAGCCGTACGAATGTTAAACCTGATGCGGCGCTGTGCCCGCGACTTCGACCAGGTGCTGGTTAGTTTTGTCGAGGAGCAGCAACCGCCCGCCCCCGAGTTGTTGGATATTTGTGCCGAGGTCGTGCAGGTTCACCGCATCGGGAGCCACCTGCGCCCGGTCACTTCGCGTCCCGCGATGGTGGAGGAGTTCGCATCAGCCGCCTTCGCCGCCTCGCTGGAACTCGCGGTGAAGAAATGGCGTCCCGCGGTGGTGCAGCTTGAGTTCACGCACATGGCGCAGTATGCGCGGCATTGCCGTCCGGCGCGGACCATCCTGGTGGAGCACGATATCACAATGGAACTCCACGCGCAGTTCGCGCGCCTGGAACGAAGCAATCGCGAGACGGAGCGCGAGCGGCAGCGCTGGGAGCAGTTTGAAACCGAAGCGTGGCGTAGTGTGGATGCCGTAGTTGCGATGTCGGAGGCGGACCGTCAATTGGTTACCGGCGCGCCCTGCGCGGTTATTCCGAACGGCGTGGACCTGCTGCGCTTCCAGCCAGGCCCCGTCGAACCG
Source organism: Candidatus Solibacter usitatus (assembly GCA_016191645.1). Classification (GTDB taxonomy): domain Bacteria; phylum Acidobacteriota; class Terriglobia; order Bryobacterales; family Bryobacteraceae; genus CADEFT01. Next base: position 6,503 of record JACPVQ010000205.1, read on the forward strand.
GACCGGGCGCGCATTCTCTTTGTGGGCTCGTTCGCTCATCTTCCGAATGTACTGGCCATCGACTTCTTCCTGCGCGAAGTGTGGGATCAGCTCGGTCCCCTTCATCCGCGGTTGCACATCATCGCCGGGGCGCGCCATCGCTACTATCTGGAGCGATATCAGGACTTGGTTACCTTGAACCTGGACCGGCCGGATATCGAAGTGGACGATTTCGTGGCGGATGTCCGGCCCGCCTATCATCGCGCCTCGGTGGTGATCGCGCCGCTTGTGGCCTCGGCGGGTACCAATATCAAGATCATGGAAGCGATGGCAATGGGAAAAGCAATTGTCACCACGCGGGCGGGAATTCACGGTCTGGACGAGATTCGCCCAGGCCGCGATGTGGTGGTCGCCAACACGGGGGCGGAAATGGCCGCCGGAATCCTTGAAGTGCTGTCAGATCCGCTGCGCCGCCGCGGACTGGAGACGGAAGCGCGTAACGCGGCAGTGGAGCACTACGATTGGGAGAAGATCGCCCAACGGCAGGTGGATCTTTACTATGGGATGGCGGGACAACAGACACCACTTTCCGGTGGTGCCTGACTCTAGGGGATTGCCAATCCTGCCGTTTCAGGCTACATTGCTTGCATTGGCCGTGTTGTTTGGGTGAAGTCAAGTTTCTGGGTGACAAGCGGTGATTTTAGAAAATTCGCACAGCGAACGGATGCCGGCGCGGTTTGCGTTGCTGGTGGCAGCGGCCGTGGCAACGCTTTGCGTGCTCGCCTATGGACGGGCGCTCAGCCTTCCGTTCATCGCCGACGATTACTTGCAGATTGAATTGGGACGGCAATTCGCGCCGCCTTCGGGCTGGTCCGCGTTGGCGCTGGACCCGCTGTACAGATGCCGGGCTACGTCGATGTTCGTCACGTATTGGCTGGACAGCTTGTTCGGACCCAACCCTTTCTACTTTAATCTCGCCAGCCTGTTCCTGCATGTGCTGAACTCCCTGCTCGTCTTCGCGCTGGGCACGTGGCGGATGGTGGGATGGAAGGTGTCGGCGATTGCGGCGTGCTTCTTCGCCATCTGCCTGCGGCCCAGCGAAGCGGTCATCTGGTTCGCGGCTGTACCGGAGCTGCTGGTGTTTTTCTTCGTATTGTGCGGGTTCCTCTGCTGGGTGGGTTGGCTGCAGGAGGAGAAGCGGAAAACGCTTTGGCTGGCGGGAGCGTATGTGTTTTTCCTGCTTGGCCTCGCCTCGAAAGAATCCGCGGTGATATTAACGGCCATGTGTGCAATGGCGGTGTTAGTCCACCGGGAAATGCCGTTGCGGAGACTGTGGGCCGTCTTGCCGCTCGCGATCATATCAACGGCCTATTTCGCCATTGCATTTTTGGCTCGCGACAGTCATCAGCACTTTAACGACGGCACGTTTTCCTTGCAGGCTCCCGTAGTGGAAGTTCTGGTGCGGAGCATGGGAGGCCTGCTTTGGGTGTGGGGGGCGGCGGCGCTGGCGCTGATGGTTGTGCGCGGAAACTCTTCGCGGCTGAAATTGACGGCCATCGGTTTGGCGTGGATGGTGATTACCCTTCTGCCCTATGCTTTTTTGACTTACATGGTTCGGGTGCCCAGCCGCCACACCTACCTTGCCAGCGTAGGACTGGCCTTAATAGTGGCTCATGGCCTGTTGCTGCTGCGCGAGTGTTCTTTGCGCTGGCGGCGTCCCTGGCTGGTTCCGGCCTTCTCCATGGTGATTGTGATTCACCAATTCTCTTATCTTTGGGTGATCCTTCACAACCGTTACGAATTGCGCGCGGAACCGACCGAAAAGCTGGTTCAGTTGCTGCGGCAGGCGCCGCCGGCCGTCTACGCGAGTTGCTTTCCGTACTCTCCGCAAATCGCCGAATCGGTGGCGCGGGTGATTTCCACGGAGGTACGGCGGACCAGATTTGTGGAGGGGGCCGAAGCGTCGATGAGAACGGATGCTGTCGATTTCTGCAATTCGCTGGTTCATCATTGATCCGCGCGGAGCCTGTCTCCGGATTCGATTCAGCCCATGACCGCGCGCACGATATATAATTGCGCCGGGGGGCTTCATGCCGAAATTCGCGTTTGTGCTGGTTTGTCTTGCCGCGGCTGAGTGCGCGTGGGCGCAGGGCCAATTCGGATCCATCAACGGTCACGTGAAAGATGAAACCGGAGCGGTGGTTCCCGGCGTGGACCTTCGTGTAGTGAATGCCGGTACGGGCGTCGATCTGAGCGTTGTCTCGGACGATCAAGGCCGCTACCTTGCGCCGCAACTGCTTCCCGGGACATACAACATTGTGGTGCGAAGAGACGGCTTCAAGCAGGTATCCATCAACGGATTGAAGCTCGACACAAACGGCAATCTGACACAGGATATTGTGCTCACCGTGGGGGCTGTAGCGGATAGCGTGCAGGTGTCGGGGCAGACGGCGTTAGTAGATACCGTTACCGGGTCCATCGGTCACATCGTGAACAACAAGTCGGTGCTGGAATTGCCGTTGAACGGCCGCGCCGCGTACAACCTGGTTGCGTTGACGCCGGGGTCGTTTGTGCGCACGGGCGCGGCGATCTATGTTTCCATCGGCGGCGGGCGCACTCTTTCGGCGACCAGCGCGCTGGACGGCGTCGTGGGCGGATCGGGCGGCATCTCGCAGCAGACCATCGGCTTCACGCCTTCGGTGGACGCGTTGCAGGAGTATCGCGTGGAAGCGAACAGCTTCTCGGCGCAATACGGGCGCTCGAACGCGGGCATCATCAACGCCACGACAAAAAGCGGAACCAACGAATTCCACGGCGTGCTCTATTGGTTTGTACGCAACGACGCGTTCGATTCGCGCGGGTGGAACTCCGGAGAGCGCGCCAGTTTGCGGCGCAACACATACGGCGGGAGCATCGGCGGACCAATCCGGAAAAACAAGACCTTCTTTTTTTATAATCTGGAAGGCCTGCGCGAGCGGCGCGGCGTTCCGCAAACGCGCACCGTGCCTCTGGCCGCATGGCGCAGCGGCGATCTGAGCACGCTGCAACGCGCGGTAACAACGGCGCAAGGCGTGGTGGGGCAACAACTGGTGGTCTATGATCCGGCGGCCAACCAGCAGCAGGCGTTTGCGGGCAATCGCATTCCAGCGAGCAGACAGGATGCCGTGGCGCTCAATATTATCAAGGCGATTCCCGCGCCCAACCGCGCTCCGGACAATCCCATTACACAGCAAGGGAATTATCAGGAAGCCGCCGTGACGCCGATCACGCGCGACGTGCACACCATGCGCGTCGATCACACGCTGAGCACGAAGTCGCAGATCTTCGGACGATACATGGTGGCCAGCCCGAGCATTGCTCCGCTCGCCGGATTCACGCCGGCGTATGGCTCCATCGATCCCAATGCGATCGACATCCGCGGCCGCAGCCACAGCCTTGCGCTAAGCGTGACGCATATTTTTTCTCCGTCCACATTTCTTTCGGCGAGAGTGGGGGGCGCGCGAACGCCGGAGACGCGGTCGTCGGCAAGCTTCGGTGAAAACTGGCCGGAGAAACTCGGGTTGAAGGGCGTGGGGCCCGATTCGTTTCCGCGCATTAACCTGCAAGCGGGACTGGTTCCTCTCACCAACATCGGCACCGGCGGCGCGGGCAACGTGCAGTATCGCTTTTATGCGTTTCAGAATCTGGAGACGCAGTTGAGTCTGACGAAGATCGCGGGCGCGCATACGTTGAAATTCGGCGGCACGCACATGCGCATCTCGGGGAACGACGAAAACCGCCAGAGCGCATCGGGCATCTTCGGCTTTGGACCGCAGTACACCACGGGCCGGACCGCGGCCGGAGGAACCATCGCCAACACGGGTTCCACGATCTCGGATTTGCTGCTCGGCAGGCCGGACTCCGTAACGCTGCGCGCCGCGCCGATGATGGGCCGCCGCATTCGCCACTACGCCGGTTATTTCGAAGACGACTACCGCGTTGCCAGCCGGCTGACCTTCAACCTGGGCGTGCGCTATGAATTGGAATCTCCCTTTTTCGAAGTGAACAATCGCATGAGCAGCCTGGACCCCGGCGCGATCCATCCGCTTGCGGGCAAGGGCGACATTCCGGCCGGGCAATTGGGCGCTTTGATTTTTCCCGGCCGCGGCGGGCGCGGGCGCTATCTTGCGAATTGGGACAAGAACAACATCGCGCCGCGTTTCGGATTCGCCTGGCGGCCCACCGCTTCTAATGAAACTGTAGTCCGCGGCGGCGTGGGTTTGTTCTATGGCAACCCTTACGACAACAACGTGATTCAGACCATGCGCGCAGGTTTCGAAGGGCAAGGCAACTACGCTTTCCCCGTGCCGTTTACTCTCGCCCAAGGCGTGCCCGCGGGCGCGCTGGTCACGCCTCCGGAATCGGAACTCACCGGCGCGTTCGGCGCGCGCGGAACCGCCTTTGCCACTTCCAGCATCGACATGATCGATCCGCAACGCCGCACTCAATACAGCATCAATTACAATCTCACCGTGCAACGCCAGTGGCGCGAAGTGCTGTTCGAGGCGTCCTACTTCGCCAACCTCGGCCGCAAGGTTCCATTCCCGTCGCTCAACGTCAATCAGATTCCCACGGCGCTGCTGTCGCGCACCGATATTCCGGAACGTCTGAAGCGGCCTTATACGCAGTTCTCCGGCGACCGCGCGGACGTGAATTTGCAGGCGCCGAATTTCGGACTCTCCAACTACCACGCGTTGGGAGTGAAAGTGGACAAGCGCTTCTCCAAAGGGTTCGGTCTGACGGCGGCCTATACGTTCTCCAAGTGGATCGACAACATTCTGTTCACCGGCGCCGACGACGCAACCTGGGGCGACAATGACGGATTGCAAAATATCTACGACCTGCGCAATGAGCGCTCCTTGTCCACCAATCATATTCCGCATCGACTGGTGTTGAGTCCCATCTGGGAGTTGCCCTTTGGAAAAGGAAAGCCCATGGCCAACGCGGGCGGATGGGCGGATTGGCTGATCGGCGGATGGCAGGTGTCCACCATTGCGACGATGCAGGCGGGATCGATGTTCGGAACCACGGTGACCAATGGCGCGCGCGATATCCTGGGCGACGCCGCGACGGGACGCGTGCTGCGGCCGAATCTATCGGCGAATCCGAATGTTGTGGATGGGAAGGGACAACCGGCGCAGGGGCAGCGCGGGATCGCCTGGTTCAACCCCGCCGTGTTTTCCACGCCTGCGCGGTTTACGCCGGGCAACGCCGCGCGCACTATTATTCAAGCGCCTGGTTTGGTGAATTTCGATTTCGCGATGATGAAGAACTTTCGCCTGAAAGAGCGCTACCGGCTGCAATTCCGTTGGGAAGCGTTCAACGCCACGAACACTCCGTTCTTCGAAGTGCTGGGCGATGTGGTGGGCCAGGGAAACTTTGGCGTGGCGACGGCGGGCAACTCCAAACGCGAAATGCAATTCGCGCTCAAGCTGTACTTTTGACACCTTCCATCCGCACCACGTAGTACGGCTGTTGGATCAGATCCGGTCCGAGCCCCGGATAGAGCACGCGCGCATTCGCGCCGGTGGTCACTTCGAAGTAGTAGGCAATGGGAAACGGCGTCGCGGTGTAGGCCGCCGGAATTGCCGCCAGGAACCGGCCGCCGCGGTCCTCCATGTCCACGGACTCATAACGTTCGGCCTGATTCACGTGACGATAGTACAAGCGAACGGCGGAAGGCTTCCCAGCAAATGAAATCTCCAATTGCAGCGCCTTCGTGCGCTGAAAAGACTTTGGCCCGGAATGGCGCGCACTCACGGCGGGACGATTCGGACGGCCTAGCGCGTCCTTGATCGCCCGCGCTACGCGATCCTGCTCCGCGCCGGGTTTTGCGTCATTCAGTTTTTTCTCCAGAGCGGCGATGTCGGCGTCGATGGCAGGCAAACGGTCCAGCCAATGGCCTCTTAGAAACGGGCGCTCGCCCACGGTGAGATCGGAAACATACGCGTCTTTGGCGCGATTCGCCAACCCTGCCCAAGCCGCGCGCGCGGCGCGATATTGTTTGAGCGATGCATCGAGTGCGGCCCTGCTTCCGGTCTGTTCGTAAACGCCGTACAAAACTCCGGCGCGGAATTTCGCGCCGAAGAAGCGGCCGCTGCGGATCGAAAGGGCTCACGTTGCCGAAAACGCGAGGCGTTGGAGTATCGCCATAGACGTTCGCCGGACTCTCAATCATCGGCTGATTCGTGTACAACTCCGGCCAATACGTATTGTTGGCGGCCGACGCACCGTGCGCCGTGGTCACGATTCCCAGAATGCGGCTGGCGTTTGCGAGCGCATCGCCGGCGGCCTGCGCGCCTGTTCCGAACTTGTTCGAAAGATAGCGCTGCCACACATCGCCAGGTGAATCCGGATTGTAGAGCATGCGGCCCCAGACGCGCAGACTGTATTCGTACTTCTGCCAATCCCACTTCGGCGCGAGCGTTGCATCGGCATATCCGCAGCGATTGCCCGCAATGCCTGAGCCCCTGCGGCCTTTGAACGAAAGCGGCTCCATGATCTCGACGCCATCGCTATTACAGAACTGAAACGCGCGCGAGTGCGCCGCCGCGGTCAGAGGATCGCCCCACAGCAATAGACGCTGCGTGCCCGGCCAGATGCGGTGCAGCACGCCCCACCTTCGGTCTTCCCGCATCAGGTCCGCATAGCCGTAGCGAGTGAAGCTGCGTGTTCCGGTGCTCAAGTTCATCAACCCCGTGGCGATGCGTCCGGGCCGCGGCCGTTCGAGTTCACGAATGTCCGTCTGATGATAGGTCATGCCCATATGCTCCGCCCAGTACTTGGGCGAAACCGTCAGCGGCAAACCTGTGGAGACGCCAAGGTCGAGCATCGTTTGATCCATGCCCTTGGAATGCATGTCGAGATTTACTTTGCGCCCGCACGACGTCACGCCTTCGAACACGGTCTTCCAGAAATCGTAGCTGCCTTCTTCGACGCCGCTTTCGCCGTGCACGCGAAACGTGACGCCGGTAATGGCGGGACACGCTTGCAGCAGCGCGCGGATGGCGTCGCGGGAGTATGCCGCGTGGTTCTCCTTGGTCAGTCCTTCGATGGTGTAGTTGGGGTTCGGGCTGTTGATCCACTCGTAGCCGTGTGTCCAAATGCCCAGTTGGAATTCCATGCCGCGCGCGACGGTCTGTTCGCTGATGGCGCGCAGCATTTCGAGATTCTTGTCGCGCTCGGCAGGCGGCAGTTGCGGAACCTTCACGTTGTAACCGGGAACGGAAAGGAAAAACGGGTAGGCGAAAAGAAAGTAGGCGTCGGTAACGCTGCGCAGGAAATCGTAACCGATGCCGAAGGCGAGATGAAAGCGGTTGAAGCGCTGCGTGGCAAGCAGAGTGAGATATTCCGGCCACATCTCTTTGCTGTGGAACCATGGCTTGTCTTCGACATCGCTACAAAACAAACGCGACACGCCGCGGATGGCATTTGCGGGCTTCTCCACAATGGGCTTCACAACTTCCAGGGCAGCCAGCGGCGTGTTGCTCATGCGCACGCGATCATTGAGTTCCAGCAGCGCGTACACAAGGCCGCGCGCATCGGACCCGGCGGCTAATAGAACGCCGCGTCCATTGATTTTCGCCGCAGCCAGAGCAAGCGCCTCCGCGGTATCAGGAAGATGGACGCCGCCGATTTTCAAAGCATCGCGCCCCGAAACGACCATGATCGCCAGCCGGTCACGCCCGGCGTCCGCAAGGCGCTTGTGAATCTCCGCCGCTACTCCGCGTTTTGCAAGCGAAGCGGCGAGCTCGTTGGCCGCCCACACCACCGGGGCGGAAGCGGCAGCGGGATCCAGAATGATGGCGACCCCCGCCGCTGAAGCCGCATTGGCCGCGGAGATGGACCCCGCGGTCAATGCAGCGGTGCGAACAAAGTCGCGTCTGCGAATCGAGTTTTTCATTGCAATGCCTCCCGCGCGCTACTCCAACACGATCTCATACCACGGCGAATACTGCTGACCCTCGGCTTGTAAATGCAAAGTGAGCACGGAGCCCTGCAGCATTGCATGGTCCGGCGAAAGGGCAGGGAGGCGAACGCCCGATCCATCCAGCGGATAAACCGTAGCGCGAGTGGCTGCGACGTCCAGCGAAACAAAACATTCGACTCGCTCCAGGAACGTGGGCCGCTGTCCGCCATTCATGTCGCCCGAAGGTTTGTTGATTCCCGGCTGCGGCTGCAACGTCCACCAATCGGAATTGCCGGGGTAGTTGATCAAGCGTTGCGGAGTGTTTGTTCCCGGCTGCGTGCGCAGGGTTTGCCCTGGAACGCTCAACAACAACCTTCGCGATTCCGCGAGCGGCAATTGATCCGCCGGCGTCAGCAGGACGCCGGAAAATCCACGCGCCGAATCGGCCAGCCTCAGTTTCAACGGCCCGGCTTGCTTTTCTTCGCGTCCCATAACACCGATCAAACCCGCCGCGTATTTCGAATGCAGCAGAAACAATTTCGCCGGTGCGTCGTAAGTAAACTCGTCCGTGTCAGATCGAACGACGCCGGATTTTGCGGCGGTGGATTCCACAGGCAAATCTCCCGCGGCGTCGGCCAGACGCACGGCGTGTTCCACAGCCGCCAGTGCCTGATAGCCTCGCGTAGAGTTGAGAAACGGAACAATGCCTCCGTTGCGCCGCTCCACCGTCGCTTGTTCGCGATCCGCGCGTGACACGGGAAGGTCCAACGTCGCGTTCGCCGTGCTGACGGCGCCGCTGCGGAATAGCCACGCCGATTGTCCGAATCCAATCCACTTGGTCCAATCGCCGTTGATGTTGAAACCGTTCGGCACGCCGTCATCCCAATTGCGGCTGTGCGAATAGGCGAAGTGCATCACGGAATCCCAATCTTGAAATGCCCCGGCAATAGACACCAGCGGATCGATCTCCGCGGCCTGCTGATTAGGCCACGGCTGGTTGTACTCGCTCACCGTGAAGGGCTTTCCTCCAACGCGGCTCGCCGCCATGGAGAGGATGGCGCTCAAGCCGCCACCGCTGGTGGAGTTGTCGCGAATGCGCCAGTCGCGTCCATCCCATTGCACGTTCGGGAAGTTGTAGTGATCGACATAAAAATGGTTGTCGTGATAATCCAGGTCGCGGTGCGAATCGATGGTCATCAGGCCGCCGAAGCCGATCTGCGTTCCGGCAACCGGAGTCAGTTCGCCTGTCTTCTCACGAACCGTCGTCAGCATTCTGTTCAGATAGGAGCGATCGGTCTCCACCAGAAAGTCGAGAAAATCACGAGTGCGCGTCCGCGCGGAGTACTCCGTGGTTCTCACCAGCGCCACGTTCGCGCCGGTCAGGCTCTCGTTCGCGCGCAAGCCAATCTCGCCCGCCTCGCGCAGCGATGCCCCGCGAATTTGAACATTCGCGCCGACATTCTCAATAGACAATCCGAAACGCCCGATGCCGTCCATGGAAAACGAAGCACGCACTTGCATCGTAAAGCGCTGCCAGCGGTTGCTCACGCCGATGTTCATGCCGGTCTGTGAGCGCCACGGGCTCACGTCCTGTTTCACATCCCAATACACCGGCCGCGATACGTCTTCGGGAAGATCCGCGCGCATCTCCACTTCGGCCGTGTAGGTGCGGCCCTGGGTCAGCGAGAAGCCTGTCTGCTTGATGATGATGGTATCTCCGCCGCGAACGAATTCGACGTCGAGCAGTTGGCCTTCCGGCGCGTCAGTGACGCGCAGATTCGCGCGCGCGGTTGTGTGGAGTTCCGCGACCCAGTTGCGCCCCAGTACTTGAGGACCTGTATCGACGGCCGGCTGCCACGCTTTGCGCAGATCTTCGGTGAACGTGTAGCGTCCGCGAAGATAGCTGTTCCACTGCGCCGTGAGTTGGTCCAGGTACGGCCCCTGCTGGAAGTTGTCCAGAGCGGTGACCTGCCATTCCCACAGCAGCGAATCCTCGTTGCTGATCTCCACCATTGCCAGCGACGGGCTCTCCTGTAATTCCAGAGCGTCGATGGCGAGCCGCGTGAATTCCTGCTGCAACTCCACCATGCGCGGATAGAAGATGTGCAGCGGCTTGCTTTGATTGGGAATGGCGGGCGTCATGCTAGGGACGCCGTCAATGGTTGGCCGGAAGGTGTAGCCAACGTGCAGATTGAGATTAACGTAAACTCCTTCGGCGGCAAGAGCGCGGATGAAATTCTTCAGCAACGCCGCCGAGTTGACGTTGATCGTAGGATAAGGACCTGTAGTGAGCAGACTCGCGGCGTTCGTTGGATTCTGGTCGGGTTGCGTGTCCATGTGATGCAGGCGCACAAGGTTCACGCCTAAGCGCCGCAAACGTTTGGCGACCCGCTCCGCGTCGGCGGCGTTAGGAAAATTGGCGGAAAACGCAAGGTTCACTCCGAACAAACGCACGCGCTCATCATCGGCGGTGTTCGGCAAGACATCGGGACCAACGCGATAGAAGTGGCCGTTGCGGACAAACAGGCGGTCCGCCGCGGTCAATGGATGGTTGAGAAAACTGAAGTCGGGAGCGCCCTGTACGGCGTCCTGATTAATAGAGAAAGGATAGTATTCCGGCTCGGCCGCGAAGGCGAATACGGCCGGCAGAAGAAATGCCAGTGTCCGCATACAATTCCACTATACTCTTGGCTGAGCCTTGCGCCACCTCGCCAAACGCGCGGCCAGCGTTCGCACCACTGCCGGATTCCGCGCCGCCACGTCGCGAGTTTCGGATGGGTCGCCGGCCAGATCGAAAAGTTGGCGTTCTCCGGTTTGCAGAAACTCAATCAACTTCCAGCGCGCATCGCGAATGGCCATGCTCGATTTGCCGCCCAGCGCATGGTCCTTCTCCAGCGGGTAATACCAATAGAGGTCGCGAGCTTTCCATTTCGCGGCGGGATTACGCAGCAATGGCGCAAGCGACCTGCCGTCGGTCCGCGTCACCGACACCTTTGACAAATCAAGAAACGTAGCGTAGTAATCCGTGCTGACCACAGGCGTCGCGCACGTCGCGCCTCTAGGAATCACTCCCGGCCATCGGGCGATCAACGGCACGCGGATGCCGCCTTCGTAGAGATGCGATTTCCCACTGCGCAGATGCGCATTGGTGGTGACGTTCAACTCGCCACCGTTGTCGGAGTTGAAAATGACGATGGTGTCGTTGTCGAGATTGCGGCGCGCGAGTTCGCGCAGAATCATCCCCACGCCATCGTCGATCGATTCCAGCATCGCCGCGAGCACGGGATTGTTTTTTCGCTGCGATGCCCCAGGCCGGTTCTTGTACTTCGCTACTAAATCCGGTTTGCCTTCCAGTCGCGTGTGCGGCGCGTAATGGGCCAGGTAGAGAAAGAACGGCTGCGTACTGCGCGCGATGAAATCGACCGCCTCCTGATTTAATCGATCGGTCAGATACTCATTGGGCGCGCGTGCCTCCAGCCCTTGCAGATGCTTGTATGGATGCCAGTAGTATCCTGGGCCGATGTAGCTGGTCTCGGAGCAGATCACTTCGTCGAACCCGTGCAGCTTGGGATCGCCGGGGCGCTTCGCATAATCGCCCATCAGGTGCCACTTGCCGATCAGCCCCGTGCGGTATCCGGCCTTCTTGAGCATCTTCGGCAAGGAAGGGAGTGACGGTCGTAAGTGATTCGGATCGTCGGCGCGCAGAAAATCCGTGATGCCGACGCGCGCCGGATGTTGGCCGGTCATGATGGAGGCGCGTGTCGGCGAACAAACGGGCGCGGCGGAATACGCGTTGTGAAAACGCATTCCCTCAGCGGCCAGCCGGTCGAGGTTCGGTGTCTGATTAAACGTGTTGCCGTAGCAGCCCAGCTCACCCCAACCGAGATCGTCGGCAAGAATGAAGATGATGTTCGGCGGCCGGCGAACCAGAGCGAGGTATGCAAACTCGCGGCGTGTCATGGTTGTATGATTTGTACCACAAGACTCTAAAACCTTTGTGTGGGGTCAGGTCTCCAGACCTGCCGCGGGATCTCAAGATCCCGCATGGCCTCGCAGAGGCCATCGGCCGCTTTCTCAATTTCTGCCGGCAGAGCCGGTCTGGAGACCGGCTCGCAGATCTGGAGATCTGCCCCACAGAGGAAAGATATTATTTCTTGCCCCAGTTGTCCGATACTTTGATGGCAAAGAAGTTCATCACGCGGGCGTCGTTGCGGGCAACCTCGTAGTAAACTGCGCGCAGCAGTTGATCTTTGCGGTTGATCAACTGATCGCGGATGCTCTGCTGCACGCGCGGATCGTTCAACTCCCGCTGGCCCGCGGGTTCCTTGGACATCACTTTCAAAATGCGATACTCGTTGTCGCTGCGGATGGCCGGAGAAACCTGTCCCGGCGACAATGCCATCACCATCTTGCGCAACTCGGGGTTCGTCTTATCCAATGACGATTCGCCGATGAATCCCATGTCGCCGCCATTGGGAGCGCTGTTGGGATCTTCGGAAAAATTCTGCGCCAGCATGGCGAAGTCTTCGCCGCCGCGCGCGCGCGCTTCCAGGTTGAGCACTTTCTTGCGCGCCTGTTCGTCGTTCTTCGCCTTATCGCGCTTCAGGTTGCGCACGTTGGGATCGGGTTTCGAGGTGACCACAATCTGCGCCAGGTGAACATGCGGTTCCGCCAAATGGAAGCTGGCTTTGTTGGCGTTGTAGAAATCCGTAACCTCTTTGTCGTTGATGGCGATCTTCGACGTGATCTCCTTATTGAACAGCTTTTGAATACTCAGGTCGCGGCGCAACTGCGTTTTGAGGTCTTCCACGCTCATGTTGCGCGCTTGCAGCTGTTTCTGCCACTCCTCCTGCGTGTAGGGCGCTTTCAGTTCGTTGAACTTCGCGTCCACTTCCGGCTCGGTGGCCATCAGGTTCAGTTTCTCCGCGCGCTGCAACATGATTTCGTTGTCCACCAGCGTGCGCAGCAACTCCAGCTTTTGATAGTTGGTTTGCTCCTCGCTCGGCTTGTCGCCTTGCTTGTCGGGCGCTGTGCCGAATTGAAAGCGGAACTGCTTGTCCACCTCGGCATAACTCACGGGGCGGCCGTTGACGGTTGCCGCGACATCGGCGGGAGGCTTGCTCTTGCACCCGGTCAGGCCAACGGCGGCAGCCAGGAAAGCGGCCGGCAAGTAGGTGTGAAGCAGGACTCTCATGCGTCTGGTTATTCTACCAATCCTGCGGCGAACGCGTCGAGGGCGATGCCTTTCTGCACATTGCGCCGCGAAAACTCCACCAGTTCATCGGTGCGCGCCGCAGCCGCGCGCAGCCATTCAAAAGTGCTGTTTGCCGCGATCCGCCGCAGGCGCGGACTGAGGTCCGGATTGTTGCGCGCGTCCAATCCCTCGCGCAACAAAAGAATGTCCTCCAGCAATCCATACAGAGGCTTCAAATAGAATTCGAGTTTCTCGCCGCGGCTTGCGGAGATCTTTTCCGAATGGCCAATCCAATCGGAAAACTTCGACTGATGGGCGGCCGTTTCGAGCAGCGCCAGCATGCGTTCGCGGCGCTTGTCCCATATCTCCAGATCCATGGACGCGGCAACTCCCGGCGATCCGCCGGCAAGAGGAATGCGGCGGTCCTGGGCATTCATACCGCGCGTTTTGGCAAACGCCTGCATATCCGCGGCGGAAAGCGTGTGCATGGAAAAGCTCACGGAGCGCGAGCGAATGGTGGGCAGCAGATCGTAGTCGTTCTCCGCCGTCAGGATGAGGATGAGATGGGCGGGCGGCTCTTCCAACAGCTTCAGCAGCGAATTGGCGGCTTGTTCGTTGGCGCGGTCGATGCGATCGATGAGGAAGATGCGATGTTGTCCTTTGGACGGACTGAATGCCGAGCGTTCTTTCAACAGGCGGGTTTGTTGAATGGAGATTTGGCGCAAGGGGCCATCGGGAGGAAGCGTAATAAAATCGGGATGCGAGGCCAGCAGCAGAGGATCGTCGGCGCGTTTGTCCGAAGGCAGCTTCTCGCGTTCGGCGAGAAGTTCCAGATTAGCGGGCAGGCTCAAATCGTCCAACTCGATCTTGTCAGCGCCGCCCAGAAGCGCCGCCGCGAACCTTCTTGCCAGCGTCGCTTTGCCAATTCCCTCGGCGCCCACAAACAGCAGCGTTTGGGGAATGCGATTCTGGCGCACCATGTTGTCCAGCGCCGCGGCAGTGGCGCTATTGCCGAAGAAATCCGGAAACGCGCCGCTCATGCTTCCAGCGCCGTTCGCAAGGTTTCGGCAAGTTTGGCCAGGCGATACGGCTTCTGCAAAAAGCCTTTTGCGCCGGCGGCAATCAGCGCGTCGATCGCCGCGTCGCGATTGTAACCGCTGGTCAGCACAATCCGCACCGAGGGGTCGATCTCGCGCAACTGCTCAAACAATTGCCCGCCGCTCAGGCCGGGCATGACCAAGTCTACGATGACGATGTCGATTTCGCATCCGCGCTCCTGATAATAATCGAGCGCCGCCTGCGCGTCGCGCACGCAGACCGCCGTGTAACCCGCGCTGGCCAGCATGCGCACCGCCACTTGCCGCACCACTTCCTCGTCGTCCACCACCAGCACGCATCCGCGGCCCTTTTGCGCGGCCGCCGCGGCGGGTTCGCCGCTCAGCGGCGCGCGGTCGCGCGCAAGCGGAAGCAATACGTGGAAACATGCGCCAGGGCCGCTATCATCCAACTCGATACTGCCGCCATGCGCGCGCACAATGCTCTGCACGACGGTGAGGCCCATGCCTGTCCCTTTTCCCGGATCTTTAGTAGTGAAAAACGGTTCGAAGATGCGTCCGCGAATGGGTTCGGGAATTCCCGGGCCGGTGTCGCTCACCAGCACGCGCACCGATCCGCCGGCGTTCTCCGTGCCCAGTGTCAGCGTGCCGCCTTCGGACATGGCATCGCGGGCGTTCAGCGCGAGGTTGAGAAAGACTTGAAAAATCTGGCTCGCCTCGCCCATCACGCGCGGCGTGGCCGCTTCCAGTTTTGATTCCAGGCGAATGTTTTTGTCGATGGTGTGTCGCAGCAGGTCGGCGACTTCAGAGAGCGTATGATGCACATCGACGCGCGTGCGGCGGCCTGTGCCACGCCGCGCAAAGCCAAGAATTTGCGCCGTCAATTGCGAGGCGCGTTCGGCGGCTTTCTCGATTACGTCGAGCGCTTCCAGCACATGCGGCGGAATGGCGGGATCTTCGCGCAGCACACTGGCATAGCCCAGAATTGCGGTCAGCAGATTGTTGAAGTCATGCGCGACGCCGCCCGCAAGCGACCCGATGGCCAGCAGTTTCTGCGCCTGGGCAAGTTGCGATTCGAGATCTTCCACTCGCCGGCGCAATTGGGTTTCGGTGCTCTGCGACGATTCCCGTGTCATGGTTTGCGCTAACTGTCATCTTAGCAGGGTGGGGCAGATCTCCAGATCTGCGGAGGGGTCTCCAGACCCCGACTCGTTCGCGCAGCGAACGATGGCCGCTGCGCGGCCATGCGGGATCTGGAGATCCCGCTGCTCGACTTTGGCCTTTTGTCCTTCACCCATTGGCGTAGCAAACAGCGGATGCGATAGGGAAAGAGTATTTCTCCGGCTTCCTATCTGCGGGCGGTTTCGACGCGAAGCCGGAGAAACTATCAATGCCGAGGCCGCGTCCCCAAACCTCGGCACGCAAGTTATGCAGCAGTTGTTGTGTTGAGTTGCGTGGGCCCTTGGAACTGGCAGCCCATTTGGGTTGGGGCAGCAAGCCCTCGCTGGAATGGCCGAAGGCGCGCTGCCCGGCGACCAGCAGCATGCCATAAGCAGCGACGGTGAGTGCTGGGGCGGATTCGACGGAGGTCTCCGCTCGCACCTGTGCTTGGCCAACACCGAGCAGAGTCTTCTCGTCACGGAAGTTTACCTCGATGTCCCAGCGCTGGAAGTACGATTCGATGATCGTGCGCGGGTCCAGTTCCGGGTCGGTGCAGATGAGGAATGCGGGATCGCGATAGAGCAGTTTGGAGCCTTTGCGCAAACGGTAGGCAAGCGGCCGGATGACGATCAGTTGCAGCAACTGGGCACCCGTTGTGCGCCATAACAGATGGGGAATGCGTTTATAGCAGAGTGTATGACTGATGCCGGAATGGACGAACGTCATGGTTTCCCAGGGTTGGGAATCACTGCTGCGGAATTGATCGGGAGTGGGAGCGGCAGCGCCGTAAACAAGACGGCGGCCCTGAGCTTTCCTCTGGTCAGAGTCCGGCGGAAAACACAGATTGGCATCTTTTCGAATTCGTCCGATACAGACGGTGTGAGGTGGAATTTGCTTCAACACAGTGGAGTTGGTGAAGCCGCCGTCGAAAGCGAGTAATAAGGTGCGGTTGCGGCCACCGGGATCCAGATCCAGGGACTGGCGGAGTAGAATCATCTGCTGGGCAGCACGCAGACTGAGCCGGGACGAACTTGCGTCCAGACGGTATTGGGTGCGGTCGGCGTCGGTAGCCTGACGACCCGGTTTGGGCGGCGTGGGAGCGTGAAGGAAGGCAATGGGAGCCAACCGGAATGCTCCTTCTTTGCCGGGCATGGCGGCGGAGATCTGAAGAAAGCGCTGTGCACGTACGAAGTTGGTCTGGAAGCGCGGCCCGAGCGGATCTCGTCGCCAAGCCACTCCTGGCGTATGCAGACCGGAGCGGCGCAGGAGTGTATCGTCGATGACGGCGCGAAACGGTGCGCCGGCGGGCAGTTCGTCGGCGATCGCACGGCGGACGACAGAGAACATCTCCGGCAGGGGAAGCCGATCATGAGAGAAGAGTCTATAGGAAGCGCTCCAATCGCGAAACTGAGAGCCGGAAGTGGTGAGTAGGCCAGTGACGGTGCGGCGGCCGAGACAGAGAAGAGAGCTCAGCGCGAGGGTTTGCGCGTGATCGGCGACACGGCGCTGTGGGAAGGCGGGGAGGCATTGGTTCCAGAGGTGCTCGAACTGGGGGAGGAGACCGGCGGAGTTTTTTTTAAAGCGGACGGCGGAGGATCGCGACGATGCAGGGCAAGCAGGGCCTTATTCTCGACAATCCACTCGACGGTTTCGCCGCGAGAGAACTCCATCGCCTGAGCGAGAGCAGAGGGAAAGTTGATATACCACTGCTCGCTGGCAGCGCGTTTGATGAGTTGGACTTTGGTGGGGAACCCCATGGAAGATCCTTTCGGTCACACTCTAGTCATATAACTAGATACCACAATTCAAGCAGAGATACAACATGGGTCGCAAGAAATGTTTTTTATCTAGTGAAAGGCCAAAGCCGAGTCGGCCGCGAAGCGGCCGCCTGGGAGATTCCGTTGCTACCGGCAGAGACGGTCTGGAGACCGTCTCGCAGATCTGGAGATCTGCCCCACAGCGAGGAACTCCTCTAACAGAAGGTGGAAATGGTGTACGCCGTTTTCCCGTTTCACGGAGTAACGTCCGCGATCGTACGAGCGTGATTGCAACCCCTTCTGCACGGATTCACAGATGCGGATATCTTCCTGTTGGATCTCATCGCTGAAGGCAATTGCCGCCGGGTCCAACTCCTTCCCGGCGTAACTGAACCATTCAAAAATCGTCAACGTCCGGTCGTGACCCAGCGGAAGGATGATGTTGACGCTCAGATTGTCCGGGTAGATGTTCAACATCAAGTTGGGAAAAACCCAATAATAAAGCGCCTGTTGACCAGCCGCCGCATCATCGTAGCGGCGAGGTTCATCGCGCCCGGACCGCGGCGGACGGATGGGCGCGTACTGTGACGAATAGTAGCGCGCGGTATCGACGCGATATGCGTTGTAGTCGAGCTCGCGAAACAACGACGGATGCGCGGCGGGCAGATGGTAGCCCTCCAGATAGTTGTCGACGTAAACCTTCCAGTTGCAGGCGATCGTGTAATCCCGCCTGTGGGCGAAATGCAGCCGCTGAGCGTGTTCAGGAATGCCTTGAATCATCTCAGCGAACGGAATTGCCTGCGCGTCGAGATTGACAAAAACGTATGGACCCCACTCCGTCAAACCATACGCCGGCAAGCGCACATCTTCCTTCTTCCAACACTCGACGCCCTCAAATTCCGGTGCGTTCAACAGGTTGCCATCCAAGGCGTAGGTCCACGCGTGATAAGGGCAGCGAAGCGATTTCGCATTCCCGTGCTCTGAAAGAATCACGGATGCGCGGTGGCGGCACACATTGGAGAACGCTCGCAATATTCCATCGTGCCCACGTACAACGGCGACAGGCTCGCCGGCAATCTCACCGGCGCAATAATCTCCGACATTTGCAACCTGTGCCCGGTGGCAAAGAGGCTGCCAGGTTCGCCAGAAAACACCTTCCTTTTCAGCGTTTAGAAAAGACGGGTCCGTATACCATTGCGAAGGAATTGTGGACGCGCGTGCTAGGTTGGGCTCCATGGCTCGTATGCTAGTATGCCGCAATGACTCAGCAGCGGTACGAATTGCAGCGTGCATTGGGTACCGCGTTCGGCGTTGCGGTGGGCGTCGGAACCATGATCGGCGTTGGGATCTTGCGCAGGCCCGGCGAAATCGCAAAGCTGCTCGGTGAGCCATGGGCCATCTACGCCATCTGGCTTGCGGGCGCTCTCTATTCCTTTCTCGGCGCACTCTGCGTAGCGGAACTGGCGACGATGATTCCGCGCGCGGGAGCGTTCACTGTTTATGCGCGCCAGGCATTGGGGCCGACGGCCGGCTTCGCGGTGGGTTGGACCGATTGGTTGTTGAACTCCGCTTCCCTAGCCTATGGAACCATCGCGGTGGCGGAGCTGATTCCGAGATTCTGGCCGCGGACGGGAGGCTGGACCGTACCCGCCGCGCTTCTGCTGGTCGCATCCCTCGCTTTCGTCCAATACAAAGGAATCGGAGCGAACAGCCTCGCCCAACAATCGCTGAGCCTTCTGGTGTTCCTTGTTTTTGCAGGCCTCATCGCGGCATGTTTTCTTCATGCGCCGGCAAGCGCTTCTTCCGGCGGCGGCGCGGCGGGCGCCGGTCTATGGCTGCTGGCCTTCCGTTCGATCCTGGTTTCCTACGACGGATGGTATCAGCCGGCGTACTTCACGGAAGAGAACCGCGATCCTGGCCGCGGATTGCCGCGGGCGCTCTTCGGCGGGCTTGCGACGGTGACTGCGGTCTATCTTCTCATCAACGCCGCTCTTCTTCACATCTTTCCCGTTGCAACGCTGGCCGCATCCGCGATGCCGGTGAGCGACGCCGCGAGGTTGGTTGCGGGCCAATCGGGCGATGCCGTCATCGCTCTCCTCTCTTCCTGCGCGCTGCTGAGCATGGCGAACGCTTCACTCGCGGGCGGCGCTCGCATTCTGTTGGGTGCAACGCGGGCACTTCCCGGATGGGACGGCATCACGGAAGTGCGAAATACCGGCACGCCATGGGCCGCTACCATGGCGACGGAGCTCACAGCCGCGGCGATGATAGTGAGCGGAGCGTTCGACACGCTGTTGAATCTGGCGGGGGTATTACTGGTGGTCCTGTACAGCTCCGCCTACATCTCGCTGGTCGTTCTGCGCCGTCGCGAACCTGCCGCGCCGCGCCCGTTCCGGACGCCTGCGTATTCCGTTGTCACCGGCGTGCTGCTTGTTTCGGGAGCGGCATTCCTCTGCGGCATCGCGATGGAAGACGGGCGTACGTTTCTTGCCGCCATCGCCTGCATCGGAGTGAGCTTTCTGTTGCTCGTTGCCCGGCGCTACACTCGGCAATAGAGGACCTCGCTTATGTCCGTCAAACAACGTCCGCCAACGGCAATTCTCACCCGCGGCTTCGATCCGACGCTCTCCGTCGGTTCCGCCCGTCCGGCGGTGTTTCGCAGTTCTACTTATGTTTTCTCAAGCCCAGAGGCCGCCGAGCGGGCATTCGACATCATGGCGGGACGCGCCGCGGCCACACCCGGGGAAAATGTCGATCTTGTCTACAGCCGGTTCAATCATCCCAACGCCGAGATTCTGGAAGATCAAATCGTTCCGTTGGAGCGTGGAGCCGCCGCGGCCGCGGCGTTCAACTCCGGCATGGCGGCCATCATGACGGCCATCCTGGCGTTCACGCGCCCGGGCGATCATATTGTTTTCACCGTGCCCATCTACGGCGGCACGGAGCACTTCATCCATGAATTCCTGCAGCCTTTCGGCATTTCCAGCACCGCCGTCCGCGCCGGCTGCAACGGCGATCTTGCCGCTGCCATTCGCAACGCGCCGAACTTGCGCGTGGTGTTGATTGAAACCCCGGCCAACCCGACGCTCGTCATGACCGATATCCGGCAGGCGGTGGAGGCCTCGGCTGCGCACAATCCGCGGCCGCTCGTAATGGTGGATAACACCTTCCTCGGGCCGTGCTTCCAGCATCCGTTGGTTTGCGGCGCGGACGTCGTGCTCTATTCCGCCACGAAGTATCTGGGAGGCTTCAGCGATCTGCTCGGCGGTATCGCGTTGACGCGGGATCCGGAACTGATTCGCAAGATCAAGAGCTGGCGCGGATTGTTTGGAAACATTTTGCAGCCCGATGAATGCTGGATGCTCGATTCGCGCCTGCCCACGGTAACGCTGCGCATGAACCGTGCGAGTAAGAACGCGCAGCGCATCGCCGAGCGCCTGGCGGCTCACAGGAACATCCGCCGCATCTATTACCCGACGCTGTTTGAAGACCCGGAGCAAGTGCGCATTCGTCTCGCGCAATGCGACTATCCCGGCGCAATCATCTCCTTGGACCTCAAAGGAGGTAAGCCGGCGGCGTTTGAATTCCTGCGCAATGTGAAACTCGCGCGCAACGCCGTTTCATTGGGCGGCGTGGAAACACTTGCCTGCCACCCAAAATCAACGACGCACTCCGCCGTTTCCGCGGAAGAGCTCGAGATCGCCGGCGTCACCGATGGCTTGGTGCGCATTTCCATTGGCGTGGAAGACTGGCGCGACTTGCTGGCGGATTTCGAGCAGGCATTGGATTCCATTTGAAGATCACACGCATCGAGACGATTCCGGTCCGTGTTCCCATCCATGCGCGTCTGGCGATTCGCGGCAAAGGCGGCATGCATGCCGTGTCGCCGTTTCTCTTAGTGAAAGTACACACATCCGAAGGAATATGCGGCCTGGGCGAAGTGTCGGCAACGCCGCGCTGGAGCTGGGAAGATCAGGTCACGGCGGCGCATTTTATCGAGAGCATCTTCGCGCCCTTGCTCGTCGGCCAAGACCCGAGCGAGGTAGAGACGCTGAGTGCGCGAACTCGTGCGGCGCTGTTTGGCAATACGTTCACTAAGGCTGCAATCGAGATGGCGCTGTGGGACATCGCGGGCAAAGCCGCGGGCGTGCCAGTGTGCCGACTGCTGGGCGGACCGGTACGCGCGCGCATTCCCATCAAGTGGTCTATTTCGGGCGTCGATCCCGTGCGCGCATCGGAGATCGCCGCGTGGGCGCTGGAAAAAGGATTCCGCACGATGAAGGTGAAGGTCGGCATCGATGCGGAGCAGGATATCGCTCGCGTGCGCGCCGTAAGGGATGTGGTTGGCGCGGAGGTCAGGCTCGGGGTGGATGCCAATGGCGCATGGGATGTTCCCACGGCGATCCGAATGATTCGCGCGCTCGGCGAATTCGAAATCTACTTTGCGGAGCAGCCTGTCGCCCCCGGCGATCCGGAGCGCATGGCCGAAGTGCGCCGGAGCGTCGATATTCCGGTGCTCGCCGATGAGAGCGTGTGTTCGGTGGACGACGCCGCGATGTTGATTCGCGCGTCCGCTGCGAGCGCCTTTTCCATCTACGTCGGCAAATCGGCGGGCATCGGGCCCGCGCGTACCATCGCAGCCACTGCCGCCGCTGCCGGAAGACCCTGTACCGTTGGAAGCAATTTAGAGCTTGGTGTCGCCACTGCGGCGATGATTCATCTTGCGGCAGCGACGCACGGCATCGATGCGGAACAGTTTCCGTGCGACATCATCGGACCTCTTTTCTACACCGAAGAAATTCTGCGCGAGCCGCTTAGGATTGCCGATGGGCACGCGGACCTGCCGCAAGGAATCGGGCTAGGCGTCGAACTGGATGACGATGCAGTCCTCCGCTTTCGCGTCTAGTTAGTTCTGCCCTTTCTTGCCGCCCACGCGTCTGCCCACAATCATTTTGACGATCAAGTGATCGGTGTTTCGCGTCACTCCGACTCCAACGCCGAAATTAACATCCCACTTTCCAGCGACGGTGAAATCGATGGTCGGAACGAATTGATGCTCCTGCTCCTTCAAAGGTTCGAAATTGCGCAGCGCGCCCAAACCGCCGTAATACTCCATGCCAAAAGCTGCATTCTTGAACACTTTATACGATGTCTTCACGCCGGGTGCAAAATCGAATCCCGCGTTTTGATTCGGTCCTTTGAAAGACTTGCCGATCACGGGATTGACTGCCCAGTAAAACTTTCCCATCTCTTTGTCAATCACCGGCCTGATTTCCCAGGCCCAGGAGTCGCCAACATATTTAGCCCTTCTGTAGCCGAACTCCGTCGACAAACTCAATCCGACCGGAAGATTCCACGAATCCGGAGCGCGCACGCGCGGGCGGAAGTGGGAACCGACATACTGCCATCCGCGGCCCTTGTTGATGCTGGAAAACACATAAACGGCCGATTCGAACCAGTCCGTGAAGCCGTGCGTGATTTCCAGAGTTTCATGGAAGGCATGGTGAGTGGGAACGGTCCCACCTTCGGGATTCTTGGATCCCTTGAACGTAAAGTTGTGGTGGGTCTCAATCCGTGTGGCTCCCTTGGGAACGGTGGGCGAGGCGTAAACTTGAATCTCGTAATTGTCTTGCGCGTACGCCCCAACAAAGCAACCGGAGGTAAGAACGAAAGCCCAGAAAGAAAGACGCATTCTTTTCACTATACGACAGGCGCGGCGTCTCACACGCGTTCGAGCAGCAGCCTTCGCGGACCTTCCCATCGGCATTTGCGGCAGGCCTGTGCAAAGGGAAGCCAATCCGTTTTCCAATCTCCTGGAACGCGCGCGAAGAGACTTGCATGTGCGGGAATGCCTTCATGCCCGCGCAGAACAACGCCCCGGCCGTAGACGAAACACACCTCACCGACGGGTTTCCGCGCGCCCACCGCGCCTTTTCCTTCGTCGAAAAAATAAAGCAGTTCCCCGGGCAAGGGTAGATTCACCATGTTCTCCGCGGGCGCGGGCTGTGGCTTGTCGACAAGGACAAACACCTCCGCGCCGGAGTACATCCCATGAATCGCTTTACCCTCGATAGGAAGCGAATTCCAGATGAGGTCGCACACACCCGGCGCATCCTGCTCCAATAAATCGGCGATGACGGACTCTCCAGCCTCCGGGAAGCTCAATCGAATGCGGCGTGTTTCCACACTGGAATGATACACTGTTCGCTTCGCCCCACATGGCCGCAATAGAGGAGAATCAGTATCGCGTCCGCGTGGCCAGATCCGCCTCAAGCGGCATTGCCACGGAGTTCGCGGTTGTCCTGGAAGAGCGCATGACCGTGCTCGATGCGTTGTTCTCCATCCAGAGAAATCAGGACGCATCGCTCTCTTTCCGCTGCGCTTGCCGCGTGGGAATGTGCGGCACGTGCGCGGTGAACATCAATGGTGTGCCGCGTCTGGCTTGCCGCACGCGCGTGAAAACTTTGGGAACGCAGGTAGTGAGCGTTCAGCCGCTGCCGAATCTTCCCGTGATTAAGGACCTTGTCGTTTCGCTGGAGCCGTTCTTCGCGCAATGGAAAAAGATCAAGCCCGCTCTTCGCCCAAAGGACCCCGCATCGAAGGAGCTTGTAAGAGTGCCGCACGATTCCAACTACGCGCGCAATAGCGCGGGAAAGCGCGATTGCATCACCTGCGGTGCTTGCTACGGGGCATGCGGAGTCAAAGAGTCGAGTGAGGAGTACCTTGGTCCCGCCGCCATCAACCGCGCCTATTTGCGGCTGCTCGATCCGCGCGACAGCGCGATGAAGGAGCGCTGGCAGGCGCTCAACGAAGAGCGCGGCGGCATCTGGCGGTGTCATACGCAGATGAATTGCACTTCCGTTTGTCCGAAGGGAATCACGCTTACGGATACCATCACGCGGCTAAAGCGGGCGGCGCTGTCTCCGGGTCAATTCGAGAATCGATGAACGTCTATACGGGCAAGCTCGCGCAGATTCTGCAACGGATCACCGGTGTTCTGCTGTTGATCTATCTGCTGCTGCATGTGCACACCATCCGCGAACTGCGGGAGGGGCCTGCCGCGTTCAACGCCGCCCTGGCGACATTTCGCAATCCGTTCTTCAAGCTGTTGGAGATCGCATTGCTGGGCACGGTAATTCTGCACGCGCTGAACGGGGTGCGCATCACGCTGATCGACCTTGGAATTGGGCACACAAGACACGTGAAGCTGTTTTGGTACGGAGCCGTTGGTTTTGGATTGCTGCTGTTTCTTGCCGGCGCAATCCCGATGTTTCTGCAAGGAGTGTTGAAGGTCTGAACATGGGCAGCGTCATCGGATGGTATTTGCAACGAATCACCGGCGCGGCGCTCTTGCTGCTGCTGGTGGCGCATTTCTGGGTTGAGCATTTTCTCACCGCGGAACTACGCCGGGGCGAAATCACCTATGAAGCGATCTTGTCGCGAATCTCCAATCCGCTGTGGCAGGGGATCGATATCGCCTTCTTGTTGGTTGCGCTCTACCACGGTTTGAATGGCCTTCGAAACATCCTTCTCGACTACAGCAGAATCGGCGCGGGCGCGGCGCGCTTCATCACTGGCGGCCTCATCGTGATCGGTCTGGTGTGGGCCTGGTGGGGAATCGACGCCTTCCGGAATCTTTGATGCAGAATCTTCCGGTAGACCATCTCGACGCGGACATCCTTATCCTGGGGGCGGGCGGAGCGGGTCTACTGGCCGCGATGCACGCGCACGAAATCAGCAGGAAGCTGCGTATCGTCATCGCCGTGAAGGGGCTCCTGGGGCAAAGCGGTTGCACGCGTATGGTGCAAGGCGGTTACAACGCTGTTCTGCATCCTGACGACTCACTGGAAAAGCATTATCGCGACACCATCGTAGGCGGAGCTTACCTAAATCATCAGGAGCTTGCGTGGAAGCTGGTGGAAGAAGCCCCGCGGCGCATTATCGAATTGGAGAACAAAGCGGGCTGCCTGTTTGATCGCAACGCGGATGGGACCATTCATCAAAAAGCGTTCGCCGGACAATCGTTCGACCGCACGGTTCACAAAGGCGATCTCACCGGAATCGAGATCATGTCCAACTTGCGGGACTACATTCTGGAAGCGGATATTCGCGTGTTGCAGGAAACCAGTGGACTCGATCTCTTCGCATCCAATGGCGCGGTGGGTGGGGCTTTGCTTCTGGATCATCGCAAAGGCAGTCTGGTGGCGGTGCGCGCGCGGGCCACGCTTCTGGCTACCGGCGGCGGCGCAACCATGTATCGCATCTCTTCTCCGTCGCTGGAAAAATCCGGCGACGGCATGGCGATGGCGTACCGCGCCGGCGCCACCTTCGTCGACATGGAGATGCTGCAATTCCATCCGACCGGGTTGCTGGTGGGAAAATCGATGGCGACCGGAGGATTGCTGGAAGAAGGTTTGCGAGGCGTCGGCGCACGGCTGTTCAACGGGCGCGGCGAGCGCTACATGGAGCGATACGATGCGGTCAATATGGAGCGCGCCACCCGCGACGTCATCTCCCGTTCCAGCTATCTTGAAATCATGGCTGGCCGCGGTACTCCTTCGGGCGGTGTTTATGTTGATTTGAGCCACCTCGATCACGACGTTGTCCGCAATAGTTTTCCGGGCATGGTGGAACGCTGCCGCGATTATGGATTCGATCTTGTGCATGAGCGTGTGGAGGTTTCGCCAAGCGCGCATTATCAGATGGGCGGCGTCGCCATCGACGTCGATTGCCGCACGAATCTGACTTGCCTCTTCGCCGCGGGCGAAGATGCCGGCGGCGTCCACGGAGCGAATCGACTGGGTGGAAACGGAGTGGCCGACTCCATCGTATTCGGCGGCCGCGCCGGAGACAGCATGGCGGATTTCGTGATTGGACGCGACTTGCCCGCCGTGCCGCAGGCGCAGATCATGCAACTCGCGGAACGGTGGCAAACGGCGCTTACAAAGGACAAGGGTGGCAATCCGTTCACGCTGCGCGCAAAACTGGAAGACCTCATGTGGGAGAAGGCCGGAGTGGTACGCAATGGAAAGGATTTGTCGGCAGCGGCGGCGGAACTTCATCAATTGCGTGAGGAGGCTGCCGCCGTGCGCGTGCGCGGCGGGCCGGAATCGAATCCGGAATGGAGCGAGTCGATCAACCTCACCAATCTCTGCCACGTGGCAACCCTGCTGGTGGAATCGGCGCGCATTCGCACGGAAAGCCGCGGCGCGCATTACCGTCAGGACTTTCCATCCAGCAGCGATGCATGGTTGAAAAATATTTTCCTTACCTTGACCGATCATGGTGTGCGCGTTGAGAAGAAGCCCGTCAAGTTCACGCGCCCGCCGGCGAGGCAGGATCCAAAATGAACGACATCTACGAAACCATCGAAATCGTTTCGCGGGATCTGTACTGGGCCGCGTTGAAGGACATTCCGCAGGACGTCCGGAGTGCTATCGCCGGGGGGTTGCAGGCGGAGAAGGAGGGTGGCAACACCACGGCCGAGCAGGTGATGTTCACCATTCTGCGCAACATTCAGGCGGCCGATGAGCAGAACACGCTGGTCTGCCAGGACACGGGGCTTGCGGTCTATCGAGTGCGCGTCGGCAACCGCCTTCACCTCGACATGGTGGAGTTGAAGCGCCGCATTCGCCGCGGCTGCGAGCGAGCTACGGCTGAGTATCCGCTGCGCTCCAACTCCGTGCACCCGCTGACGCGCAAGAACACGGGCACGAATGCGGGCGAGGGGCTGCCCATCATCAAACTCGATTTTGTTCCTGACTCCAGCGAGATTGAGATCAGCATGGCGCCAAAAGGCTCGGGCTCGGAGAACATGAGTTTTCTGAAAATGCTGAATCCTTCCGAAGGGCTGAAAGGCGTCAAGAAATTTGTCATCCAATGCATCTTTGAATCCGGCGCGCGCCCGTGCCCGCCCATGATCGTCGGAATCGGCATTGGCGGCACGTCGGATGTTGCGATGCAGTTGGCCAAGGAGGCGAGTACGTTCCGGCGCATTGGTTCGTCGAGCGCGGACCCCGACATCGCCGCTCTGGAGAAAGACCTACTCGGGAGAATCAATGAGACCGGCATCGGCCCGCAGGGGTTGGGAGGCGCGACCACGGCTCTGGCGGTGAACATCGAATGGGCTCACACGCACATCAGTCAATGCCCCGTCGCCGTCAACGTGCAATGCTGGCGCGGGGAACGCGCGCAAGCCGTGATTGGCGCAACCGGTGAAGTGAGGTATGGCGATGGCGCACTTTGAGTTGCACACGCCGCTGACGGAAGCGGACATCCGGCAATTGAAACTGGAGGACACCGTCTCCATCGACGGTACTATCTTCGGAATCCGCGACGCTACGCAAATTCGTATTTTCGATGAAGGCATCGCGCCGCCCGCCGATCTCACGGGAGGCATCTGCCTCCACACCGCGCCGGGCGTTCGCAAACGCGCGGACGGCACATACGAGAAGCTCTCCATCGGCACTACGACCAGTACGCGCATGGATCGCTTTGCGCCGGGTCTCATCGAGACGTACGGCGTGCGCGCCATCGTAGGGAAAGGCGGATTGCTGGAAGGCAGCATCGACGCAATGAAGCGGACGGGCGCGGCCTACTTCGCCATTGTCGGCGGCGCGGCGGCGCTCGAAACCATGCAGATCGAAGAGATCGAACAAGTGTGGTGGGAAGACCTGATGCCGGAGTGTTTGTGGAAGTTTCGCGTCAAGTCGTTTGGACCGCTTATTGTCGCCATCGATTCTCACGGCAATAGTTTGTACCGGCGCGTGCAGGAAGAGGCCGCGGCCCGCATCGCGGCTATGCAGTTGTGAGCGCGCCCTTCTGCGACATCCAACTTGCCCGGCGTCTGGAGCGCGCGGAAGGACATGCCTGCGCGCAGTTTGCATTGGCGCGCCGCAAACTTTTCCCGGCGAGCGGCGCTGAGGTGATGGAACATGCGGGCGCCTATGCGGTCTTCGACGCCATCGGCTCCGCGGTCACGCAGAGTTTCGGCCTCGGCATCTTCGAAGAGCTGAGCGCGGAAACACTGGATGCGATAGAGCGCTTTTTTCGCGACCGATGGGCGGATGTGGACCTTGAAGTGAGCCCTCTCGCCGGGGTGGCAGCGTTGAGTTTGCTCTGTGAAAGAGGGTACAGGCCCATCGAGATCAGCAATGTTATGTACCGACCTGTTGAAGAGCCGTCATCAGGCGCCGGGGATGGCATCAAAGTTCGAGTGGCGGGGCCGGGAGAGATGCAACTCTGGAACACAACAGCCGCAAAGGCCTGGGTGTACGAACACCCCGAACTGGAGGAGTTCTTCCGTGAATTCGGCGCGATCGCCTCGGCACGCGAGGCGTGCGTATGTTTTCTCGCTGAGTATGACGGCCAGCCCGGGGCTTCAGGCGCACTCTCCATCCATGAAGGGGTGGCGTTGTTCGCCGGTGCGGCCACTGTGCCTGAGTTGCGGCGTCGCGGACTGCAGGCGGCGTTGTTGCAAGAGCGTATGCGCTACGCATTTGAGCATGGCTGCGACTTGGCGATGATGGCGGCGGAGGCGGGAAGCAACTCCCAACGCAACGCCGAGCGCAAAGGATTTCGCGTCGCCTACACGCGCACCAAATGGCGCTTAAGTCCACGCTGCACTACTACCCTCTAGAATCTTTGGTGGGGCAGGCCTCCAGGCCTGCAAGGCGGTCTCCAGACCGCCTTTGCGGAGTAATCGTACTTCCGGCAGAGGCGATCTGGAGATCGCCTCGCAGGTCTGGAGACCTGCCCCACAGAGCAGAAGAAGGTTCGACTACATGGCGGTCCAGCCGCCATCCACGGGAATGATCGCGCCCGTGATGTACGACGACGCATCCGAAGCGAGGAACAACGCGGCGTAGGCCACCTCGCGCGGATCGCCCGTGCGGCCGAGAAAAGTCTTGCCGATCTGACGCGCGTGCAGTTCGTCACCGGGCTTCGGCGAAATGCGGGTTTGAATTGCTCCGGGGCAGATGGCGTTGCATCGCACGCCGTGGAGCCCGTAGTCGTAAGCGACGCTGCGTGTATATCCCGCGAGCGCGTGTTTGAGGCTCGTGTATGCCGCCGAAGTTCGCGCGCCTACCATGCCCTGCACCGACGATATGTTAATGATCGAACCGCTCTGTTGGCGGATCATGTGCGGCAACACAGCCTTCGTGAAATGCTGCGTGCCCATCAGCGAAACGGCGAAACATCGCTCGAATTCCGCTTCGTCCGCTTCCAATGCGCCATGCACCTGGCCGAGATAAGCGGCGTTGTTGCAAAGCACGTCGATGCGGCCGGAAACGGCAAGCGCCTCTTCCACCACGCGCACGGCATCGGCCGAGATGGACACGTCCGCGCACAAACAGCGGATGCCTTCCATCGCGGAAGCTTCCTCGATATCCGCCACAACCACACTCGCGCCGGCATCGCGAAACAGTTCGGCGATCGCGCGTCCGATGCCGTTTGCGCCACCCGTAACAATCGCCGTTTTGCCGTTGAGGTGGATCATCGTTGATTGGCCAGCTGCCTTCCCGTCCGTCCAACTGGCGCGCGCGCGATGGTGTTGCGGCCGAAATTCGCGGCATAGAGATGGCCGCCGTGAAACGCGATGTTGGTGGGCCTGCTCAGCTTGATCGCCCAGCGATCATAGGCGAAGAGCGTCACACTTCCCGAACGGTCGACGCGATGAATGTCATCGGAGGCGTAGCATGAAACATAAAGATTGCCCTCTGTGTCCAAAGCCAGCCCATCCGGCAGGCGGCCGGTGTTCTCCGCGTAGACTCTATGCACTCCCGTAACCAGATCCACGCTGACCACGCGATCGGCATCGCTTTCGGCAACGTACAGCACTCCTGCATCTTCATCCAACGCGAGCCCGTTTGCAAATCCCATCGGCGCAAGAACGGTCTCCATCCCGCCGCCGGCGTCGAAGCGCAGCACGCGGCCATTTGCCTTCTGCCAATTGCCGGAGTCGCTGACGTAGTAAGTTCCATCGCTATGGAACACACCATAGTTGGGACAGATCATCCCCTTCGCAAAAACTTTCCATTTGCCCTCGCGCGTCACGCTCACAACGCCATGAGCCGGGTTGCAGACATACAACTCGGCGTCATCGGGCGTCCATGCCAGCCCGCCGCAAAAACCGCCCAGTTCCGCAACCGTCTCCACGCGGCCATCCATCGCAATGCGATAGACCTGCCCCGCTTCGCCTCCCGCCCACAACATGCCCTCACGATCAAATGCGATGCACTCGGGATGATCGAGCCCGGTGGCGAAGATCTCGAATTGCTCGATGGGAATTTCCGGCGTCAATATCCCGCCGCCTTTCCTTCGCGGCGCGGATCGACTGCGCCTTCCAGCCACTCCCCAGCGGCGAGAATGAGATTCATGTCGTTGTTCGATCCGCGCAACTCGACACGATATCCTTTTTCGCGCAGGATGGCCAGCGTGTCGGGCGAGAAGCCGGGCTCAACAAACACCACGTCCGGCCGCCACTGATGATGGACGCGCGGCGTATTGATCGCCTGCTGCGCGTTGTGGCCGAAGTCGATCACATTTACGATGCCTTGCAGCACGGCGCTCACAATGGTGGGACCGCCAGGCGTGCCGATCACCATATGAAGCCTGCCGTCCTTCTCGACAATGGTTGGCGTCATGGAGGAGGCAGGGCGCTTGCGCGGCGCGATCGCGTTCGCCTCGCCTTGCACCAGCCCGTACTGATTCGCGCCGCCCGGATTGGCGGCGAAGTTGTCCATGTTGTTGTTCAGCAGGAATCCAAGACCGGGCACCGTAACTCCGCTTCCGTAGAGCATGTTCAGCGTGATGGTCGCCGCGACAGCGTTGCCCGCGGCATCGACTACACCGTAGTGCGTCGTGTTGCCGGATTTGGCGCTGAGCAGCTTTTCATAGGGAATGCTGACGAACTCCGGATCGCCGAAATATTCGGCGCGATCGGCGAAACTGCGCCGCATCGCCTCCACCAACACTCCGATACTCGTGGCAGAGCCGCAACCCATCGCCGGCAGATCGGCCGTTTCGATGAGGCCAAGCATTTGCAACAAACCGAGTCCGCCGGAACTGCTTCCGGCGGCGGTGGTCACATCGAATCCGCGGTAACTTCCGCGCAGCGGCTGCGGCGTTGAGACGCGGAACGTACGCAAATCCTCCAGCGTTACGTGCCCTCCGTGCGCGGACATCGCGGTGGCCAATTTCGATGCCGTCTCGCCGAGATAGAACTCCTCCGCGCCGTTGTTCGCGATCCGTTCCAGAGTCGCCGCAAGTTCGGGTTGGCGGTGAAGTTCATCCGGCTCCAGGTACTTCCCGTTGTTCAAGAAGACGCGCGTCGATTCCGGGTCGGCATGGAGCGCCTCCGATTGACGCATGCTCTCTGCGCGCTGCCAGGTGACGGCATGACCTTGCGCCGCAATCACCGTCGCTGGCATCAGCAACTCGCGCCACGGCAATTGTCCGTGTTGTTTATGCAGCGCCGACATTCCAGCGACATGGCCCGGCGTGGCCGCCGCCCGCCAGCCGGTGACGCTCTCTCCCGTCAGCTGTCCGTTCGCGTCTTTAAACATGTCGCGCGAAGCAGAGGCGGGCGCTTGCTCGCGAAAGTCGAAAAAGTTGAATCTGCCGTCTCTGGTGCGAACCAGGACATTGCCTCCGCCGCCCAAACCGCACATTGCCGAATGCGTCACGGAGAGAACGAAGCTCATGGCCACGGCCGCATCGACGGCATTGCCGCCTCGCTGCAGCACAGCCAGCCCAACGTCCGTAGCGTAGGTATCGCCGCTCGCCACCATGGCGCGCCGCGAGCGTACGGGCTGCGCGCCGAATATCAGTTGCGGTGTTCTATTGATGGACAGAGTACGGAGCCTGTGGCGGGTTCAGTTTGATTTCGATCGTCTTCTCTTCTTCATTGACTTCGAAGACCTGACCGAACGTCTGATAGCCGCTGGCGATCACCGTAACTTTGATGTTGCCCTGCGGAATGGAAGGAAGCTTCGCCACGCCGTCCTGCCCGGTCTTGGTTTCCCAATGCGTGCGCGCCTTGCGGCCGAGTTTCACCACCGAACGGCTGCCCTTGAAATCCAGCACCACGCTGGCGCGCTCAATCGGCTTGTCCTTCAACGTTTTCACTTCCACGCGAAGCGTCGTCATGGGGGGATCGGCCGGCAGTGGAAGCGTTACTAGAAATGCCAGCGCAAGCAAACGGAGTCGCATGACTTTATTATCACCCGGCTGAGCCGCCGCTTCCACTCACTTGTTTTCCGTGGCCGCGGATTTGCCCCTGGAGGCCTCCAATTGCTGCAATAGTTCGCGCACCGCCGCATCCAACTGGCTATCCTTGCCGGAATAGCTTTCGCCAACGGGGCGCTGCACCGGCACATCCACCGGCCTCGGGTGCATTTCCATCAACACCCCGTCGTTATCGAACACTTTTGTGCGCGGCATGCGCAAAGAGGAGCCGTCGATCAAGGTCTGATTCCACGTGTAGACGATCCAACCCGCGGTCGGCTCTCCCACGACCTTGCCCAATTTGAGCCGGCGGTATCCTTCGGTGAAATCCTCGGCGTCGGAAAGAGAATGCTGGTTGGTGACCAGAATCGTCGGCAACTCCAGCGAACGCTGGCCCAGAAGGCTGCGCGCGGGTGAGGCTCGCCTGCCGCGTTCGAGAAACGTCAGGTATGGCTTCCGCGCAAAGACGTCGAGAGCATAGGCGTTTACAAAGCCGCCGTTATTGGCGCGAACGTCGATCACAACTCCCTCTTTGGAATGATTACCGGCATCGAGATCGACGTAGAGGCGCGACAGCGAATCCGCCCCCATGTCGAGCATGTGTACGTAGCCGAGTTTTCCACTGCTGATTTTTTCAACGTAGGCGCGTCGGCTTTCCACCCACGCACGGTAGAGCAGGTTTTTCTCGGCGGCGTTGCCGATGGGCTGCACGGCGACGGTTCGCGTTTTCCCGTCGGTGCCCGCTACGGTTAGTTCGACGCGCTTGCCGGACGTGTAAGCGAGAAGCTCCTGTAGGTTCGTGTCGCGTCCCAATGCTTTACCGCCGAGGGTCAGCAGCGTGTCTCCCGGCCTGATTCCGGAGATCGCCGCCGGACCAAGGGGAATTACTTCGTTGATCAGGAATTTGCCGCCGGCCAACGCTGCGGAATCGAAGCGAAGGCCAATCGCGCCCGCCGTGGATTCGCGGTTCGGCGCAGCGCCAATCCCCGAATGCGACGCGTTCAACTCACCGATCATGAGGTTGACCAGCCGGTACAAATCGGACGATGTGCGCGCCGAATCCACCAGCGGTTCGTACGTTGCGCGAAGAGCGTTCCAATCCGCGCCGTTAAATCGGTCGTCGAAGAAATGATCCCGCTGATAGGTCCAAGCCTGTTGGAAAACCTCCTTCTTCTGCTGATGGAAATCGATGTCCATCTCGGCGGTGACGTTGACCGCCCGCGCGGCGCGCGTATCCAGCGCGACGGATTGTATTCTGCCGCGTTCCAGATAGACGGCCTCCTTTGCGCCCGCGGCGAATTGCGCGTGCGATTTGTTTCCCGCCGTGGTGGTCACCTGCACGGCCACAGCTTCTTCGCGGGCCGTTTCGTCGATTGCGTAAGTGAAGAGATTCTCGCGGCCTGCAAGAGCCGCTGTAATGAGCAGACGCTTACCATCCGCGCTCATGTCGAAGTCGTTCACGTCCAGCCCCAGATTCAGCAGACTCAACCTTCCGCGAATGCCCTCGAAGACAATTTCGACAGGACCCGGCTTCGCGGCAAGTTCCACGGGCGGGGCCACTGCGCGAAAAAGATCGCTGAATCGATCTTCGCGAAAGCGCGGCGTGCGCAAAACCAGGTCGACGCGCGCGATCCGTTGCTCTTCCGTTCGCTGCCCCGTTTGAAAAAAGATTTGCTTTCCGTCGCTGCTCCACGCGACGCCGCGGACATTCGCATTGGCAAGAAATGATACGGGCGCCGGCGCGCCGCCTTCCAACGGAGTCACCATGACGTTGGTGAATCCGCGAGTGCCGCGTGTTGCAAACGCCAGCCACTTACTGTCGGGCGACCACGCGAGCGTTTTCGCGGAGACCAACGGCAGGCGGCCAAATTCACCGGGGGCGAGCATTCGCTCCTGTTTGCTTTCGAACGTGTAAACCCAAACGGATTTGCCGCCTCGCAGATAGGCCAGGTGTTTGCCATCGGGTGAAAATCGTGGCGCGGCATCGGGCTCCGCATTCGATGTCAACCGCGTTTCCACGCCGCTCCCAAAATCGTAAAGATAGATGTGACTCGCTCCGCCACGCGAGGAAACATAGACAAGCTTTCTGCTATCCGGCGACCAGGAAACCTGCTGCTCCAAAGCAGAGGTTCGCGTCACGCGCTGTGCGTCGCCACCGTCTTTCCCCGCGGCGAATACTTCCCCGCGCACCACGAACGCGATCTTCTTGCCGTCGGGCGAGAGCGACAGTTCGCTAAATTCGCTGTTCAAGCTGACATGCGTGATGGACGGCGTTGCGGAGGACCCGCGCAGGTGAATGGGAATCTGCGCCATTTTCGCGTGCAGCGTATCCATCTTCCAGATGCCGAACCCCCGCTCGAAGACGATCATCTTTCCGTCGTAGGTGATATTGGGCCACAACAACCGGCCGTCTTTGAAAGCAGTCACTTGGCGCGAAGTCCCGCCCAAGGGTTGACGCCATATGTTCTCCACTCCCGTACGATCCGAAACGAAGAATAACGATTTTCCATCGGGCGTCCACATCGGCCAAATCTCTTTCGCGCCGCCATCGGTGACGCGCTCATAGACTGGCGGAGAACCCTTCACCAGAAGGATTTCACTAAGGTCGAGATTGCTGTGCCCGTTGCGCCACCATTGCCGCGAGGCGATACCGCGCGCATTGATGGCTACGGCCAATCCATCGGGCGATGGGGCTGCGAAAAACTCGCTGGCGTAACGATCGGCCGCAACGGGAATGGGCGTTCCGCCGCTCGCGCGGACTTTGTAGACGTCGTTCATGGAAGAGATGTCGCCGCTTGCGGAATGGAAGAAAAGCCATTGTCCGTCGCGGCTCCACGAGTCGAGTTGATCGAGCCCGTCCTGAAAGGTCAGGCGCTTCAATTCGCCGCTCGACATGGTGAGCACGTAGATGTCGCCGCCGCCGGTGCGCGTGGATACGAATGCCAGCTTCGTACCATCGGGCGATAGCAGCGGCCGCGATTCGTCCGCCGGGTGAGACACCAGCAGCGATGCCTCTCCGCCATTCGGCGGCACGCGCCAGATGTCGCCGCCGGATACAAACACGATCTCGCCTTTCTCCGTTGCCATGTGCGGTTCGGAGACCGTTTGGCTAAAGGCGCATAGAGAAAGCGCGGGGAGCAGAAGTAATTTCATGGTGTCCTACAACTTCAAATAGGTCTGCAGCCAGTCTACCCACCTGCGCATCACGTCGCGAGTGTGAACGGGGTCCGTGGGGCTGTGGCCAGCCACCGGGTATGCGAAAAACCGCACAGGAACGCCGTTGTCCCGCAGTGCATTGTACAGCCGGTAGGATTGTGAAATGGGTACACGGTAATCGCCGGTGGTGGCAAGAATCAATGTTGGCGTTTTGATGCGGCTTGCTTCGGCCATCGGCGATTGCTTGCGGTACTCCGCCATGCGCGCGGCGTCGGTGTAGGGCGACCCGCCAAATGCCGTTCCGCGCCGCACGTTCGCGTCACCCAAGTTGTATTGATCCATCCAATCCGTCACCGCGGCGCCAGCCACCGCCGCGCGCCAAACATCCGGGTAGTGGCCAATCAGCCACGACGTCATGTAGCCGCCATACGACCATCCCGACACCGCAATGCGAGTATCGTCGACGAACCCGCGCCTCTTTAACAGATCGACTCCCGACATCACGTCGCGGCCCGGACCGTCTCCCGCGTTGTTCCAAATTGCGGATTGAAACGCGTTTCCCAAATTGTCACTGCCGCGGTAGTTCGGCTCAAACACCACCCAGCCTTGCGCGGAGAACAATTGCGCGTAGTTGGAAAACGCCTCCTTCGAAGCCGACCGCGGTCCGCCATGCACATACAACACCAGCGGATATTTGCGGCCCGCTTGAAAACCGGGCGGATAGGTGACCACGCCATCCATCTGCAAACCATCGGGACCTTTCCACTGAATCGATTCCGGCCGCCCCAACTCCATCGCGGCAATTTCCTTGTTGAATTCCGTCAAGCGCACTGGCCCGGCGGCAGCCGATTCCACAAAGTAAAGTTCCGCCGGCCACATCGGTTCACTGCCCACAAAAGCGATGCGTCCTTGCGGATTCACGGAGGCATCCAGCCAGAACCCCGTGGTTGGAACCACTTTGCCGGTTTGGATGCGCTTCGCCGGCCCATCCACCGGTTGAATCCACATGGCGACCCCTGTGCCGTCGTTCGCGCTCACCAACAGCGATCGCGAATCGGCCATCCAGATGGCGCGCTGCACATTGCGGTCCAGCGGGCGCGTGACGGAACGTCCTTCCCCACCCGCAAACGGCGCGACCATCACTTCGTTTACGTTCTTGCTTTGGCCATCGCGGGGATACCAATAGGCAACGTACTGCCCGTCCGGCGAAATCAGCGGCTGGCCCTCATCTGTCTTGTGGCTGGTCAATTGCCGCATCGCGCCGCTCGCCACGTCCAAAACCTGCACGGTCGATTGATTGAAATCGCCGGAATACGGCGTGGCCACTTTGACGATCGTCACCGATTTTCCATCCGGAGTCCAGGAAAGCGGCGCCGCGGGTGGGCTTGGCGGAAAGCTGATAGGCAGCGTCCAATTGCCTGAGGTGATGCGCGATGCATTTCCGCCATCGGACGCAATGATCCATAAATGCGATGGCCGCGGATGCGTTGTCGTCAGAAAATCGTTATGCGCGGCTTCAAACGATTTGTTGTGCCGCTCCACGCCTTCCACTTTCGGCGGGTCGTCGAAGGTGACGAATGCGATGCGCTTCCCGTCCGGGCTCCAACTGAACTGCTGCACGCCTTGCGGCGTCCTGGTGAGCGCGAATGCGTCGCCGCCGTCGAACGGCAAAATGTGGATTTGCGTCTTACCATCCACCGTTGCGAGAAATCCCAACCGGTTTCCCGTGGGGGACCAGCGAGGTTGCGCAACGCCGCGGCGATCCCGCGTCAGCGTTCGTTGTTGCCGGCTGGCAACGTCGATGAGGACCAGATTCGCGTCCGTTCGATTCTCTTCGAAGTTCGACCTGGACACGATGACCGCGATGGATTTTCCATCGGGAGAAATCTGTGGATCGGAAAGCCGCACGATGCGGCCCGGCGTATTGATATCGAAGCGCGCCGCAAAGGCCGCCAATGCGAGCACGGCGGCGAGAACCAAACGGATGATCATAGGAACCCCTCCTGCAACGTACAGTGATAACATACTCATGAATCCAGGAGGTTACCCATGCCTATTTCACGGCGGCAGTTTTTGGAATCCGCGGCGGCGGCTTCGTTCGCGGCGGAGGTTGTCTACGGGGCTCAAGCCGACAAGAAGACCGGCATTCCCATGCGCATCTTCGGCAAGACCGGAGCGCGTATCCCGTGCATCACCTTCGGATGCGGCAGCCGGTTCCTCATGTACAAACAGGAAGACAAAGCGCTGGAAGCGGTGAATCGCGCCATCGATCTCGGCATTACCTATTTGGATACCGCCTTTAGCTACGGCAATGGTCAAAGTGAAGAACGGCTCGGCAAGGTCATGAAGACTCGCCGCAAGGAAGTCTGGCTCACCACCAAAATCAACAAGCGCACCTACGACGAAGGGATGTCCATCATCGAAGGCAGTTTGAAGCGCCTGCAGACGGACAGGATCGACCTCATCCACGTGCATAGCCTGACGGACATGGACGACCTAAAGGCGGTGGAATCGGGTTTGCTGAAGGCCTTGTACAAGGCTCGCGATCAGAAAATGACGCGGTTCATCGGCGTGACTTCGCACACCGATCCCACCGTGCTCAAGCTGGCACTGGAACGCCACGACTTCGATTGCACGCAGATGGCGCTCAACGCCGCCCGCGTTGGCATGAAGAGCGGTAAGGGCGGAATGGAGGTCAACGAGGCGATGAAAGAGAGCTTCGAATTGACCGCCCTTCCAGCGGCGCTGAAAAAGAAAATGGGCGTGACGGCGATGAAGATTTTCGGCCAGGAGGCTCTCGTCGGAAAGGCTTCGGTTGAAAAACTGATCCGCTATGCGCTTTCTCTGCCCGTCGCCGCGGCTACACTCGGCATGCCGAAACTGGAATTTCTCGAAGAAAACGTGAAGATCGCCAAA
Organism: Candidatus Solibacter usitatus; assembly: GCA_016191645.1. Taxonomy (GTDB): domain Bacteria; phylum Acidobacteriota; class Terriglobia; order Bryobacterales; family Bryobacteraceae; genus CADEFT01. The sequence goes on from JACPVQ010000205.1 coordinate 44,897, forward strand.
GCATTCAAGCCGCTCCCCAAGAATGAAATGCATAGCCTGGCAACGCAGCTGTTACCGCAGAAAGCGATGATGGATCGCTTCTTTGCCACCCACATCGACGCCTGATTAGGCGACGCAGGCCTTTAGAGTGATACGATCAAAATAGCCCTCTTAGGCCTCCCCATGCGCGAAAACACTCTGGCTGAAATCCTCCCGTCGATCCTTTCAGCCGATTTTGCGCGTCTAGGAGAAGAAATTTCGAGCGTCGAACGTGCCGGAATCCGCATGCTCCATATCGATGTGATGGACGGTCATTTTGTGCCGAACCTGACTCTGGGCCCTCCAGTGGTCAAGTCGGTGCGGAGGATCACGAAACTGACATTGGATGTTCACCTGATGATTACTGACCCGGACCGTTACGCTCCCATCTTCATCGAAGCCGGAGCGGATATGGTTTCCGTACATCAGGAGGCGTGCACGCATCTGGATCGCACGCTGCGCATGATTCAGAGCGAAGGAGCGCGGGCTGGTGTGGTCCTGAATCCCGCGACGCCTGTCTCCACTCTGGACGAAGTGTTGGAGTTGGCTGACTACGTGCTCATTATGAGCGTCAATCCTGGATTCGGCGGACAGGCGTTTCTTCCGCACACGCTGCGCAAAGTGCGTACGTTGGAGGAAAAGCGGCGGCGCGGGAAGATGAACTTTTCCATTGAGATGGATGGGGGGCTGGGGCCGGACAATGTGGTGGAAGCGGTGCAGGCGGGCTGCGATTGGATAGTGGCCGGGTCCAGCGTCTTTCACAGTGAAAATGCGGAGACAGCCGTGAAGCGGCTGCAACAGTTGGTTCGCCAGGCGGTAACCGCCAGTGCGTAGATTTTTGATGAGGTTGTGCTTATGATGCTTTCGCGTAATTGGTTCTTGAAGCTGCTGGTGCTGGCGTGCTGCATCGGCGTTCTCTCTTCCTGTGGCTTCCGCCGCAAGAAATATGAGAACCCCATCACCAAGGACACGCAACAGCCGGACAAGGTCCTCTTTGACAAGGCGGTGCGGGACCTGGAGAAGAACCGTTTCGAAATCGCCCGTCTGACGCTGCAGACGCTGATCAATACATATGATTCCAGCGAGTTTCTGGCGAAGGCGAAGCTGGCCATCGCCGACAGCTGGTTCCGCGAGGGCGGCTCCCACGGCTTGGCGCAAGCGGAAGCGGAGTACAAGGATTTCATCCTGTTTTATCCAACCCTTGAAGAATCGGCCGAGGCGCAGGAGCGCGTTTGCATGATCCACTACCGGCAGATGGAGAAGTCGGATCGCGACCCCAATCACGCCTTGAAGGCGGAGGAAGAATGCCGCAACCTGCTCACGCAATTCCCTAACAGCAAGTTCGCGCCGCGCGTGGCTCAGTTGCTGCGCAACATCCAGGAAGTGGTTGGCGACAACGAATTCAAGATCGGCGATTACTACCACCACAAAGGGAGCAATGCCGCCGCCAGCAACCGCTTGCAGGGCTTGGTGGATCAGTATCCGCTCTATAGCAAGTCGGATGCGGCGCTGTGGCTGATGGGCGATTCGTATTCCAAGATGGGTCCGCGCTTCCGCGACAAGACGGGCACGGCGTATTCCCGCATCGTGAAAGAGTATCCGCTGAGCAACTACGTCGAGGACGCGAAGAGGAAACTCAAGGAAATGGAGATGGACATTCCCGAGGCCGATCCCGTCGCCGTGGCGCGCATGAAGTATGAACAGGAGAATCGCATTAAGCGTGGAATGATGACCAAGGCAACCGGCATCTTCCGCAAGAGCCCGGACACCACGACGGCCGCTAAGTCGGGCGCTCCGGCCATGACGCGCAACCAACCGAGCCTTCCCGCTACTGTGCCTCTGCCCGCCGCCGCCGGCGCGGGCGTGACCGACGTCAGTGTTTCCACGGTCACCGATTCGTCGACCCTTGATTCGAAGCCCGACGCCCGCCAGAATCCTCCCAAGCCGGAAGAGGAAAAGAAGAGCGCTCTTTCCGGCGAACAAGCGAAACAGGCGGAACAGCAACAGGAAATGAATAAGACCAAGGCCAAGAAAAAGAAGGCCAAGAAGTAGCCGTACGTCCGATGCCCCGTGTATTGTTGGCCGACGACAGCCCGCACGCGCAGCGCATGGGCGAGCGAATTCTGCGCGAAGAAGGCTTCGAAGTTGTCTCGGTTACGGACGGCGATGCGGCCATGCAGCGGCTGGCCGATTCGGACCCCGACGTGATGGTGGTGGATGCGTTTCTTCCACGCCGCTCCGGATTCGATTTGTGCCGCGAGGTGAAAAGCAACGCCGGCATGCGTCACGTTCAGGTGGTGTTGACGGCCGGCGTTTTGGAATTGCTGGACGAGACGGAAGCGATGCGCGCCGGCAGCGACGCGCTGTTGAAGAAGCCGTTCGAAGCGTCGGCTATGATGGATACCCTGCAGCCGCTGGTGGAAGCGGCGAGGATGGCTCGCGAGCAGGCCGCCCGCGGAACCGGACCCGCGGCGCGATTTGATTTGGAAGATGAGCGCGTGCGCGCAGCCGTTACGCTTGCCGTCGACGCATCCATGCCTACGCTGGTGGACGAGATCACCAGACAAGTGCTCTCCGCATTGAAGAAATAGAATTAGAAATAGAGTTTCCAACCCATGCCTGAAAATACGTTCGACATCGTCTCCGTGGTGGAGATGCCTGAAGTGGTGAATGCCATCAACCAGGCGATGAAAGAGATCACCACACGCTACGACTTGAAAGACTCGCACAGCGCGATCGACTTGAACGAAAAGGACAAGAAGATCACCTTGACCACCAAGGATGAATTCAAACTGAAGAGCATCACCGAGATCTTCGAGCAGAAATTGGTCAAGCGCAAAGTTTCCTTGAAGGCCTTAACCTATGCGCCCATGCAGCAGGCCGCGGGATCCACGGTGAGACAGGAAGTGACCTTGCAGAGCGGCATCGCCACGGAGAAATCGCGGGAAATTGTGAAGGCCATCAAGGACACCAAGAAAAAGGTGCAGGCGTCCATTCAGGGCGACTTGGTGCGCGTGAGCAGCAAAGATCGCGATACGCTGCAGGACATCATCCAATTCCTGCGCCAGGCCGATTTCGGAATCGACATTCAGTTCACCAACTATCGCTCCAACTGACAACGTGGCACGGCGCATCGAATCGCTCTTCCTTCCCGGTCCCGCCGGTCAATTGGAAGCGTTGCTGGAAGAACCGGAAGATAGTGAACCGCTGAAGGCGGCCGTGGTGTGTCATCCACATCCGCTGTACGGCGGCACGATGCACAACAAAGTGGTCCACCGCATGGCCCGCGGCCTGAGGCGATCGGGCCATGTTGTCTTGCGCTTCAACTTTCGCGGCGTCAACCGCAGTGAAGGAAAACACGACAACGGCGTCGGCGAAGTGGAGGATGCGCGAGCGGCGCTGATGGCACTGCGCGGCCGCTATCCGGAGCTTCCCTTTCGTCTTGCGGGCTTCAGCTTTGGCTCATTAGCCGCGCTGCGTTTGGCGCACTCCATTCCGGAAACGGAAGCCATTATCGCCACCGGCTTTCCGGCCCACTATGTGACGCCGGACATGCCTCTCGATTCCTCCGTGCGGCGCGTCTTCCTACACAGCCGTCACGATGCGCTCTGCAAGCCGGATGCCGCGCGGACCTTCTACGAATCGCTTGCCGGGCCGAAAGACTGGCACTGGGTGGAAGCGAGCGACCACTTTTTCAGTGACGCGCTGCCGCAACTGGAAGAGTTAGTTGTCTCGCTTGGCTGACAACGGCGGCGCGTTCTTCACGTATTTGTCGAACCATTCGATCATTTCTGCGAGCGTGTGTTCCACCGATTCCTTTCCCACGTAGCCGTGGGACTCATTGGGCAGAAAGACCAGCCGCACTTTGCCGCCATTGCCGCGCACCGCCTGATACATGCGGTCCGATTGTATGGGGAATGTTCCGGCGTTGTTATCCGCCTCGCCGTGAATCAATAGCAGCGGCTCGTTGATCTTGTTGGCCACCATGAACGGCGACATTTTGAGATAGAGCTCCGGCGCTTGCCAGATGGTTCTACGCTCGCTTTGAAACCCGAACGGCGTGAGCGTGCGGTTGTAAGCGCCGCTGCGGGCAACGCCGGCGCGGAAGAGATCGGAATGCGCCAGGAGATTGGCGGTCATGAAAGCACCGTAACTGTGCCCGCCCACGCCCACGCGGTCGCGGTCGGTCACGCCAATCTCGACGGCTTTGTCGATGGCCGCCTTGGCACTGGCCACAATCTGCTCGACGTAAGTATTGTTGACCACGGCAGGCTCACCCACCACGGGCATGCTGGCGTCGTCCAACACCGCGTAGCCTGCAAGAAGATAGAACAGATGCGAAGTGCTTGTGATAGTTGTGAACCTTTCCGTGGATCCGCCAAACTGCCCCGCCGTGCCGGCATCGACGTATTCGCGAGGATAGGCCCAGACCACCGTTGGCAGGCGCGTGCCTTCTTTGTAATCCGGAGGTAAATAAAGGGTGAAGGAGAGGTCCACGCCGTCGGGGCGTTTGTAGGTGACCAACTGTTTCCTGATCTTTCGCAGCTGCGGCGTCGGATCGGTGAAGTGCGTGAGCGCTTTTGCTTCTCCGCCGCTGGAGGAGATGTAGAAGTTAATAGGCTCCGTGGTACTCTCGCGCTCGCTGAGCCAGCGGGAGCCATCGGCGGAGAGAAGCGCGAGCGGACGCTCGTAGGACTTTTCGGCCGAACGGAACAAACGGGACGTCTCGCCGGTCTTCACGTTGTAGCGGTCCAGAAAGGGCCGCGCGCCGGTGGGCGTTGCTCCCAACGCGTTGAGGAAAATGTGATCGCCATCCTGTTCCAGCATGCGATGGCCTGTTGACGAGATGTGTTCGATGGGCGTGCCCGGATCGCGATAGCGGTCCTGCGAGCTTCTGCTAACGGCAACCTTAGGCATCGCGCCTCGGTCGCTCAGATTCAGAATCATCGTTCTGGTCCAGCGGCGGTTCCGTTCTTCGTCGCGCACCAGTGCGAATCCCTTTCCCCAATCGATGCCGCGGAAGCGATGCTCCAACTTCATCCACTCCGCCGCCTGCCCGCCAATCTTGCGCGTCATCAACCGGTCGCGGAACGGGGCCTTCCTTGCCGGATCTCCGCTATCGAGCGCCTCCACCCAAAACAGCGTCGCCGGTTCATCGGGACGCCATGACAGCGAACGCGGACCCGGGGCGACGCCTTCAATGGCCACGCCATCCTCCATCCCTTTTTCAAAAAGCTTCTCTTCTTCACGACCGTTGGGATCCAAAAGAAGAGTGGTTTGCGGGAAGGAGTTCCATGTATGAAGCAGCGAATAAGGTCTGTGAATACGCACCAGGAAGACATGCCGGCCATCCGGGGAGGGTTCGATGGTGGAATAGAGGCCGGGTTGGTAATACGGCGTGAACTTTCCGGTTTGCACCTCCACCATCAACAGCTGCGACGTCATGTAGTAATCGAATAAATCCATGTCGTGCGCGCTGGTGAGCAGATCCTGCAGCGTACGAACGGGGGCGCGTCTACCGGCGCTTTCCTGAATGCGCGGCCCGGACGGAACCAGCGGGGCCTCCGGCGGATTACCCCGCTTGGGAATCGATTTCACCAGCAGGTGGCGGCTGTCCGGCATCCATTGAATGGTTTCCGAAATCGCGGCGTTGACGTTGATGCCGGGAACGGCCCGCACTTTGCCGGTCGCCGTTTCACAGAGCATCAGATCGATGCGGTTGGTCAGCGTGCTGGTGAAAGCGAACCACTTCCCGTCCGAACTCCAGCGGGGCATGCCGAAAACACCGTCCTTCGGAAGCGCCAGCGGAACCGTCTGGCCATCGGCGGCGCGAAGCAGTGTGAACTCGACGAAGGTGATTCCCAGGTGCGGTCCATTGGTGCGCGGGTTCGTGCGCAGACCCGCCAGCCGCAGCATGGGCTGCGACACTTGCGCGATGGAAGGATAGCGCCCGCGGCGGAGCAGAAGTACGTGCGTGCGCGAAGGATTCACCTGCGCCGTGGGCGCCATGGGCGCATTGAGAACATCTAGAACCGGTTGCGGAGGCTTCTTATAGCCGTCCTCCGCATGTGCCATTCCAGCGAGCAAGAGCAGCGTCAACATCATGGAGCAAAGTTACCACTAGTCGAGGCGTTTGTGGAATCGCAACGCGCTAAGACTCAGAATGGCCACTCCGAAGATGGCGAGGGCCACGAATTGCGGCCATAGGACATCGATCCCGCTGCCCTTCAAGAAGACGCCGCGGCAAATCTCAATGAAATAGCGGATGGGGTTGATCATCGTCAGGTACTGCACCGGCTCCGGCATGCTTCGGATGGGAAATGCGAAGCCGCTCAACATGAAGGCGGGCTGGAAGAAAAAGAAGGTGGATAGACTCGCCTGCATTTGTGTGTTCGACACCGTGGAGATGAAGATTCCGGCGCCCAGCGTCGTCATCATGAACAGGACCGCGGCGCAAAATAGAAGCAGAACGTTGCCTTGGAACGGGATGTGAAACACAGTCATCCCCAGGACGATGATCACTCCCAGATCGAACAGGCCGACGATAGCGAACGGCAACGTCTTGCCCAGCATCAGCTCCATGGGACGAATGGGCGTGACCATCAATTGCTCCATAGTGCCGATCTCTTTTTCGCGCACGATGGCCATCGATGTGAGCATCAGCGTGACGATCGTGATGATGTTCACGGCGACACCCGGAATGAAGTAGTTGCGGCTTTTCAATTCCGGGTTGAACCAAACGCGCTGTTGAAAATCGATGCCCGGCGCATTCACGCGCGCGATTGCGCCGCCGCGCGCCATGCGCTTCTGCGTCACCAGATGGACAATCTGTCCGTTGGCGAAAGTGCGTCCGATTTCGGCGGCGTAGTTCGCCAGAATGGAAGCCGTATTGGAATTGCTGCCTTCCACCAGCACTTGAATCCTGGTCTGCCGGCCGCGCGCAAGATCCTCGCCGAACCCCGGTGGAATCGCGATGGCGGAATGGATCTCGTCGCGATCCAGAAGGTCCTGCATTTGCTTGGGATTGGCCGGGCTGTGCGTCACCGTGAAATATTTGGACGAAGTAAACGCGTCGCGCAGCTCGCGGCTTTGCGGCGAATTGTCCTGGTCCAGCCAGGCGAGACGGGAGCGATCGACATCGAGATTGACAATGAATCCGAACACCATGAACTGAACAATCGGCGGCACCAGAACCATTCCGCGCATGCGCGGATCGCGAAAAGTAACGCGCAGTTCCTTGCGAATAATCTCTTTGATGCGTTCCCAGTTCATGCTATTTTCATCCTCAGCTTGCGAGTCAGAAAGAAGAAGACCACCGTGGCGTACAGCAACAGAAACGCCAGTTCGGCCCACAGGATCTCCAGGCCGACGCCTTTTTGAAAAATGCCTTTCATCATCGCCACAAAGTAGCGCGCGGGAATGACATAGCTGATGAGGCGGGGAATCAAGGGCATGCTATCGATGGAGTAGACGAAGCCCGACAACAGAAACGCGGGCAGGAACGAGCTGAGCAGGCCCAATTGATTCGCCATCGCCTGGTTGCGCGTGATGGCGCTCAGAAACAGGCCCCACGCCAGTGCGCCGAAGAGGAAAATACCGCCGCTGAGAAAGAGCAGCCACACACTGCCGCGCATGGGAACTCCAAACACGAAGATGCCGGCAATCACCGCCGTAATCATGTCGGCCAAGCCGAGCAGAAAATAGGCCGACAGCTTGCCGATGGCCACTTCCGCCGGACGCAGCGGCGTGGAAAGCAACTCCTCCATGGTGCCGTTCTCCCATTCGCGGGCGATGGCAAGCGAGGTGAGCATGGAGGCGATGATCATCATGATCACCGCGATCAATCCAGGCACAATGTAGTTCTTCGATTTCAACTCGCTGTTGAACATCACGCGCAGTTGGGGATCCACAGGGGGCTTGATCTTCCCCGCTCCATGGCGGATTTGATACTCGGTGCGCACCTGGCTGGAATAGCCTGCGGCCAAAGCGCGCGCATATCCCAGCGCGATGCTCGCGGTGTTCGAATCGGTGCCATCCAGCAAAAATTGAACGGGCGCTTGGGAACCGGAGAGCAGACGCTTGGCGAAATCCGTCCGCACTACCAATACGCCCATCACCTTGCCGCCGGTGAGTCCGGTCTCCGCCTGCTTGTAATTGTCGATGTCGCCCAGCGTGGTGAAGAAACGGGAGCCGCGGAATTGGCCCGTGAACTCATGGCTCTGCGGCGTGCGGTCCTGGTCGAAGATGTAGATGGGGATCTGGTCCACATCCAGAGAAAGCGCATAGCCGAACAACATCAGCATGATGGCGGGCAGAGCGAGCGCCAGATACATGCTGCGCGTGTCGCGCAGAATGTGCAGCAGCTCCTTGCGGATCATGGCGCGCGTGCGGCGCAAGCTGATCATGCGGCGGCCTCGCGTTCCTCGCGTTCAATCATGGAAACGAAAACGTCTTCCATCGACGGCTCCGGCAGATCGGGGGTAGCGAGGTTTTGGCGCAAATCGTGCGGCGTGCCCAGAGCGATGACACGTCCGCGATACATCAATGCGAGCCGGTGGCAGTACTCGGCCTCTTCCATGTAATGCGTGGTCACGAAGACCGTGTGTCCGGCGTGAGAGAGATCGTTGATGAGATCCCAGAAGGAGCGGCGCGCCACCGGGTCGACGCCCGACGTCGGTTCGTCGAGAAAGATCACGGGAGGCTCGTGCAAAATAGCGCAGCCCAAGGCCAGACGTTGTTTCCAGCCGCCGCTGAGTAAATGCGTCACGGTGCCGGCCTTGTCTGTGAGGCCCGCCATGCCCAGGGCGTAGGATTTGCGCGCCTCGCGCTTATCGCGCGGAACTCCGTATACGCCGCTGAAAAAATCGATGTTCTCTTCCACCGTCAAATCGTCGTAGAGAGAGAATTTCTGCGACATGTAACCGATGCTGGTTTTCACCGCTTCCGGCTGCCGCGCGACGTCGTATCCGGCGACGTTCGCCGATCCCGAAGTGGGAGCAAGCAGAGCGCACAGAATGCGAATGGTGGTGGATTTGCCGGCCCCATTGGGTCCGAGGAATCCAAAGATTTCTCCGCGCTTTACGGTGAGGCTGACGTCGTCGACGGCGACAAAGTCTCCGAAGCGCTTGACCAGTTTGTCGATGACCACCGTGGTTTCACGCGGCGTCACGGGAAACCCCTTTGCGCACGGTGGCGATGAAAACGTCTTCGAGCGAAGGAAGCACGCGCCGCAAGGAGTGACCGGCTGTGGCCTTCATGACCTGCTCTTCGGACACGCCGGGCTTTACAAACACGTGCAATGTGTTCCCAGCCAGTTCGACGTTTGAGACCTCAGGCAGCGTGCGCAGATAGTCCCGCGTGGGACGAAGATTGTCGCCGCGCACTTCGTAACAGGATTCGGGAAGCTGCTCGCGCAGCGCGAGAGGGGTGTCCATGAGAATCAGGCGGCCGTAGTTCATGAGGGCCACGCGGTCGCAGCGCTCCGCCTCATCGAGGTAAGCGGTGGTGACCATGACGGTGAGTCCATCTTTAACCAACTGCTGCAGGATGGCCCAGAAATCGCGGCGGGAGACAGGGTCCACGCCGTTGGTCGGCTCGTCCAAAAAGAGAATCTCCGGCTTGTGGAGCAGTGTGCACATCAGGGCGAGCTTCTGTTTCATTCCCCCGGAAAGTTTCGCCGCCGGGCGATGGAGAAAAGGCTGCATGCGCGTCATCTGCAAGAGGCGCGCGGTCAATTCGTCACGCTCTTTTCCGACGATGCCGAAGAGATCGGAATAGAAACGCATGTTCTCGTTCACGGTTAGGTCGCCATAGAGGCCGAACTTCTGTGCCATGTAACCAATTCGATCTTTCACAGCATCGGGATTGCGCGCCACATCGTATCCAGCCACGCTCATCTCGCCAGCGGTAGGGTTCATGAGGCCGCAGAGCATGCGCAGAGTCGTGGTTTTCCCCGCGCCGTCGGGCCCCACGAGTCCAAATACTTCGCCCTTGGCTACGGAAAAGTTGACGCAGTCCACCGCTGTCAGCGATCCGAATTGCCGCGTCAGGTTCGATGCTTGAATCTGCATCAAAGAACCAGCTCCGCATCCACAGGCATGTTGGCTTTGAGCTCCTGGTTGGGGTTGTCCACCAGGATTTTGACTTTGTACACCAGCTTCACGCGTTCGTCTTGTGTCTGAATTTGCTTCGGAGTGAACTCCGCTTCGGAAGCAATGAAAATGACTTCTCCCGCGTAGACTTTGCCGGGATAGGAATCGGTAGTCAGCTTCACCTTTGTGCCCAGCTTTACGCGGCCCAGATCCTTTTCAGAAATGTAGGCGCGAAGCCAAGGGCGCGCCAGGTCGCCGATACTCGCCACGGTCGCTCCGGCGGCGATGGTCTCCCCCGGCTCGGCCGATTTCACCAACACGACGCCGTCGATGGGCGAGGTAATCAACGAATCGTCGAGCTGTGTGTCGATCACGGCGATGTTGGCGGCGGCGCGGCGAATTTCCGCGCGCCTCACGTCGATTTCCTGTTCGCGGCGTTTCAAGTCGATGCGATTGGCTTCGGCAAGCCGGATGGCTGCCTTGGCGCGGTCCACTTGTGCGCGAGAGGATTCAATCGTCAACTTGCGCGGCCCTTCTTCCAATAGCGCCATCCTCTGTTCAGCCTGGCGCAGGGTTTGAGACTGGCTTTCGAACTTCGACCGGAACTGTTCATGTTGCGCCCGGGAGATGTCTTCATCTTTAAACAATGTCTGCGCGCGATCCCAATCGCGTTTCGCCTGATCGAGCCACGTGCGCATATCGTCCACTTGGGCGCGCGCGGTCTGCAATTCCTGCGGGCGCGCGCCTGCCTGAAGATCGGCGAGATTGGCCTCGGCGGCTCGCAGTTCGGCGCGACGCAATTGCAAGTCGCCTTCGATGGTTTCGCGCTGCAACTGCAATGCAGTCTCGGCCTGCGCCAGTTGCGCCTGCGCGGATTGCAGCCCTGCCTGTTCGCGTGTTTTCTGTTTTTCCACCGATGCCAGATCGATACGCGCGATAGCCATGCCCTTGGTGACTCGCGACCCCTCGCGGATTTCCAAAGCAATCAACCGCCCGGGCACCTTGAAGGAGAGATCGACTTGCGTCAACTCGATGTTGCCGCTGAGACGAATGATGTTGGGGTCATTTTTCTTGAAGAACCCCGCGCGGGAGAGTCCGACACCCGCGGCCGCCAGAAGCGCCAAAACTACTACGATACGAATCCCTGTTTTCACGGTAAATACCTTTCCACGCTGCCCATGGCAGTACCTAAATCGAGACGGGCCAGATTATGCGCGAACAACGCAATGACTCGGGTGTCGCGGGCGCGAGCGAGGCGGGTTTGCGCGTCCGTCACTTCGATGTGCGGAGCGACACCGGCCTTATAGCGGCGCTCCGCCTGATCGTATTCCTTTTGCGCCAGTGCCAAGCCTTGTTCGGCGGTTGCCACCTGGAGATCCGAAGAGCGAAGGCTGTCGAAGGCGATGCGCAGTTCGAACTCCATTTGCTCGCGCAAGTCGCGAGTGCGGATGCGCTCCTGCCGCAATTGCGAGGCGGATTCGGCGCGGCGGGCATCTCGGCGGCCGCCGTCGAAGATGGGTACGCGCAACGAAAGGCCTACAGAGCGTGTGGCGCGCGATTCGGCGAACTCTCGTCCGATGGAGCCGTAATCGCCGAAGGCGGCAATGGAGGGCAAACGATCAAGCGCATTGGCCTGGTAGCTGATTTGCGCCACGCGTTCGCGCTCCTGCTGGGCTTTCAGGTCCGAGCGCGCGGCAAGCGCCGCCATAACGGCCTGTTCGATGGCGATGGGCTCCAGAGGCGTATAGGACAATTTGTCCGTGAGTTCGACGGCAGTGTCCAGGCGCAGATCCATGGCGCGAAGCAGCTGCAATTGCGCCTTGTTGTATTCGTTGCGGGCGATGCTCAGACGGCCGTGCTCATTGGATAGTTGCACCTCCGCCCGCGTCACTTCGATGCCCGTACCCGATCCGGCGTTCTTCTGAGAGAGCGCGAGCGCGCGGATGGATTCGGCGAGAGCGACGTTCGCCTTTGCCGCATCTACTTGCGCGGCGCTGCGCAGTGCGCCGAGATAGGCGCGCGCCACTTGATCGGTAACCTGCGTCCGCACATGCGACTGTTCCTGCCTGGCGACTCCGACCGCGGTGCGCGCCGATTGATAGCGGCGGACGTTTCCGAAGTCGAGGACACTCTGGGTCACGTTGGCGCGCGCGTCCAGGATGCCGAACGGCCCGGCAAACGAGGAAAAACGAAATCCCGGGAACGAGGGGAACGTAAAACCAAAAGCATTGAGGTTGCGGGTCATGTCGGCGTACGACACCACGCCGTCCAGATTCGGGAGCAGCGCGGCGCGCGCAAGCGACCGGCGGGCCTCGGCCTGATGAATGATCTCCTGGGCGATCTCGATGCGCGTATTGCCTTCCGGAGCGAGCGCGATTTCGATCGACTTGCGAAGACTCAACGGCAGCGGAATTTTGTCCTGCGCGTGGGCCGTCGCCGCGGTTACAAGGATTGCCACTAGGAACTTCATAGTCCTGCTCCTAAGCTGGGGGCGCGGAATCCCGCAGCCGTGAATTGGATCAATTGACGCAGCGCTTCTTCTCTGGTGGGGGCGTGCATGCGGCCTTCGCTCACAACCTCCATCGTGCCGGAGCCGGCCGCCAACTGCGCGAACGCTCCCATGGTGAACTGCATGCGAAGAAACGCCTCTTCCGGCTTGAGATGCGGGAGCGCCTTTCGCAAAGCGGGAGCAAAACGGTTCGCCACAGGCTTGAAGTGCGTCTCATAGATCGCCCGGAAGGTTTCGCGCGCTTCCAGGTAATGAAAACGCACCATCATCCGCGGCACCAATACGTTGCATTCGGTTACCGGGCGAAAGAACGCCTCCAGGAGCTCGTCGATCGGGATGGGTTCGTTTCGCAGTTTTTCCTCAAGCTGTTGCAGAGCCTCTATCCGGCGCTGGTTGATGGGCCCGGCACGGCGGGCGACCACGGCATGGAGAAGGGCGTCTTTTGATTGGAAATGGTAATTTACGGAAGCAAGGTTCACACCGGCTTCGGCTGTGATGGCGCGGAGGGAGGTCGCCTCGAAGCCATCGTTGGCAAAGAGGAGTTCCGCAGCATCGAGGATGCGGTCTTTGGTGGAGATAGGAGCTAGTGCAGTCATACAATCGAACAATTGAAACAAACGTTTGTATCATACAATAGTTTTATGTGCCCCGTCAAGACTCTTGATTTGGCTAACAAAATGCTCTACAGTTTCCTCGTATGACTTCTTGGGAGTCCTGGCTGAAGCGCTGGCAGGATGCCGCGCTCATTGACACGGAGCTTGCCAGTCGTATCCGCGAGTTTGAAAACCGGCAAACGGATTCGGGCAGACTCCGCTGGCCCGCAGTCTTGGCTCTTTCGCTAGGGGGCTTGCTCATCGGCGCGGGCGTCATCCTATTCGTCTCCTCTCATTGGGATGAGATTTCGCCGCTTTCGCGCATGGTGTTGCTGCTAGCGACCTTGTTGGGCTTTCATGGCGCGGCAATCGTTCTTAAACCGAAGATGCCTATCCTCAGCACGGTAATGCATTTCTTGGGAACCGTTTCGCTCGGCGGGGGCATTCAATTGGCGGGACAAACCTTCAACGTGCAGGAGCACTGGCCAACAGGAATCCTCCTCTGGGCGATCGGCGCCTGGGTGGGACTGCTTCTGCTGCGCGACTGGCCGCAGGCGGGACTTGCTGCGTTGTTGACTCCGGCGTGGATGGTGTCGGAATGGCGTATTCCCGCAACGCTCCTGCTGCTCGCTTTATGCTATGCATCGGCAAGATCTTCGACTCAGGATGCGGCGTGGAGGCGCGTCCTGACATGGATGGGGATGCTGGCCGTGTTTCCCGTCGCCTTTTGGTTGGTTTTCGAATCCAGCTCCAATTCTTTGAAGGGGCGCTGGCTTGCGGATCTGATTGCGCTTGCCCCCGCGGCCATTTTCTTCTTTTGGCTAAAGCGCAATCAAATTCCCAACGTCGCGGCCGCCGTGGCTTGGGTTTTGCTGCTGCGGCTGCTGGCTGATGACAAACAGATGCTTGGTGCAATCGCGTGGTGCGGATTGGGTTCCGCGGGCATGATCGCGTGGGGAGTTCTGGAAGAGCGCGTGGAACGGGTCAATCTAGGAGTGGCGGCGTTTGCAGTCACCGTGGTGAGTTTCTACGTTTCGCAACTGATGGACCAGTTGGGCCGCTCGCTCAGCCTGATCGGATTAGGCGTTCTCTTTTTGTTGGGGGGATGGCAGTTGGAAGTGTTGCGCCGCAGGTTGGTGGGGCGCATTACAGAGGTCCGGCCATGAGGAACGCAATTCTGGTTGGCCTCATCCAAGCGGCCGTCTTGTTGAGCATTACGGGAAAGTTTCTTTATGACCGCGAGCGCCTTCCGCGCGTTTGGGTGAAGGTTGCTCCCGTTGATCCGAATCATTTGCTGCGCGGCAGGTACGTGCGCTTCCATGTTTTCGTAGAGCCGGCGAATCTCGAGGCCACGCTCATGGTCCACGTGAGGCTGTCTGTCGAAGGCGAGCGGCTGAAGGTATATAGGAACGATTCGTCTCCGCTCAATATCGTTCCCGCGGGCAAAGAATTCCGGCTCAATGAACCGCTCGCTTTCTACATTCCCGAGCACATCCCCGACCCGTCGCGCCGGCCGGCTGGCGAAGAGTTGTGGGTGGAGGCGACCATTCCTCCCAAAGGCCCGCCGCGGCCGTTGCGTCTTGGGATCAAGAAAGATGGAGTCCTGACTCCACTGGTCACGCGATAATCAGGCTTTGCAGAACTGATTCCAGGTGCGCCAAAAGTAGCCGTCCGTCATGCCGGCGATGTAATCGCAAGTGACGAAATGGGGCGCTCTGCCCAACTCGACTTCTTCCCGATAGTTGGGCGGGAGGTTCTCCGGGTGGTTCTGGAATAAATGGAACAGATCGTCGATCGCCGCGTTGGAGCGCTTACGGTCGGAAATCAAAGCCTCCGTCCCATAGACGTGTTTGTGCAGAAACCCCTTCAGCGCGGCGTTGGTGAGTGCATCCTCCGGCGACAGGCAGGCCAATCTTTCGCCGCTATCGCGAACATCATCCACAGTCTGCGCGCCCATGGCCAGCGTTTTATCGTATGTTCCGCGAATCAACGCCGAAACGAGCACATCCACCAATCCGCGGATGCATTCCAGAAACTGAATTCGCGCCGGAGCTCCCGGGTACATGGTCTCCGCCGATTCCCGCCGCCGCGCAAACTCCGGCACTTCCTGCGACAGAATGTCGACATCAATCAATCCCGCAGAGTGCGCGTCATCCAGATCGGCGGTGTTGTACCCGATCTCATCGGCGAGGTCGATGAGCTGTGCTTCCAGCGTTGGCTTCTTTCCGGGAAGGTACTCTTCCAGGTTCTCGTCATCTCCGGCATGAAGTTCCGACGAATGCTTGACGATTCCCTCGCGCACCTCGAACGTCAGATTCAAGCCGGGAAAGGGCGCGTAGCGCTGCTCGAAGGATTCCACCAGCCGCAGCGCATGAAGGTTGTGATTGAAGCGCGCGCCGAAGCGGCGCATATGCCGGTCCAGCGCCATTTCGCCGGAGTGGCCAAAGGGAGGATGGCCAATGTCGTGGGCGAGGGCGAGAGCTTCGGTAAGATCCTCGTCGAGTCCCAAGACGGCCGAGACCGTGCGGGAAAGCTGCGCCACTTCCATGGTGTGGGTCAGGCGGTTGCGGAAATGGTCGGAAATGCCGGCGGTGAAGACCTGCGTCTTGTTTTCCAGGCGGCGAAAAGCACGGGAATGGATGATACGGTCGCGATCGCGTTGAAAATCGTTGCGATAGCGGTGCGGAGGCTCAGGGAAGCGGCGGCCACTGGTGCCGGTTACGGGAAAACGGAGATAGGAGAGCGCTGCGGGCCCCACGAGCTTGTTACTTCGGCGGCGAGATCTGGTTCAATTCGCCGAGCAGACCAACCGCGGCCCGCGTCACAGCCGAGCGGTCGGCGTTCTGCAACTGCTCGAGAATCGACCGGGCTTCCTGCGGTTTGGAGCGAATGATCGTCTTCACCAACAGAATCTGGGCCTGCTCTTTCGAAACCAGCGGCGTCGGGTTGGCGATCAGTTCGCGGCACAGTTTTTCCGCCTCGGCCAGCTTTTTCTGGCCGTGATACAACGACACCAGGGATACTTTGGCGACAGAGGCAATCTGCGCATGACTGCCATTGGCCGCTTCTTTCAGCCCGCTTTCACATTCGGCGGTTTTGCCCATATCACAGAGCTGAGAGGATGCCTGCACACGAGCAATCAGGCCCTCCATGGACCCGGAATGCTTGAGAGCGACCTCGTTGAATGCCTTCATCGCGGCGGTGTCTTTTTCTTCCTGCGTCTTAAACATCTGCGCGCCGGGAGGCCCGCTGACGCCAATGATGCCGTCCAAAACCAGGGAGGCCTTGCGAAGGTCCTCTTGCCGCTGGTTCTTGCGCCAATTCAGAAAGCCGTAAATAGATCCGGCGACCAGGAGAACCGCCAACACGATTGCGCCATTGCGCAGAACGCCAGCCTTGTGCGTAGTGACGTATTCGAAAATGTTCTCGATCTGTTCGACAAAAGTGTCGTGCTTGATTTGTTCTTTTAACTGCTTGTCCACGGATACCCTTCAGGAAGGAAAACGCTTTGAAAATAACAGGTTACCACAAGGTTTCCGACTTCCAAAAGGGAAGGAAGCCGCATCCTATTTCCGGCGCGCGCCCCTGGCCGGAGCGGCGTGCCGGTATCCGGCCCGCAGCAGATCAGGCAGCGCGTCCATGGACACGCTGGTCAACCGCACCAGAATCCACGGATAGTTCCGGTAATGCTCGGTGACGTAGTAAGTCAGCGGTTCAGCGGCCATAAGTTCCTCACGCTGATCGAACGGCATGCGCAAGACGATGGAGTCCAGGTCTGGCCGCAGCCGCACGAACAAACTGCCTCTTATCTTCAACGCCGGAGTTCCGTACGATGTGCCTTCCTCAACGTCCGGCATCCTTAGCGCGAGAAGGCGAACCGTGTCGTAGGTCACCCGTTCTTTTTTCTTCACGGCCTAATCCATGTCCAGCAAATGGCCGAGCTTTTCTTTTTTCGTTCTCAGGTAGTCCTCGCTCGTCTCTTGAAAGGGAACGATGCAGGGGACACGCTCGGTCACTGTAACGCCGGCTCTCTCCAGGGCTTCAATCTTTCCCGGATTGTTGGAAAGCAGACGCACGCGGGAAAGCCCGAGATGAGAAAGAATCGCCCCCGGAAGCTCGTAATTGCGCAGATCGGCTTCGAAACCGAGTTGCTCGTTGGCTTCGACGGTGTCCGCGCCTTGATCCTGCAAGGCGTAGGCGCGCAGCTTGTTCATCAGGCCGATGCCTCTGCCTTCCTGCATTTCGTAGAGCAGAATTCCGCGCCCTTCGGCGGCAATCATGCGCAGCGCGAGTTCGAGTTGCGAGCGGCAATCGCAGCGCAGGCTATGGAACACGTCGCCTGTCAAGCACTGGGAATGAATGCGCACCAGCGGCGGGTCGCTGGTAACGTCGCCCATCACCAGAACGGCCGCCTCTTCCACGCGATCGGCGAAATGGCCGACGAAACCGAAGATGCGGAAGACGCCGAATCGCGTGGGGAATTCCGCTTCGGCCATTTTTTCAAGCCGCATGGTTGTTACAGGATGCATGGGTGGAGAGTACAGGGAAGCACTATCAATTATAATGACGATCGCGGGTCCATGCTGGAGCAATACCTTGTCAACCTCTTTGTCAAACTGGCTGTAGCGGCCTCGCTGGCAACCATACTGGTGAGGCTCGATTTCATTCCCCGGCTGCTGATGGAAGAAGAGCGCACGCTGCCCAAGCGCATGTTGCTGGCGCTGGCGTTCGCCATTGTTTTCGGTACCAGCGTGGCCATTCGCGTGCTCAGCCGCAACGGATACCAAGCGGTAGATCTTGGCCTGGAGGGAAGCCTTCTTTGCGGCCTGGTGGGCGGCTACGTGTGCGGACTGACCAGCGGAATTCTGATCGCGATTCCCGCGATGTTGAACGGTGAATTGCTCACCATGCCGCTATTTGCAGGGCTTGGAGTGACCGGCGGTCTGCTGCGCGACCTGGCTCCGGAAAAAGAAGAGATGTGGAGGTTCTCGCCCTTTTTCGACGTCGTGTTCGTGCGCATGCTGAGGCACCGCATTGATCCGCCGCGGGTGTTATTTCACGTTACCTTTTTGTTCACCATCTTCTTCGCGGAATTCGTCCGGCTGAATTTGGCGAAGTCTTTTGGCGCGCGCTTTCTTTTCGTCCTGTACCCGCAGGCGGAGTCGACGGTCTGGCTGTCGGTGGCCACTTACAGCGCAACGCTCTTCGCCGTGACGCTGCCGCTGAAGGTCTGGAACAACACGCGCAACGAGCGGAAGCTGGAAGCCCAACAGGCCTTGCTCACGGAGGCCCGGCTGGCCGCACTGACGCGCCAGATCAACCCGCATTTCCTGTTCAACACGCTGAATTCCGTGGCCAGCCTCATCCGCACCAATCAGGAGCAGGCGCGCACCATGATTACACGGCTTTCCAACATTCTTCGCCGCCTTCTACGCAAGCAGGAAAACATGTCGTCTCTGCGCGAAGAACTCTCCTTCATCGACGATTACCTGGCCATCGAGATGGTGCGTTTTGGGTCCAAGCTCAAGTTCGAGAAAACCGTGGACCCGCGCACGCTCGACATGCTTGCGCCGAGCATGGTCTTGCAGCCGATTGTGGAAAACAGCATCAAGCACGGACTCAGCAGCAAGGTGGAGGGGGGATGCATTCGATTCGTGAGCATGCCCGCGGGCAGCCGCCTGTTGATGATCATTGAAGACGACGGCGTTGGCATCGCCGAGGAACGGCTGGACGATTTGTTTCTGCATGGAATCGGGATGAGTAACGTCAAGGAAAGGCTGAAAGTTTTGTACGGCGATGACTACCGGCTGAGCGTCATCAGCCGTTTGGGGGAGGGCACGAGAACGGAAATCGAAGTGCCCCAACTCAAAGTGCCGCTGGCGGCGGTATCCTAGTCAGGTCCATGCAAAATCTTCTCAGGGCCAGTCTCACCTCCGCGGGTGGAGACCGGCTTCCACAAACGATCGCCGCACGAACGCAAAAAGCATACGATCGCATGTCCGCGGTTTATCCCATCTCCACGATGTTTTTTCATTCGCGGGCGCACCGGCAGGTGCTTCGCTCCACCGATATTAAAGACGGCATGCGAGTGTTGGAGATCGCCACGGGTTCCGGCGAAATGTTCCGGCGGCTGTTGAAAACGAATCCGTCCGGCCTGACGATTGGCGGCGATCTGTCGCCGAACATGGCGGGCCGCACGCAACGGCGCGTGACCGGCCGCTTTCCGCACGTCAAGGCCGGGTGCCAGGCCATGGACGCGCGCCATCTTCCTTTTCGCGACAAATCGTTCGACGCGGTGGTCTGTTGTTATTTGTTGGAGCTGTTGAGCAGCGACGACGCCGAGCGTGCAATTGGCGAAGTGCGCCGCGTATTGAAGCCCGGCGGTTCGTTGACGCTGGTTCTGATCGGAGAGAACAAACGGTACTTCAACCGCATTTATCGATTCCTGGGGGCACTCGCTCCCGCCTTTTGGGGAAGGCAAATCTGCAGCGTGGTGCCGGAAATTCTCTCCCGCCATCAGCTCTCCATTCAAAGTGAGCGCACCATCTGGCAGAGTTTCTACCCGTCGCGAGTGGTTGCCGTTACCAGGTGCCGGTGAACTAAGTGCGTCCTTCCCGAACGCGTCACGTCGTGTTGTGGCTCACTGTGGCCGCCTACATGATCACCTATATGGACCGCGTGGTGATCTCGTCGGCCGCGCCGGTCATCCGCAAGGAGTTCGGTTATTCGTTGGAAACCATGGGCGGTATTCTGGCGGCCTTTCGCTGGGGTTATGCGTTGTTCCAAATTCCCGGCGGATGGTTCGGAGATCTGCTGGGTCCTCGCCGGGCGCTGACGCTGATCGTGATTTGGTGGAGCGCTTTTACTTCGCTGACGGCTTTGAGTTGGAACGAGCTGTCGATGCGCACGTTCCGATTTCTGTTCGGCGTCGGCGAGGCGGGTGCGTTTCCCATTGCGACAAGAAGTCTATCGCGCTGGATTCTGCCCACAGAACGGGGCTTCGCGCAAGGAATTACGCACGCCGGCTCGCGTATCGGCGCGGCTTGCACGCCGCCGCTTGTGGTTTGGCTCATGGTGTCGTATGGATGGCGATCCCCATTCTTCGTTTTCGGAGCGGTGGGGCTTGTGTGGGCCGCGGTCTGGTTCTACTACTACCGCGATTCCCCGGCGGAACATTCGTCTGTGAATGCGCCGGAGTTGGAACTGATCCAGCGGCACATGCCGTCCGCGTCTCAGGCGAAACATGCGGTTCCGTGGCGAGGCATCCTTTCCAGTTCTAACGTGCAGGTGCTTTGCTTGATGTATTTTTGCTACGGCTACTGCTTGTCCGTCTACCTCGATTGGTTCCCCACTTACTTGAAGGACAGCCGGGGCTTCAATTTGAAAGAGATGGGTTTCTACGCCAGTCTGCCATTGCTGGCCGGAACCGCGGGCGACCTGATGGGTGGCTGGGTTTCCGATTGGATTGGACATCGCAGCGGAAACTTACGCATGGCTCGAAAGGTGGTAGCGGTAACAGGATTTGTCATGGCGGCGGCGTTCATTCTGCCGGCGACCTTCACAAAGGACCCGCTGGCCAGCGTCTGGTTCACCTGCCTGGCGCTGTTTGGATTGGAACTGACTGTTGGCGTGTCGTGGGCGGTGCCGCTCGATATCGGCGGCGACTACGCGGGGTCCGTCAGCGCCGTGATGAATACGTTTGGGAACGTTGGAGGCGCATTGTCGCCCACGGTGCTGGCGTTTCTAGTGACGCATTATGGATGGGATAAGCCCTTCATCGCCGCGGCGGCGATGTGCGCACTGGCGGCAATTCTGTTTTCCAGGATCGACGCGTCCCAACAGCTTGCGGCGCGTTAAGATAATAGGACCGGGAAAGAAGCAATGCAAATTAATCCCAACAAATGTGTCGCCTGCGGGAACTGCACCTATGTATGTCCCATGGGCGCGATCTATATCGACCCGGCCATCAAGCGGGCCACCATCAACCGCGATGAATGCGTCGAATGCTACTCCTGTTTCAACGGCCTGAGCCAGGAGCATCTGAATCCAGTCATCGTGCGGACCATGCGCAAGGTGTTTCAAATGATGCGCCTTCGCTTTGACCCCGAACCCGACGTCTGCCCTACGGCGGCGTTTGAACCGGACAAACTGGAATGGCCGCGCATGGTGCGCAGAGCGTTCTCCGATCCGCGAGTGCCGCACGAATCCACCGGCGTGCAAGGCCGTGGAACCGAAGAGGTGAAGACAAACGACGTCAGCGGTCGCATCAAAGTGGGTGAGGTGGGCTTCACGGTGGAGTTCGGCAGGCCCGGCCTGGGGGCGCGCTTCCACGAAATTGAGCGCATGTCCGTCGCTCTGGCGCGGCTGGGAGTGAGTTTTGAAAAGAAGAACCCTGTGACCAGTTTGATGTCGGACACGGCAACGGGCCGCATCCGCGAAGACATCCTGAACGAGAAAGTGCTGTCGGCGATTCTGGAAATCAAAACCACCGTCGATCGCACCGAAGAGATCATTCGCGCCATTTGGGAAGTGGAAAAGCAGATTGACACCGTGGTGACCATCGGCGTCGGCACTCGCTGCGATGAGCAGGGAGATGAGAACGTGGTGGCGCCGGTGCTGGAGCGGTTGGGTTACAAACTACAGCGCGCCAAGACAAACACAGGGCTGGGCAAGATCAGCAATGAGGCTGCACCGGCGCAACAGGAGCCCGTTCCCGCGGGAGCATCGCGATGACCAACACCTTACACCGCTTCGGCGAATCCGCAAGTTTCTACGACGATTACGTCGTCTTCGCCATTCCCAGCCGCGGCAAGAACGACAAAGGATGCCTTCCGAAACTGCAGGAGTTCCTGCGCATGGCGCTGCCCTACAAGCCGGTGAACCTGGGCGATGCGTCTCACGGGGGAGCATTGCGGCCCAGCCAGAAGATGCATCCAACTTCGCACTGGAACCGCAACATGACGCCCGATTTCGAGGCGGTCATCGGCGGCGTCGATACACCGACCACGGTGGCGGCAGTTTTCGATAGTCGCGTGAATGCCGAGGATTTCCTCACCGCCGTCCGCAAGGCCGACCTGGGACTCTGCATCAACATTTCCACCTCCATCGACGGAGCCGAGCAGTGCTGTTTCGCCGCCGGCATTCCCAGGCACAGCGTTGGCTATTCGCTTGGTTTTGAGGGCAAGACGGAGAAGCTTCCCAATACCCAAGTGCTTTCGCTCAGCACCATGTGCGGACATGGAATGATCAGCCATTCGCTGGCCAAGAAGATGATCGATTGGGTGAAGGAAGGCCGCCGCACGCCCGACCAAGCCGTTACCTACATGGCTCGCTTCTGTTCCTGCGGCGTCTACAATCCTGCCCGCGCCAAGCGCATTCTGGAAGATGCCCGCGGCTCAATGAAATAACGGATCGTCATGGACCGCAACCTGGCCCGATTGCGGAAGATCTGTCTGGCACTGCCCGAAACGGCGGAGACCGAGACGTGGGGCCATCCCAACTTTCGCGTGGCGAACAAGATTTTCTGCGCCTACGAAACCTACCAGAACGAGCTTTCCATGTGCTTCAAGGTAGGGCTGGCATTGCAAGGCGTCTATCTCAAAGACGCGCGCTTTTACAGGACGCCCTACGTCGGCAAGCACGGCTGGGTCTCGCTCAAAGTGAACGCCGCGGAGATCGATTGGAAAGAGGTGGAAGGGCTGGTTAAGCAGAGCTATTCGCTCATTGCACCGGCCCGCCGCCGCTCTACCCCACAACGCCCTTGACGTCGCGTTTGCCGTGAAGGACTCGTAGGATTTCAAGCGGACTGGTATCTGGCCGGTAGATGATCAGGTATGAGTAGACGGGCCAGAACCGAACATCTTCGCGGCTCGTGAGATCACGGCGGTGGTGCCCGAGAAATGGGTATTGGGCCAGGCGGAGGCATTCGTCCCGAATCGCATAACGGACTCGCGATGCGGCTTCCAAGCTATCGCCCGCGATGAAAGACCAAATCTCTCTGATATCTCGCCGCGCCTCAGGTGCAAGGCGGAACCGTCTCACGTGCGCCGGCGCTGGAGTTCGCGTTCCTCCTTTTCCAGCTCGAGAAAGAAGCTCTCGCCATCGACGCCTTCGCCTCGGCGCAAGGAATCAATGGAGGCTGCAATCATCGCGTCGATTTCCTCCCTTGCGAGCCCTAAATCCTCGCGCGTGAGAAGAAAATGCTTGACTGCGGCGCTGACGAACTCGGCGGCATCCTGAAAGCTGCCACCTCGAAGCTCGCCTTCGATCAGACGTTGGGTCTCGATATCGAGGTCGATGCTCATGGGCCGGTTCCCTTCAACCAAATGATAGCAACTCGACTCGACGAAGACGACGGTGCAGGGCGTTAACTCCTAATTCCTGGGAACACAACTTTGCCGCCCTTCAAGATTGCCAGGTTCGCCAGATGCGGACCTGCCACCGCTTGCGCGGCGATCTCCACGGTGCAATTCGGCTCCTTGCGGGAACGCATGCAATCGAGGAAATTCTGTACATGCGATTCCACAGGCACCGGCGCTTTCTCCTGATAAATGGGTTCCGCGTTTTTCTTCCACGGCTCGGCGTAAACCGCATAGCCGGCTTCGTCGAGAATCATCGTTGCCTTGTCGCCCAGGAACGTGATCGACCACCCATTCTGGAATGAGTTCGCGTAGTCGAGCGTCCAGGTCGCCATAAAGTCGGGGTATTCGAAGACAGCTGTGAAGACGTCCGCGTGCTCCGCGCCTTTCATCTTCGCCACGTAGCCGTGGGCGATCGCCGACTTCGGCGGGCCGGATTGCAGGAACCACTGCACGACGTCCATCAAATGGGTTCCCTGGTCGGTCATGTTGCCGCCGGCGTAGTCCCAGAAATAGCGCCAATAGCGGAAGCGCATCGGCTCCAATGGGCGCTTTTTGGCGTTGCCCAGGAATCGGGTCCAATCCAACTTGCCGGAAAGCGGTGAGTTGTCCAGTGGCTTGGCGATATTCCAATGCCACTGCGGCTTCACCAAAGTGACTCGGCCCAGCACGCCATCCTCCACCAGCTTCTTGGCCTTCATGATGGATTCCGCGCTGCGGCGCTGCATGCCGACCTGCACAATCTGTTTCGATTTGCGCACGGCGGCGATCATGCGCGTGCTCTCTTCCAGAGTTTTCGACAGCGGTTTTTCCGAGTAGACATCCTTCCCGGCGGACACGGCGTCCAACATCATCGGACAGTGCCAGTGGTCGGGCGATGCAACGACAACGCAATCGACGTCTTTGAGATCCAGCACTTGCCGGTAGTCGCCGTAGCTCCTGGCGTTTGGCGTGTCTTTCAACGCGGCCTCAATATGCGGCTCATACACATCGCATACGGCGGCACATTCCGCGCCGAGATTTTTGAAAATGCGGTTGAGATAGCGGCCGCGGCCTCCGGAAGCGATGAGGCCGTAGCGGATACGTTCATTGGCTCCCATGATTCTCTGTGGGAGCAGCCCCGCGGCGGCAGTAGTAAGAAAAGTGCGTCTGTTGGAATCCATGAATGAAGGAACCTCCTGGCCGAAATATATCATTT
>JACPVQ010000176.1 GCA_016191645.1 Candidatus Solibacter usitatus
AGTTGGACTTTGGTGGGGAACCCCATGGAAGATCCTTTCGGTCACACTCTAGTCATATAACTAGATACCACAATTCAAGCAGAGATACAACATGGGTCGCAAGAAATGTTTTTTATCTAGTGAAAGGCCAAAGCCGAGATGCGGGATCTGGAGATCCCGCTGCAGATCTGGAGATCTGCCCCACATCTAGAATGCGTAGAGGACCGTACCTGGTTCGGGCTCCGGCTCCGCTTCCGTTTCCGGCACGGCCACCAGAGGCGCCTCCTGCCGCACGGGACGCATGAAGAGACCCGCGTCGCCGAGGTAGACTTCCAGGTCGGAAGGCCGCACGAGGTTGCCCTGTATCAGCGCTTCCGAAAGTGGATCTTCCACGTACTTCTGTAAGGCGCGGCGCAGCGGACGCGCGCCGTAGCTTCTATCCAGACACGTTTTCTCCAGAATGTATTTCGCGGCTTCCGGCGAAAGACGGATGGTTAGTTGCTTGGCAACAAGATTGAGATTGATCTGGCCCACCATCAGGTTGATGATCTGCATGAGATCGTCGTCCGTCAACGCGTTGAAGAGAATGATCTCGTCCAGGCGATTGAGGAATTCGGGATTGAACGCCCGCTTCACTTCGCTCATCACCTGCTCTTCCACCTTCGGCGCCATGCCAGGACCCACCGGTGCCGCAAAGCCGAGAGGAGTCTTCCGGTCCAGGAAGCGCGCGCCCAGGTTCGACGTCATGACGATGATGGTGTTCTTGAAATCCACCGTGTTGCCCAAGCCGTCGGTGAGCTGGCCGTCTTCAAAGACTTGCAGCAGGATGTTGTACACATCGGGATGCGCCTTCTCGATTTCATCCAGCAGGATGACGGAGTAAGGATTGCGTTTCACGCGCTCCGTCAACTGGCCGCCCTCTTCGTATCCGACGTAGCCCGGAGGCGATCCAATCAGTTTCGATACGGAATGCTTCTCCATGAACTCCGACATGTCGAAGCGGATGAGCGATTTCTCGCTGCCAAACAGGAAATCCGCCAGCGCCCGCGCGACTTCGGTTTTACCGACACCGGTTGGGCCGAGGAACAGGAACGAGCCGGCCGGCCGTTTGGGCGATTTCAACCCGGCGCGCGATCTGCGGATGGCGCGCGACAATGCGCCGATCGCCTTGTCCTGGCTGATGACTCGCCTGTGCAACTCTTCTTCAATGCGCAGCAGCTTGCTGACTTCCTCTTCCTTGATGGCGGTCATCGGCACGCCCGTCCAGCGCGCCACGACGTCTTCGATATCGTCCTTGCTCACGACGCCGGTGGAGGTGTCGTCGAGATTGTACTTATCGCGCAGCATGCGCAGATTCTCGCGCTCGCGGCGTTCTTCGTCGGAATAGAATCGCGCCTTCTCGAATTCGTGATTGGCAATGGCGTTTTCCATGCGGTGCACGATGAACTTGATGCGCTTCTGAATCTCCGATACTTCCGGCGGGACCGTGGTCTGGCGCAATTTGATGCGCGCGCCCGCTTCGTCGATGAGATCGATGGCCTTGTCTGGCAGGAAGCGGTCGGGAATAAAGCGCGACGACGAATGCACAGCCGATTCGATGGCTTCATCGGTGTAGGCGACGGCGTGAAACTTTTCGTAGCGTTCCTTAATGCCGAAGAGAATCTTCACGGCGTCGGCTTCGGTGGGCGGCGGAACTTTCACGGCCTGAAAACGGCGTTCCAAGGAACGGTCTTTTTCAATGGACTTGCGGAACTCGGCCGGCGTAGTGGCGCCGATGCATTGAATTTCGCCGCGCGAAAGGGCGGGCTTCAGAATGTTGGCGGCGTCCAGTGATCCTTCGGCGGAACCCGCGCCCACCAGCGTGTGCAACTCGTCGATAAAAATGACGGCGTTCTGATTCTCCATCAGTTCTTTCATGATGGTTTTGAGGCGTTCCTCAAACTGGCCGCGATATTTTGTGCCGGCGACAATGAGCGAAAGGTCCAGCGCAAGAATGCGCTTGTCGGAAAGGAAGCTGGGGATGTCGCCATCGGCGATGCGCTGCGCCAAGCCTTCCACAATGGCCGTCTTGCCCACGCCGGGCTCGCCGATGAGCACGGGATTGTTCTTCGTGCGGCGGCACAGGATTTGCACCACGCGCTCCACTTCGTGATCGCGGCCGATGAGCGGATCGAGCGAGCCGTCAATGGCGGCCTGCGTGAGGTCGCGGCTGAATTCGGCCAGAAGCGAGCTTTCCTTGGGACGGTTGGATGCCATCTTCTCGTTCGAGGCGCGCGCGATCTCCTCGCGCACCTGAGTGAGACGCAGTCCGCGCTCGTGTAGAATCTCCGCGGCCAAACATTTTTCTTCGCGCAGCAGGCCGAGCATCAAATGCTCCGTGCCAATGTGCTTGTGGTTGAGACGCTCCGCCTCCTCGGCTCCATAGGCGAGCACGCGCTTGCATTCGTGGCTCAGCGGCAGATCCACCGACGTGGACACCTTCTCCCGGATGGTGGTGTGCGCCTCGATCTGCTTGCGGATGGATTCAATGGCGGCGTTGGACCGGAGAAACCGGTTGGCCAGCGCCTTGTCTTCTCTAATCAGGCCGAGCAGCAGATGCTCCGTCTCGATGTACGGGCTGCCGAACTGGCTGGCCTCGTAACGCGCGAAGAAAATCACCCGCCGAGCTTTTTCCGTGTAGCGTTCAAACATAAGCCGATCCGTTATGTCCTTGTCATTGAGAAGTGACTGTTGCTTCATTATAAGGTCGCAACCGTCCCTGATCCAACAATAAAACTCTGTCGCAGCGTTTCGCGAATGCGAGATTGTGCGTAACCATCAAAGAAGTGACCACGCGCGACTCATGCAGAGCCGAAAAAAGCGCGGCGATCGTCTCGCCCGTCGTGAAGTCGAGGTTGCCCGTTGGCTCGTCGGCCAACACAATCTTAGGTTTTGTTACCAGCGCCCGGGCCAGCGCCACACGCTGCTGTTCGCCGCCCGAAAGTTCCCCCGCGCGATGTTGCGCGCGTGCTTCCAATCCCACTTTCGCAATCTCCGCCAAGGCTTTCTTCGCCGCCGTACTCTGCGCCACTCCGCGGATGAGAAGCGGCATCATGACGTTTTCCAGAGCCGTGAACTCGGGCAGTAGTCCGTGGCTCTGCCACACGAATCCAATTTGGGAGTTGCGAAAAGCGCTCAACTCCGCATCGCGCATCGCCGTGGTTTCCCAAGGGCCGTAATAGATGTGACCGCTGGTGGGCCGGTCCAGGCCGCCCAGCAGGTGCAACAGCGTGGATTTGCCCGCGCCGGATTCGCCGATCACGGCAACCTGCTCGCCTGCCCGAATTTGAAGATCCAGATCCTGAAACACGGTAATGGTAGAAGAACCCGACGCGTACTTCTTGGTCAGCCTGCGGGCACGAATAGCAATGTCTGTCGAGTCGCCCAATCTGTCTTCAGGCTAGCACGGCGCGGATGTAACGGGATGTAGGAAAGCGGTAACGAATCGGCGTAGGACTGAAGTTACCAGGCTGTGAAGGGGCCTAGTACTATCCCACCCCCGAAGCCCGGGCCAAGTCAAGATCAAAGCAGCCAAGGGAGGCCTCGCTAGATAGTTGTAAACTAATGGAATCGCAATGACCATCGGCCCAGGCACATCACTCGGACCCTACGAAATCCTCTCCCTCCTCGGTGAAGGCGGCATGGGGACCGTATGGAAAGCCCGCGATCCGCGCTTGGGCCGCTACGTGGCTATCAAAGTCGCACGTGCCCAATTCACGGAGCGCTTCGATCGCGAAGCCCGCGCCGTCGCCGCGCTGAATCACAACAACATCTGCACGCTCTACGACATCGGACCCAACTACCTGGTCATGGAGTACATCGAGGGGCCGACGCTCGCCGCGCGCATCCGGCAAGGCGCTCTCTCCTTGGAAGACGCGCTGCCCATCCTGCGCCAGATTGTCGATGCCATTGAAGAGGCGCACGACAAGAACATCTATCATCGCGATCTGAAACCGGAGAACATCAAGATCACTCCGCAGGGTGTGGTGAAAGTTCTCGATTTCGGTTTGGCAAAAGCCGCCGATCCGCTGCCGCCGCCGGGAAGCGATCCCGCCGATGCCGCCACCGTGCGCTTGGCAAGCGTGGTCGGCATGATCATGGGTACTCCGGAATACATGGCTCCGGAGCAAGCCTCCGGCAAGCCCGTCGACAAGCGCGTCGATATCTGGTCGTTCGCCGTGGTGCTGTGGGAGACGCTGGTGGGCCGCCGTATGTTTCAAGGCGAGACGATCGCCCATACAATCTCGGAAGTGCTGACGAAAGATCTCATGGTTTCCGAAGCGCCCCCCGAAGTTCGTCCGCTGCTGCGGCGCTGCCTGGTGCGCGATCCCAATCTGCGCATGCGCGACATTGGCGAGGCGCGGCTGACGCTGATGAAGATTGCCGCGGGCGAGCGGGAAACGCCTCCCGCGCCGCCCGCGGTGGAAACCAGACGCAGGTGGCCCTACATCGCAGCCGCGTTTTTCCTGCTCACCACAATAGGCGTGGGCGGTTACGCGTGGTTCCTCACACGTCCGGTCCCGAAGCCGTTGATCAAGCTGGAAACGGATCTCGGCGCGCCGCTTCCTTCCCTCAACTCCACCTTAATGTCCTTCGCGGTTTCTCCGGACGCATCGCGCATCGTGTTCGTGGGAAGAAACAAAGGCGGCACGGTTCTTTTTTCCAGGCGATTGGACCAGGACTCCGCAACGCCGATGCCCGGTACGGAGGGCGCGGCTTATCCATTTTTCTCTCCCGATAGCCGCATGATTGGCTTCTTCGCTGGAGACGCGCTGAAAAAAGTTTCCGTGGACGGTGGCGCTGCGATCACGCTCTGTCCAAGCCCCAGCGGGCGTGGCGCAAGTTGGGGAGAGGACGGCAATATCATCGCCGCGTTGAGCAGAAATGCAGAGTTGTCCATGGTTCCGGCGTCCGGCGGAAAGCCAACCGCCGTTACCGATCTCAGGCCGGATGGCAGCCACCGCTTCCCGTTCCTGTTGCCGGGTGGGCGTGGGGTCCTTTTCGTCGCCGGCAAAACGCCGAACGATTTCACCGAGGCGAACGTGGAAGTCCATTCCTTCAAGGACCGTAAACGAAGAACTCTGGCCAGTGGATTCTATCCCCGCTACTTGCCCAGCGGCCATCTCACCTACATCCACGCCAACACCCTGTTTGCTGTGACGTTCGATCTCGACCGCATGGAATTGAAAGGCACGGCCTTTCCCCTTCTGGAGAATGTCGCCGTTCATTCGGGAAGAGGGCATGCGCTGTACGATCTATCGCGCGGCGGAATGCTGGTGCACTATCGCGGAACCGGTGGGGACCAGCGAGGCTTGGAATGGCTGGATTCGTTGGGGCACAGCACGCCCATTCCAGGCATGGAGAATGTATTCCGGCAAAGACTCTCTCCGGATGGCAGCCGGCTTGGTTATATCGAAGTCACGGGGAATGGCCGGAACATTGGGATCCTCGACTTAAAGCGCAACGCGAAGGTCAAACTGACGTTTGAGGGTGGAGTGAGCGAATTCGCCTGGACTCCCGATTCGCGCGCGATCCTTTTCTCCACCACCACCAAACTGTATTGGACGCGGGCGGACGGCGCGTCGAAGCCGCAACAGATTCTCGCCGGTAATGACGATCTGTATCTCCACGACATCTCCCCGGATGGGAAGCTGCTGGCAGTGGGAAAAGCACGTGGAAGCGGCGAGGTGTTTCTGGCGAAGTTGGAATACAACGGCGCGCCATCCGGGGACTCCGCGCCGCGCGTGGGAACGTTCGTAAAGTGTTGCGAAGACCCCGGCCAGTCGGTTTTCGCCAGCCGCTTCTCCCCGGACGGAAAATGGATCGCCTACCAATCCGGAGAGTTCTCGTCTGGCTTTCAGGTGTACGTGCGAGCCGTTCCCGACACCGGCGCAAAATGGCAGGTGTCGGCTGGCGAGGGAGGCTTTACTCCCGTATGGTCACCGAAGGGCCATGAGGTCTACTACCGCGGCCGTGCCGGACGCATCATGGTAGTGGACTACAGCACAAAGTCCGGGGCGTTTGTTCCCGGGACACCGCGCTTTTGGACGGAGCGCATCATTGAATTCGGCAACCAGACAGCATCGGGCATGACCGTCGCACCGGATGGGAAGCGCATGATCGTTCCCGTTTCCATGGGCCTGCAGGACGGCGTGCCGCCGCCGGCGACGATCATCTTCAATCTCTTCGATGAAGTGCGCCGCCGCGCGCAGGCGAACGGGCAATAGGCATCGGGATAAACTAATAACAATGAAACTACGGTGATCGTCGGCTGCGTCTGGATTCACTTCGGCGATGTATTCGCGAATCTGGTCGATATCCTCAAACGCTTCGGGGTGAAGCGAATACCCACTCATGCAAGGCGCTTGCGACGGGACTCGGTATTCTCCATCAAACGCCGATATGCCTCTTCACCGTCGATCGGTTTCGTTGTGCCGTTTTCCAGGCCGTCAAAGCGCCGATCCAGCATCTCACGCACGTGCGCCAACTCCGTAAAGTAACTGACTACGGCGTCCTCAACCAGTTCGTCGCTGTCACGTCCACTTTCGCGCGCCATCTGCTCAAGCTTGGCTTGCACGTCAGGTTTTAAGCGCACTTCCATTACGTCGGCTCCTTCTCCCCATCGTACATTATTCGCGGTTAATCAGACTTGCCACGTACCCGGCCCCAAACCCGTTGTCGATATTCACCACCGTCACATTGCTGGAGCAGCTGTTCAACATCCCCAAGAGCGCCGCCAACCCGTGGAAGCTCGCGCCATAGCCGATGCTGGTGGGCACGGCGATCACCGGTACCGCCACCAATCCTCCCACCGCGCTCGGCAGAGCGCCTTCCATGCCCGCCACCACGATGCACACTTTCGCATCCGACAACTTGTCCAGGTTGTGGATGAGGCGGTGAGATCCCGCGACGCCGACATCGTGAATGGGCACTACTTCATTCCCCATCACCTCGGC
>JACPVQ010000177.1 GCA_016191645.1 Candidatus Solibacter usitatus
AACGATCAACGTACGGTCCAACAGACCGCGCGCTTCCAGATCCAGCACAAGCTGACGGATAGGCGAATCGATTTCGCGCTTCATCCCCTCCGCGCGTTCGTGGCCGTTTTCGTGTGTGTCCCAGTGACGGAACGGAATGTACTCCGTGGTCACTTCAATGAATCGCGCGCCCGCTTCCGTCAATCTACGCGCCAGCAGACACCCCAGTCCAAATCGGCCCGTATTGTATCTGTCGAAACTGGCTTTCGGCTCCAAGTGAATGTCGAACGCCTTGGCGGCGGGGGAACTCATCAGGCGATACGCATTGTCCATCGATCGCAGAAGGGATTGCTGTTGATAATCGCTGCCTTCCTTCAACACCGGACTCGCTTCCATCAATTTGCGATACTGCTGCTGCCGGCGCACGAAACGAGAGTTCGAAACATGAGCGGGCGGGCGCACGGCGGCGGCCGCCTCTTTCGGATCGGCTACCAGGAACGGGCCATATTCCGTTCCCAGGAAGCCCGCCGTGTGAAACGCCTTCACCGCATCGCTCTCCGCGCCGATGTCGAGGTTCTGTCCGATATCGACGAATGCGGGTACATCCGGATGCTTCGGTCCCAGGGAGCGCGCGATCATCGAACCCAAATGTGGCGCGGCAACCGACAACGGCGGAGCGTATCCGGTATGCCAGTGATACTGATGTCGCGAATGCAGAATGAACCCGAGATCGCCCGCCTGATAGGTGCGAATGAGCGTGGCGCGATCCATAATGGATGCGATTCCCTCCAGCCCTTTCGACAACTTGATATTGTCCACCTTCGTGTCGATAACGGGAAAAGTGCTGAGCACGCGCTTCGATTCGAGGCCCTTCTCATACGCGGTGTAGCGCTTGGGATCGAATGTTTCGGTATGCGCCATTCCGCCGGCCATCCACAACAGAATGAGCGTGTCGGCCTTTGCCTTGGGACGCGCTTGCGGCCACAGCGGCGTCGCCGATCCGGCCCCCAACGCGGACAACATGGCCGCTCCGGTGGCGCCCACAAAACCGCGCCGCGTCAACGATTGCAAAATTCGTTTTTCTTCCATGACGTTTACCGTATGTATTGAAATTCCGGCGATTGGAGAAGCATCCACAGCAGATCCTCCACCGCGTCCGTCGTCAGCTTCGCGCCCAGTATCGCGCTCGCGGCGCGGCGCTCCGCTTCGCTTGGGTCGCGCTGGAATGCGTGCCGGTAAAGACGCGTGATCAACGCCGCTGATGTGAACGGACCCTGGGGCCGCTCCACCGGAGTGCGTGCATCTATCTTCACCAGGCGCTTTCTGTCCGGCTCCCGGTCGAATACGAAAAAGCGGATCGCCGGGCCGATATCGGACTCCTTACTTTCCGCCGCCACCTCCACCGACGCTTCGAACCGCTCGAAGCCTTCCGGCAGCGCGACCTTCAAAGCCGCGGGCACGCGCAGCCGTTCCGGATTCACAGCCCCCGTGAAATTCTTCAGAGGAACGCGCTCTTCACCCCTCACCAGTACCGCGTGATTCCACTGTGGAATTACGCGCGAGGCATCGTAGGAATCGACATTCTCCACCAGCAGCCAAAACGTCCGCGCGCCGTCCAGCTTCACGTTCACCTTCACCGCGTTGCGCCGGACCACTCCGCTGTCAAACAGATTCTCCGGCGGCGGCGCCGGATTTTCAGCCAGGCGGCGCGCGCCTTCGCGCAGCCATTCCGACAACAGTTGTCCGTTGAGCAACTCCAGCGATTGCAGCGTTGTCGGCAGGGTGAGGCGTTCCGTCACCACGGTGTCGCGAACCGGTCTTCCCATCGCCCGTGTCAGCGTTGTCGATTTGAACTCCCACTCGCGCGCATGCACGGCCTTACCAGCCTGCGATGGAATCTTCATGCGCCACTCGCCCGTGATGGACGCAAGTGCATCGGCGTATTGTTCCGCCGTCAACCTGCGCCGCTGCGGTCCGCGAAAACTGAACTTTGCTCCCGCCGCGGGCGGCTCCTTCACCGAAGGCAGTTGATACGCCTTCGATAGCAGCATCGTCTTCAGAAGTTGTTTCACGTTGTGACCCCGCGCGGCAAAATCCCACGCCAGCGCGTCCAGAAGTTCGGCGTTCCACGGCTCCGCGCTCATATCGTCCACCGGCTCCACAATGCCTCGGCCGAACAGCAGCTTCCAGTAGCGATTCACCAGCGTCCGCCGCAAGCGGCCGTTTTCGGTCATGGTGAAGAATCGCGCGGCCTCTGCTCGCCGGCTCTCCGGTGTTCCCTTCGCAGCCGGCTCACCTAATTCAGGGAACAGGAATTTCGGCTTCGATACTTCGCCCGTATCCACATCGCAGCGCACCAGATTCAGCGGCTCCGGCGAAAAGAAACTCGCCAATCCGTATGCGTCTTTCAATTTCCAGCTGCTGATGAAGCTGTCATGACAGGAATTGCATTTGAGATTGATGCCGAGAAATGTTTGCGCGCTGCTTTGCGCCGCTTGCAGAGGCGGCCGCTCACTCGCCGGCACTTCCCCGCGCCAAGTGACCCCTAGAACAAATCCGGCCGGTCCTGTTTTTTCCGGCGGATTAATCAATTCGCCGACAAAGCGGTCGTAGGGGACGTTCTCCGTCAAAGCCCGGCGCAGCCAGGCGGTAATCGATTGCCGCTCGCCGTAATAGACAACGCCCTCTTCGTTGCGCAGAACGTCATTCCAAAAACTGATCCAATGCGCCGTATAGTTGCCCGAATCGGCGAGCAACGCATCCACCAACTTCTCGCGCCTGGCGGGATCTTGATCCTTTTCAAACGCCGCAAGCTGTTCCGGCGTTGGCAACAAGCCCCAAAGATCCAGATAGACGCGCCGCGCAAATACATTGTCGGCAACGGGTCTCCCAGGCGCATCGAGAAACGCGTCTACGATGTTTGCCGCCTCGCGCCGCGGCTTTGGATTGAGCGGCAGCAGCGGCGCAACCCAACGCGCGGCTGCTGTTCCGGCAGGACCTTTCGCGCCTTCGTCGATCCACTGCCTCAACAGTGCAATCTCCGCGGCGGGCAATGCGTCGCGTCCAATCGGCATGCGCGGTTCTTTTTCACCGGTGACGCGGCGCAAGATAAGGCTGCCCTTGCTGTTGCCGGGCAACACCGCCGTGCCGCTGCTGCCACCGCGCAGAATCTCCGCTCTCGTATTCAGCGCGAGGCCCGCTTGCGCCTTCTCCCCCGAATGGCAGGATGTGCAACGCGCAACCAGGATGGGATGAACCTGCGTTGTGAAATCAACCTGCGCCGGCAACGGCAGGCACACAAGAAAACTGGAACGGATCAACCGCTGAAGCGTCATAAGAAATCGGGCTGAAACTACATCTTAGCGCTAGTCTTGGAGAGTGTTCTAATAATCTAGGAGGCATACACGGATATGACAACGTCGAACGGTAGGCGTAGTTTCTTTCAACGCGCCGCGGGTGTCTTTGGATTGGCCGCCGCCCCCGCTGCTGTGCAGGCCCAGGAAGGCGGCGAGCGCGAATATAAATTCCTGCCGAAGTATGTTCGCTCGCAGAACTATCAGTCACTCAAACAATCGAGTCACGATCGCACGGGCGGCAATCGCGACTTCTTTCCCATCGCCGCCGGTGCGACGCAAGAGTTGTTCCAGGCACAAGGCCCGGGAGTGATTTCGCACATCTGGTTTACCATCGCCGCGCGGTCGCGCACGCACCTGAAGGAATTGGTGCTCCGCATATGGTGGGATGGCAAGGACAAACCGAGCGTCGAGACTCCCGTTGGCGATTTCTTCGGTCTCAATCTTGGCGACTACGTTCTTTATCAATCGGAATTTCTCGCCTGCTCGCCCGGCCGTTCGCTCAATTCTTATTTCGCCATGCCGTTCCGCAAATCGGCGCGCATTGCGGTTACGAATGAAGGCAAAGAGGATGTGAACGCGTTTTATTCCAACATCGATTATCTGCGCTGCAACGCGCTGCCATCCGACGCTCTTTATTTCCACGCGCAATATCGCCAGAAGACTCCCAACGTGGCGGTAACCTATCCCGGCCCGCAGAAGCTGAATCCCGATGGAAAGAGCAACTACGTGTTCGCCGAAACGCGCGGCCGCGGCCATCTGATGGGCGTGACGCTGGGTGTCCAGATCAACGCCGAGGGCTGGATGGGAGAAGGCGACGACATGATCTTCCTCGACGACGAATCGAAGCCCGCCATCATCGGCACCGGCCTCGAAGATTATTTTCTGGGAAGCTGGAATTTCGGTGGACGCGACGGCGCGACCCCGTTCGGCCACAATCAATACGGCGCGCCGCAGATCATGATGGCGGAGCGTACCGGCGGGCGCTACTCCTGCTATCGCTGGCACGGCGACAATCCCATAACCTTCTCGCGATACATGAAGCACACCATTGAACATGGCCACGCCAATGATCGCGCCGACAACTACTACTCCGTCTGCTATTGGTATCAATCGGAAGCCGTGACGGACTTCCCCGCAATGCCGCCCGTAGCCGATCGTATCCCGCGCGTTCGTCTATGATTACGCTCTTCTCATTACTCACATTTGCCTTTGCCGGCGCTCCCGAGGACGCCTACAAACAACTGTGTTCGGGCTGCCATGGCGAACGCGGCGAAGGCGGCCGCGGACCGATGCTGCTTGGGTCGGCGATGCCTCGATCGAAAGACGTGAACGGCCTTTTGCAGATCATCCGGCAGGGAATTCCCGGTACGGATATGCCGCCAATACCCGCCAACCGGCTTGATAACGATACGTTGAAGCAGTTGGCGGAGAAAGTGTGGACTTGGCGCGTAAGCGGAGAAGCGTCATCCGCCGCCGGCGCCGGCAGAGGCCGCGCGTTGTTCGTAGGGAAAGGCAAATGCATGGAGTGCCATCGCGTGCGCGGCGAAGGCGGAACGCTGGGGCCGGAACTCTCGGCGACCGGCACGCGTTCCCGTGACTACTTGAAGACTGCGCTGCTGCAACCCGAAAAAGAAATATCGGACAGCTTTGCCAACTACCGCTGGACCATCGATATCCCGGACAACTTTCTGCAAGTCCGGCTGACGACGACGCGCGGCGAGCAGATTGTCGCCGCACGTGTCAACGAAGACAGTTTCACGATTCAAGTGCGCGACAAGACGGGCCGTTTGCGCTCCTTCGAGAAATCGCAGCTCGCGAAGATCGAGAAAAACTGGGGCCGCACCCCCATGCCTTCCTATGCCAACACGTTCAGCGCGAATGAGTTGGAGGACATACTTGCCTACCTGTCTTCCTTGCGAGGCAACCGGTGAAACTGCTACTTCTGCTGTCTACCGCTGCCTTTGCGCAAGATTGGAATACGTATTCCGGCCAGGACAACGGATGGCGATACTCACCGCTCAAGGAGATCACCGCCGTCAATGCGTCGAACTTGAAAGCTGCTTGGGTCTTTCAAACGCAAACTGCGCACAAGTTTGAACCATCGCCCATTGTAGTGAACGGAGTGATGTACTTGTCGGACCCGCCCGGCGGAGCAGTGGCCATCGACGCCCGCACCGGCCGGCCGCTGTGGCGATTCCGCCGCTCTGTACCCAGTGACTACCGCGCCTGTTGCGGCGCGGCGAATCGCGGCTTGGCCATTCTGGGCGACAACCTGTTCATGGGCACGCTCGATGCGCACCTCATCGCCATCGACGCCAAAACCGGAAAGTTGCTGTGGGACACCGTCGTTGCGCCCTATCAACAAGGTTACGCGCTTACTTGCGCGCCGCTGGTGGTGAATGGATTGGTAATCACTGGCGTCGCCGGCGGCGAATATGGAATTCGCGGCTTTCTCGATGCCTACGATGCGCGCACGGGCAGCCGCGTGTGGAGATTTAACACCGTCGCTGCCCCCGGTGAATTCGGCGGCGACTCGTGGAAGGGCGATAGTTGGAAAACCGGCGGCGCGGCGACTTGGGTCACCGGCAGTTTCGATCCAAGCCTGAATCTCATCTACTGGGGTACGGGAAACCCGGGCCCCGATTACAACGGCGATGTGCGTGAAGGCGACAACCTGTTTGCGAATTCGCTGCTCGCCTTGGATGCCGCCACCGGCAAACGAAAGTGGCATTTTCAATTCACGCCGCACGATGTCAACGATTGGGATTCGAATCATGTTCCCGTGCTGGCCGATCTCCCCTGGAACGGCAGGCCTCGCAAGCTGGTGCTGATGGCGAATCGAAATGCTTTTTACTACGTACTTGATCGCGAGACGGGTGAGTTCCTTCACGGCGTTCCTTACGCAAAGCAGACGTGGGCGGAGGGACTCGATGCCAAGGGCCGACCTATCCGGTTGCCGAATTCCGCACCAACGCGCGAAGGTGTCATCGTCTATCCGGGCTTGCACGGCGGGACCAACTGGTTCAGCCCGTCCTACGATCCTGTGGCGCGCCGCTTCTTCGTCGCCGCGCGCGAGGAGGGTGTTTATTTCACGAAAGCCAACGCGGACTACCGGCCTGGCGATTGGTTCACCGGCGGCGGCATTCGCGGCATTCCCGGCATTCAACCGGCGGGCGCGGTGCGAGCCTTGGAAGCTCTCACGGGAAAGCTTGCTTGGGAGTTTCCTCTCAACTCGCCGCCGTGGGCGGGTTTGATGGCCACCGCCGGAGGCGTGGTCTTCGGCGGAAGCAGCGAAGGCATGTTCTTCGCGCTCGATTCGCGCAGTGGAAAACCGCTGTGGCGCTTTCCAACCGGCGGCGCAACGTTCTCCAACCCCATCAGCTTTTCCGTCGACGGCAAGCAGCACGTCGTCATCGCCTCCGGCAATAGTTTGTTCGCATTCGCGCTGCGTTAGTTCTATTTTTTCGCCGACGCGTAGTATCCGCCGCGGGTTTGCACCAGCGCGTTTTTCTGGTTTGTTGTGAGCCGGATTCTGTGAAACGCGCCGCTCGTGTCCGCTTTACTCGGCGTGAAGCCAAGGTTGTACTGATTGCGCAATTCATCTTCAATCTGCCGGAACACCTTTTGCAGCGGTTGTTTTTCCGACACGTCGAAGTAGCCTCCTCCGGTTTCTTCCGCCAAACGTTGTAGAACTTTCTTGCCAATGGGAGTGTTCGCGCGAAACGCCTTGTTGTCGAAAAATCGAATCGTGTAGACCAAGGTGTCGGCGCGTTGAGCCGCTTCGATGGCGCTGCTGATCGAAACGCGGCTGCCGGTATCGACGCCGTCCGACAGCAGGATGAACGCCTTTCTTCCCGGCTGCTTGCGCATGAGTTCGTCCGATGCCAGAAGGACCGCGTCGTACAGCGCCGTGCCGCCGCGGCGTCTGCGTGGAGGGACCCCGCCGCCGCCCATCTGCGCGCGCCGCCGCATTTGCGGAATGGAGGCCGCCTCCAGGCTGCTCAACGATTGTTCCAGCCGGTCGCGCGAGGAAGTCAGATCCTGCAGCAGTTCGACATCGAAATCGAAACGGATCACAAAGGCCGTGTCCTTGTCCTCACGCAGCACCTGGCGCAGAAACCGGAAGCTCGCCCGCTGCTCTTCACCCAAGACGCGGATCTGGCTGCCGCTGGTGTCGATCAACATGCCGAGAGTCAGCGCAAGGTCGCTTTGACGGGAAAAGTATTTGATCTCCTGAGCAACGCCGTCGTCCTCCAAACGGAAGTTCTCCCTGCTCAGATTGCGGATAATGTTGCCCTGTCTGTCGCGCACTGTGGCCAGAACATTGATCACCTTCACATCCATCGAGAAGGTATTGGGACTGCGTTCCGGCTGCTGTGCCTTTGCCAGACCGGCGGCGGACAGCAGGATTTGGCGGCGCGTGAGAATCACAACATCCATAAGGATGCGCCAAACCGCGCCCCCGTTACACTCGTCGCGGTTGTATCCTGGCGCGAATCCTGCTATTCCTCGATTAGCCTTTGCTTAGGTGGCTCACCATGCGAAAACTCCGTTGTTCTTCTTTTCTCCTTCTGCTGGCGTCTTTTTCCGTTCTTCCCGCGCAGCAACTTTCCCAACTTTCGGGCCTCGTGACCGATCCCACGGGTGCCGCTATTCCCGGTGCGTCCATCCGGCTGGAGAGCCTCACCAAGGGGATCGTCGTGCGCGAGGTGCAAACCGGACAGGAAGGCCGCTACAGCTTTCCGCAAATTGCTCCGGACCGTTACCGGATTGTTGCCAAGGCGGCGGGCTTCCTGGATGTCACGGTAAATGAGGTCGCGGTGCGGGTAGCAATGCCGGCAAATTACGACATCGCATTTCAGCGCATGGGCGCGGTGGCTGAGAGTATCTCCGTGACGGCCGAGGCTACGAATCTGAATACCGTGGATGCCACCGTTGGCAACGTGATCACCAACAAAACGATTCTGGAGCTGCCTTCGTTCGCACGCAATGTGGCCGGACTGCTGGCGCTGCAACCGGGCGTGAATCAGTTCGGAAATGTGAACGGCGGTAAGAGCGATCAATCGAATATCACTCTGGACGGCGTGGATGTCAACGAACAGCAGGAACGAAATGCGTTTCAGAGCGTTTTGAAAGTCACGCTCGATTCCGTCGACGAATTTCGCACCACCACCAGCAACGCCAACGCCGATCAAGGCCGAAGCTCCGGCGCGCAAATCGCTCTTTCCACGCGTTCCGGAACAAACGAGTTGCACGCAGCGGCCTATTGGTATCACCGCAACACCGCCACCGCGGCCAACGGTTTTTTCAACAATCAGGCGGACGTGAAGCAGCCGAAGCTGCTCATCAAT
Source organism: Candidatus Solibacter usitatus (assembly GCA_016191645.1). GTDB lineage: Bacteria > Acidobacteriota > Terriglobia > Bryobacterales > Bryobacteraceae > CADEFT01. The sequence continues at coordinate 8,687 of JACPVQ010000177.1, forward strand.
ATTCCCGGTTTTCGACTGGGGATGCCGATTCGGAAGAACAAGCTATTTCTCTTCTTCAATTGGGAGCAGCGCAACGACCGCAGCGATCAGAACGTGGAGCGCGTGGTTCCCTCGGCGCTCCTGCGGCAGGGAAGCGTTCAGTATCACAATCGCGCGGGCGCAATTGTGACGCTCTCTCCGGATCAGGTGCGCGCCCTCGACCCCAGAGGCATCGGCGCGAACACGGAGATTCTCAAGATCTTCAACAGCTACCCGCTGCCGAACGATCCGAAACTGGGCGACGGATTGAATCTGCAAGGCTACCGTTTTACTGCGCCTCTGGAACGCAGGGACCCCGTCTATATCTCGAAGTTCGATTATCAGGCCAAGGCGAACCACAATTTTTTCCTGCGCGCGCAGACACAGAATGAACATCGCACGTTCGCGCCGCAGTTTCCCGGACAGCAGCCGAACAGTTTGTTTCTCGCCAACGGCAAAGGCGTTGCGGCGGGATACACGGCAATTCTTTCGGCGAACATGATCAGCACTTTCCGCTACGGGTTGACGCGCTACGCGCGCGACTTCACGGGGATACAAGGCCAATCCGCAATCGCCTTCCGCGATTTGGATTCACCCATCGGCCTCACTACGGGTGTGGCGCGAAAGATGCCCCTGCATCAGTTCAGCGAGGACATCAGCTGGAATAAGGGAAAGCACTCCATCGATTTCGGAACGATTATCCGCCTGGTGGACAACCAGTCGTTGAGCACCAGAAGGTCTTTCCATTCTGCTTCGACCAATGTGAACTGGCTGCGCGGCGTGGGCAGCGATTTCTCGCCGCGCGATCTTGCGCCCAATGACCGCGCCGCGTTTGGCAACGCCATGATGTCCTTGCTGGGCATCATTTCCGAAGTGGACGCGAATTACAACTACAATATTCGCGGCGAAGCATTGCCGTTGGGCGCGCCGGTAACGCGCAATTTCCGCAACCGGGAATACGAGTTGTACTTCAAAGACTCGTGGCGCGCGCGCAAAAACCTGACGTTGAGTTACGGCCTGAGATGGTCGCTGATGCCGCCGGTTTACGAGGCCAACGGAGTTCAGGCTTCGACGAACATTCCGCTGGGTGATTGGTTCAACATGCGCGGGTCGCTTGCCGATCAGGGAAAGAGCCAGCAGGATGCCGGCGCCATCACCTATGTGCGCGCGGGCGATACGCAGGGCCGTCCGCTTTATCCTTTCCACAAACGCAATTTCGCTCCGCGCCTTTCGCTGGCGTGGTCTCCTTCCGGCCCTTCGGGATGGAAGAAGTTCTTGTTCGGCGGAGACGGCAGAACTTCCATCCGCGCGGGCTGGGGCATGTTCTACGATCTGGTTGGGCAATCGCTGGCGCGCACCTTCGATTCCAACGCATTTGGATTCGCCACGACTCTCGCCAATCCCTCCGGCCGTTTAAACGCAACCACCGCGCCGCGCTTCACCGGGCTGTTCAATCTTCCGCCGGAGTTGATCCGGCCCGCGCCCAGAGGCGGTTTTCCCTTCACCCCGCCTTCCGATATCGACACGGGATTCGCCATCACTTCCTCTATCGATGACAAATTGAAGATCCCGTACACGATGAACATGAACTTCTCCGTGGGGCGCGAATTCGCAAAGGGCTGGTTTGTCGAGGGACGTTATGTCGGGCGCATGTCGCGGCGCTCGCTGATGAATCGCGATCTGGCTATGCCCGCCAACCTAACGGATCCGGCGAGCAAACAAAGCTACTTTGAAGGAGCGACGCAGATGTTCCGCCTGCTCACGGCGAATACGCCCGTGGCATCCGTGACTCCCATTCCTTTCTTCGAAAACATGTACAGCAACCTGAAGACCGCGCGCCAGACCGCAACGCAAGTCATCTATAACGATGCGCGCAACTACGGCAACGATTTTATCTCCACGCTCGCCGATATCGACGAATATTGCGATCCGGGCTGCGGCCGCCTGGGCGCGAACATGATGATGAACGCGCAGTTCTCTTCGCTTTCGGCGTGGAGTTCCATTGCCGGCGGCAACTATCATTCCATGCAATGGTCGCTGCGCAAGAGTTTCTCCAACGGCCTTTCGGTGGATTTCAACTACACGTACGCCAAGTCGCAGGACCTTGCTTCCGACACGGAGAACAGCGGAGAGTTCTCAGGGTTCCTCGTGATTTTTTAAATTTTATCAAATTTAACCACTGCATTCTATCAAATTAAATCGCTGATTCTAAATATAGATGTGTTTCAAATTGGAGTGCTAAAATGATATTAATTGTGAAGGAGA
>JACPVQ010000178.1 GCA_016191645.1 Candidatus Solibacter usitatus
GTGGCGGAACTGATTCGCTACCGTTTGCAAAACGAAAGGATCGTGCAACGGAGAGCCGAAGGAACTCTGCGCGCGGAGTGCGGCGAATTCCGGACCATCTCCTACGCCAGTTCCGTCGACCCCGAACGGCACATCGCGCTGGTGCTGGGCGAGGTGCGCGGCGCGAAGAACGTTTTGGTGCGCATGCATTCCCACTGCGTCTACGGAGACGTGTTCGGATCGACCGATTGCGAATGCGGAAGAATGGTGCGCGGAGCCTTGCAACGAATCGCCGCAGAAGGAGCGGGCGTGCTGGTCTACCTGCATCAAACGGGCCCCGGCCTGCGCGTGCAAAGCGACAACGGCACGCCACGACTGCTCACGCACGGCCGCGATACGTTCGTCACCACGCACACGCAGGGACAACGTCTGCTGCAGCACGATACGGGAATCGGCGCGCAGATTCTGGTGGACCTCGGGCTGTCCACCATTCGCCTGTTGACCAATCACCCGCGCAAGGTCGTGGGGCTGGACGGGTTCGGCATTGAAATCACGGACTCCGTTTCCGTGCCTATCGCCCAGCCGTAGCCCGCAGGGACGATTTCCGTCCCAATAGCATGCTCACCGGCATGGCCTCCGTTTCGCGGTTGATGCGATAGTGTTCCTTGCCGGGATAGACCACCATTCGCCGCGCCACGCCCAATTCCTCGCAGGCGACGTAAAAGCCTTTCGAAGGCACGGGCGTGAGCGACAATTTGACTTCGATCGCGCACAGCCGGTTCCCGCCCAAGTCCAGAAGCAAGTCGATCTCCGCGCCGCCCGCGGAGCGATAGAACCACGCGTCGCGAATCTCCGCGAAGGAACAGAGAATGTTCTCGATCACGAACCCCTCCCAACTGAACCCCGCAACGGAATTGCCCAACAGCCCGTCCAGGTCACGAATTCCCATCAGCGCATGCGCAATGCCGCTGTCGCGCACGTAGATCTTTGGCGAGCGGATCATGCGCTTGCGCGGATTGCGTGTCCAGGGTGGAAGGCGGCGAACTAGAAGGAGATCGACAAGAGTGTCGACGTAGCGCGCGACGGTTTGGCCGCTCACACCAAGACTGGCGGAGAGCCGCGACGCATTCAACACCTGGCCCTGATCCGCGGCCAGCGCTCGCCACAAACGGCCCAGCGTCGCCGCGGGCAGCCGCGGACCCAGCGCTGGAATGTCGCGCTCCAGATAGGTGCGCACAAACTTGTCCCGCCACTCCAGGCTCACCGCGTCGCTTGAGGCCAGAAAACTGTCCGGCAAGCCGCCGCGAATCCACAATTTTTCGATCGCCTTCCTGTCTGGCCCCGCCGCCTCAGAGATGAGAAACGGAGGCAGTTCGACGATGGCCATGCGTCCGGCGAGGCTCTCCGAGGATTGCCGGAGAAGGTCCAGCGAGGCTGATCCAAGCAGTAGAAAATGGCCGCTCCTCTTGCCGGTGTGCCTTCGTTTGTCGATCAAACCGCGCAGAATTTTGAAGAGGTCTGGAACATGTTGAATCTCGTCCAGAATCACCAGCCGCTGCTGGTGGACGTCGAGATAATACTCAGGATCGGCAAGTTTGATCAAATCGGAAGGCAGTTCCAGATCCAGATAGATGGCTCTCTTTCCCAGCTTGCTGGCGATCATCCGGGCCAGCGTCGTTTTGCCTACCTGACGCGGGCCGAGGATGGCCACCGCCGGAAAACGGGTCAGCAAATCGGCGATTTCGTCCAATGTGTCCCGGTGGATCATCTATGTAAATATACCACGTCGTGGAAGATTTACATAGTTGAATTGGCGCTATGTGCACGATACTCAACTATGCTAATCTTCCATCACGTGGAAGATTTACATACTTGGAGATAATCGCAGAAACTCAGAAAGTCAGCCGCATTGCCAGCTGCATGCGCCGCGCCAGCCCCGCCGACGTGAACTGTCCGAACGTCGGCGCGGCCAGCGCTCCCGTGCGTACATCGATGCGCGCCGTGCTGTCCACGCCGGTGAATTGCGTGTGGTTGAACGTGTTGTAGGATTCCGCCCGGAACTGCGCGTTCAGGTTGCGCCACCGTTCCGATACGCGGAAATTCTTGAACAGCGAGATGTCCCAATTGTTCCGCCCCGGCCCGCGGTACACGTCCTTCGGGGCATTCCCCAAAGTAGCCTGATTGGGCAGACCGAACGCGTCGCGATTCAGGTTGACCGCGAACGTTCGCTGGTCCTTGGGGAGAATAGGATTGGCAATCACATTCGGTCTCGCCGCATCGGTGGGCGACCCCGACCAGTTGTTCGCGCTGCCCGAAGTGAGACCCAGCGACACGCCCAACGGCGCACCGCTCATCATGGTCAGAATCCCCGACATCTGCCATCCATCGAACAAGCCGCGCGCCAGCGCCTTCGACGCGCCGCCGGAAAACGGCAGATGACGCGATGCGCCCGGCACCGCCCAATACCAGTAGCCTTTCAAAATGTGCGTCCGGTCGAAGCCCGCCTTGCCGTAGTTCCACACCTTCGGGCTCACCAGATTGCTCAGGTTCACCGTGTCGCTATCGCCGTAATCCATGGTCTTCGACCACGTCCACGCCAAACCGCCGGAAAGCCCCTTTGAGACCTGGCGCTTCACTTGCGCCTGCAGCGAGTGATAGCTGGAATTCGAATCGTAGTTGTAGAACTGAATGTTTCCGTACCCGGGAAAAGGCCGCAGAAGTTGTGTCGGCAGCGCGGCATTGTTGTTCGTGGGGTCCAACGCCGCAGCTTGATACGTCGTGCCTACGGCGATAGAATTGAGGTCTTTCCGTTCCAGAAGATGGCGGCCGAGAGTTCCCACGTAAGCCACATCGACAAGATTTCCGCGCCCAACCTGTTGCTGAATATTGAAGCTGTAGCTCATGGTCCGGCCCATCGTGCGATCGGAATTCAGCCCCGATGTGTTCGACGGGAACAGGAAGCCTTGCGTGTTGCTGAACGTGTTCAGATCGCCGTAGAAAATCTGCGGCGTCAATTGATTCGGCGGGTCCAGATGCAGCGCATAACCCCACAAATCTTTCTCGTGAATTTCATAGAAGAGACCCATCCCGCCGCGGATTACTGTCTTGCCCTTTCCCACGGGGTCATAGGCAAACCCGAATCGTGGAGCCGCCTTGACGCCGCTATTCTCGCGCAGCCCGTGCGGATAATCGGCATTGGTCAGCAGGTTCACCGTGCCGTTGAAAGGATCTCCCGTATTCGGAGCAACGGCTCCGATGATCGTTGCCGGGAAGGTCGCCCCCGTTACCGGGTGCCGCGCCAGCCGCACATTGTTCACGCGCACGGGACTCATAAATTGAATCGCGTTCTTGGCATTCCACATTGCAGGCACGAATCCCGCCTCCTGCCTGCGCAGACTGTAGAAAGGCTGCGACCATCCGAATCGGATTCCATACTCCAGCGCGAATCTTCGCGTCACTCTCCAGTTGTCTTGCACATACCATTCGTAGGAAATGGTCCCTTCGTACAGCGGCGGCCGGTTGTTCGATTCCGTATAGCTGCGAAAGTTCCCCAGCAGGGCATTGGCAAATGCGTTCCCGGAATCGCCGGGATTATTAGTGTCGGCCGAAAAATCCAGCGTGCCGTTCCAGTTTCCCGACTCGCCCTTTACCGCGCGCCAGCGCTCGAAATAGAGGCCGAACTTCCACGTGTGCGTGTCCTTGATTTTCGACACCGTGACATCGGAGAACCCGGGCGTTTCCGCGCCGCGTAATGGGAACCGCGCATTGAGACTGGTGCCGATGGCCCTGCTGATGCCGCCGAAGGTGGCGTTGGGAACGAGGTTGAGTGGGTTGCCCCCCGGATAGAGCTGCGGGATATTCACACCCGCCGTCTTCCGGTTCAGCGCCTGCAAACGTTCCTCGCTCAGCGCCGATCCATCCTCCGTCCAACGCGTAATGCGCGCCGACGCTTCCAGGATCATTGTCGGGCTGATCAGGTGGGTCATGGAAAGCACGGGGGCGTGTGTTTTGTTGAGGTAATGCGCCGGCATCCAGCCCCAGTTGGAGTTGCCCGCCGATACGGCCCACCCCTTCTGATCCTCGCGCCAATAGTTGTACTTGAACCACACGGTGGTCTTCGCGTTGATCATGTAATCGATGCGCGTGCTGTTGGAGATCTTGGGTATGTTCAAACTCTCCTGAGCCTGAAAATTATAGGTATTGAGGGCGATCAAGGGGTTGACATTCGAAGGCGGCGGCAACAATTTCAGGTAGTTGCGTCCACTCGCATCGATGCGCGCGGCGGGAATGACGTTGTCCGCGAAAGGCGCTTTGTTGTTCAACGGATCATTGACGGTAAACAGCCGCCCATTCGTATTGATCGATTTGGAAAAATCGCCCTGCCGCTCCAACTCGGTGGGGGTGGTCAATTCGCGGATATCCTGCGGCCGGCGCTCGCGAATGAGCTCCAGCGATGTGAAGAAAAACAATTTGCTCTTGCCGCGATTGAACTTGCCGGGCCAGAACACAGGCCCGCCGATGTTGAAGCCCGGCGTCTGCACGCGGCGCGGCGTCTGCGGCACGCCGGAGCGGTTGTTGAAGAATTGATTTGCGTTCATCCATTCGTGGCGATAGTACCAATACGCCGCGCCGTGGAATTGTTTGCCGCCGCCTTTGGTGATCGCCATGATGCTGGCCGCCGGTTTTCGTCCGAACTCCGGCTGAAATGCCGAGGTGACAATGCGCACGGTGGCGATGGAATCCATGCTCACGAAATTATTTCCGTTGCCGCCGTTGGTATTCTCCGTCGATCCGCCGTCGATAGTAATGCTGTTGGCGTTGGACCGGTTGCCCGCCACGTTGAAAGAGGCGCCGCCGGAAAAGCCTTGCACTTCCGCCGATCCGGGATTGTCCACAACGCCGGGCAAGAGCGCCACCAGCGTGGCAAAGTCGCGATTCATCACGGTGAGGTTCTGAATCTCCTCGGCCGTAATGATGCCCGACCGTTCCCCGCTGGTGATTTGAACAGTATTCACTTCGGCCGAGACGGTAATCGATTCCGAGACGTCGCCCACATCCATGCGAATGATTCCCATGGAAAGACTTTGATTCGCCGTCAATTCGATAGCCTTCCGTTCGTAGGCCTTGAAACCGGGGTGACGCACGGTAAGACGGTAGTTTCCCGCGGCAATGGCGTTGAACTGATAGTTCCCGGCGGAGTCCGAAACCGTGTCGCGAGTCGCGCCGGTGGATTCCGAATTCAAGCGCAGTGCCGCTCCCGCAATGGCGCTGCCCGCCGTATCGGAGATCGTCCCGCTAATCACGCCCGTCAGCTGCTGCGCAGGGAGCCAGCCGACGGCAAGGCAGATCCAACCGGCAGCAAAACAGGCTCTGAAGCTTATCATTTGGGGCGATTATCTCACACTACCCTCTTGCCTTAGCCCCAAAAACGTGTATCCTAGATTTGACCATGACCGAAAAGATGATTCATGACGTGTTTTTCCTCGCCCCGGCGGATGACGAATTCGACGATTACGATCACGCGGAAGAACACATCGAACTGTTTTCGGAGATCAAGGAATACAGTTACGGAGAGGACGACGAAGAACTAATGGAAGACGAAATTATCAGCGCAACTGCCAGCACCTCCGGCGCTCCCGCTGCCACACCTGCCCCAGCCGCCGAGCCTCCGGCTCCCGCGGCGCCCGCACCAGCGGCAACCGCTGCTCCCGTGAAGGCCGCCAAGAAGAAGGCAAAGAAGAAGGCCGCCGCAAAGGCTCCAGCGAAGAAAGCTGCCGCCAAGAAGGCGCCGGCGAAAAAGGCTGCTCCCAAAAAGGCAGCCAAGAAAGCCGCGAAAAAGGCTGCCCCAAAAAAGGCGGCTAAGAAAGCCGCTCCTAAGAAAGCCGCTCCCAAGAAAGCCGCGAAAAAGGCTGCTCCCAAAAAGGCGGCTAAGAAAGCCGCTCCTAAGAAAGCCAATAAAGCCGCTCCCAAAAAGGGAAAGAAGGGCAAGAAGAAGTAGTAGACTTCGCAGCTAGTCTAACAACCTGCATCCAACACCGGCGCGGCATCGTCTTCGCCGGTGTTGTTGTCTTATCCCTTCTTCACTACCTCACGGCAGCGTTCAAAAAGCTGCAACAGGGCATCCGCGTATTCCTCGGCGGTGCCCTTGGATTTCCCGGCAAACCCCGCGCCAGAGGCCGCGGGCTTCCCGTAGCCGGTGGTCAAAGCTACAAATTTCATCAACTCCAGCGCCACTTCGTCCCGGTTCTTCGGCCCGTTTTCCGGCGCATCTTTCCTGGTCGTTTCGTCAGCCATAGCATTTAGTGTATCCTGTGGTGCAACCTCTCAGGCGGCAAGCCTGAAGGCACTCCGCATGCCTCTTTCCGCCACGGCCTGGGTTCGCAAAATGCGCGGCGGCTCGCAGGCCCACATGATTGTCGCCGAAGACGGCCACTCCTACGTCGTGAAGTGCAAACAGAACGCCCAGCACCGGCGCATTCTGGTGAACGAATGGGCTGCCGGCATTCTGTTGGAGCACTTGGGAATCCCCACGGCAAAGCCCGAGATCATCCTTCTGAACGACGAATTCCTGTCCGCCAACAGCGAGTTAAAAGTCGTCACCGGTTCGCACGAGAAACCCGTGCTCCCCGGCTGGCACTTCGGCTCGCGCGTTCCCGTCGACCCGTCCCGCTTCGTTCTCTACGACTACCTTCCCGACGCTCTGCTTAGCCAGGTGGCGAATCTTCGCGATTTCCTGGGCGCGCTGGTGTTCGATAAATGGGTCCACAACGCCGATTCGCGTCAGTGCGTATTTTTTCGCGCTCAAATCCGCCACTATTCCGACGCGCCCGCGACGCGCAAAACCGGCTTCGTCGCCATGATGATGGATCACGGCTACATCTTCGGCGGCCCCGAATGGAAGCTCGAAGACACGCCCGTCTCCGGCCTCTATCCCAGGCATCTGGTCTATAGAGAGGTCCGCGGATTGGATTCGTTTCAGCCGTGGCTGGACTTGGCGACGAATGTTCCGCTCTCGCTGCTCGACACTATCGGCCGGTCCATGCCCGAGTGGTGGCTCAACGGCGACCGCACCGAACTCGACAAATTATTGGAAGGCCTTTGGCGCAGGCGCGCGCGTCTGCCGCACCTATTGGAAGACATGCGCAACGTCCGCGGCAATCCGTTTCCGAACTGGTAGTTGGATTAGGCTGCGCGCGCTTTTGCGATGGCAGCCAGGTACTGCCGGGCCCGCTCCGTAATCACCGAATAGTTCTTGTCCTTGAGAGTCTGCGCATCCACTAATTCGCTGCCCACAGCCACCGCCGCCGCTCCGGCCTTCAGAAACTCGGCCACGGTTTCCAGGTTCACTCCGCCGGTTGGAATCATCTCCACTTGCGGGAGCGGCCCCTTCAGCGCCTTGATATACTTCGGTCCGCCGACGTTCCCGCACGGGAACACCTTCACGTAATCGGCGCCCGCTTCCCATGCGGTCAACACTTCGGTTGGCGTCAATGCGCCGGGCATGATGGGCTTCGAATAGCGCCGCGCCATCTCGATGGTGGAGAGGCGCAGAGCGGGAGTGACAATAAACTGCGCGCCCGCCAGAAAGCAGGCGCGGCAGGTTTCCGGATCGAGCACCGTGCCCGCGCCAAGCGTCATCTTGTCGCCCAACTTGTTGGCGACGGTCTCCAGCGCCTGAATTGCTCCCGGCACGGTCATGGTGATCTCGACGGCGCGGATGCCTCCTTCGTAGATGGCATCGACGGCCGCCAGTGCCGCCTCCGCCGAAGAGGCGCGCACAATGGGCACAATCCCGATATCCAGAATGTTCTTTACGATGGTTGCTTTGTTCATGCAGTGAAAGAGATAATCTTACCAATCCACAACGCTCCCGTCGTCGGCGTCGTAAGATTCCTGATTCCGCCAGTCGTGGCCGATCTTGTCCGCCATCGCGTTCTCATCCAGTTCGATGCCAAGGCCGGGCGCGGTGGGAAGATCGAGATAGCCTTCGCGTATGGTGAACGGCTTCTTGATATATCCTTCGCCCAGACTCACCTGTTCCTGAATCAGGAAGTTGGGAATGGACGCCGCCATCTGCACTCCGGCGGCAAGCGAAATCGGCCCCAGCGGATTGTGCGGAGCGATGGTGGCATAGTACGCTTCGGCCATTCCCGCGATCAGCCGCACTTCGGTGATTCCGCCCGCATGGCACAAATCGGGCTGCAGGATGGTAGCCGCTTTTTTCTCCAGCACCTCGCGAAATCCCCACTTTGTGAACACGCGTTCCCCTGTGGCGATGGGCAGATGCGTCCCGCGCGCGATCTCCGCCATGATGTCGTGATTCTGCGCTTGACACGGCTCTTCGATGAACATCGGATTCAGCGGCTCGTAGGCTTTGATCAGCATCTTGGCGTGCGCCGGAGAGATGGCGCCGTGGAAATCGATGCCGATATCGCAATCGGGTCCGGCGGCCTTCCGCAACTCCGCGAATTTCTCCACCGCATAGGCGATCTCTGCCGGGCTCTCGATATAGCGCGCCGCGCGCCGCTTGGCTGGGCCCGTCTTGAATGCCGTGAATCCGCGTTTCCTATCGGCGGCGATCGCTTCCGGCGTGCGTGCATGAGAATAGGCGCGCACTTTGTTTCGTGTTGGCCCGCCGAGCAGCTCATAAACCGGAACGCCGAGCGCTTTCCCTTTGATGTCCCACAACGCCTGATCGATGCCGCTCAGCGCGCTGGTGAGAATGGGCCCGCCGCGATAAAACGCGTGACGGTAGATCGCTTGCCAGTGATGTGCCACGGCGCGTGGATCCTTGCCGATGAGGTACGGCTCAATTTCCATCACCGCTTCGCGGCAGGTCAGCGCGCGGCCTTCCGTAATCGGTTCGCCCAATCCGGTGATTCCGGCGTTGGTGTGCACTTTCAGGAACAGCCAGCGCGGCTTCACCAGAATCATCTCCAGCTTCGTGATGCGCAGTTTGTCCTTGGGCGGCACCGGCGCTTCCCGTGCATTACGGTTCGGCGCAGTCTGCTGCGCGGCGGCTTCCGCGCTCATGGTGAGGCCCACGGCCGACATGACGGAATTGAGAATCTGACGTCGTTGGATTGGCATGGCGGCCACTGTATCGCGAAGCGGCGGCAGGAATCAACTTTTATGTTCCGTGTCCCGCAGCCACTGATGGAGATTCCCGCGCATCTGCCCGATGGTCGCTCTCGCGCTGCGCTCCGCGGCGAGATTCCGCAGCTCACCGGGGTCGCGGCGAAGGTTGTACAGAAACTCCTCGCCATCGGCATAGACGATATATTTCCAACCTTCGCCGCGCACCATCCAATCGCCGGGATTGCCCGGCTTGATGGCGCGCAAGCGCCCGGGGTTGGCGCGGATACGCTCGCTGTAACGATGCACATGCCGCGCCGCGCTGCCTCCGCGCAGCACGGAAGCAAGGCTGGTCCCTTGCATATTCGAAGGCACACGTTGCCCCGTAAGTTCCAGCAACGTCGGCGCAAGATCGGTGAGATTTGCTTCGGCGTCTGTCTTTCCGGGCTTGATACGGCCGGGCCAGGAGATCACCAGCGGCACGCGCGCAATCTCGTCGTAGAATGCCTGCGTGCTCTTCCACGCCATTCCGTGGCCGCCCGCCATATCGCCATGATCGCTGGTGAAAACCACGATGGTGTTGCTCTCGTGCCCGCTCTTTTCCAGCGCGTCCAATACCCGGCCCACTTGATCGTCGATGAATCGCACCGATGCGTAGTAGATGCGCAGGAATTCGCGCAGCCGTGTTTCCGGCGCTCCGGCCACCATCAGACGCGAGAGATCTTTTTCGAATCGCCCCTCGCGTGTGGTCAAAGTTGCGGGCAATGCAATTTCCGAAGGGTCCACGGCATCGTAGTAAGGCGTGTGAATCACGTTGGGATCGTGCGGCCAGTTGAAAGAGCATGTAATGGAGAAAGGCCCGCGCACGCTGCCCAGCCGCGCAATCGTCTTGTCGGCGACGCGCACATCGAAGATCTCTTGCGGCGGCAGTTCCAGACGACCCATCTTCAAAACAAAATCCCGCAGAGGACTCTTTCGCAGCGGGTCCTCCGCCGGAAACGACGCAGCATATCGCCGGTCGATTGTCACGGGCAGATTCCATCCGTACCAATTCATCCACTCGCCTTCAGGCCGCCGGCGAACTTCACCAAACCGCGCGGCCATCTCCTGCGCATACTCGCGATGTTCGCCGTAAGTGTCGGGATAGCAGGGCAAGGAATCGCCGCGCAGATGCCACTTGCCATACTGATGTGTCGAATATCCGGCGGCGTGCAAAATAGAATCCGTGGTCACATCGGACGTCGACAGGCCTTGCTCTGTTGCGGGCGAAGGCGAGGCCGGATAATCGAAGCGCGATACGTTGTGCACAATGCCGTGCGTGTGCGGGTAGAGTCCCGTCACGATGGAGGCGCGCGTGGGAGAACAGAACGGCGTGGGACAAGTGGCGTTGCGAAACACCACGCCGCGGCGGGCCAGCCTTTCCAGATGCGGCGTAGCTACCGGGCCGCCGTAGAGCGACGTCACGGAGGCATTCAACTGATCGCACATAAGGAACAGAATATTCGGCTGCGCGGGAGCCGGCTGCGCGGCTGCCGCTGCAAGAAACGTTCTACGGCTCAACATAGGATCGTCTTCCGGTAGGGGAATGTGGAACAATTCAGTTTTGCATGCAATCGAGTCTTATGTGTTTCGAAGCGGCGTGCCGCGCGCGCTACGCCGTCACCGATGTTCTTTACAACTGCCCCAAGTGCGGCGGTCTGCTGGAAGCGGTTTACGAAGGAGCGCAACCGGACGCGGCCGAGTTGCGCGGCTTGTGGCGCGAGCGCAGACTGAGCAACGCGCCCCTCGATCAGAGCGGCGTTTGGCGCTATCGCGAATTCTTTCCGTTCCTCGATGATCTGCGTCACGTAGTCACGCTGCGCGAAGGAAACACTCCGCTGCTCGATGCCCCGCGCGCCGCGCGATACGGCGGGCTCGACAAACTGGTGTTCAAACATCAGGGTTTCAATCCCACCGGTTCTTTCAAAGATAACGGCATGACATGCGGCGCCTCACAGGCCGTGCGTTTAGGCATGCGCAGAGTAGCGTGCGTATCCACCGGGAACACCTCGGCATCGATGGCCGCCTACGCCAGCGCGGCCGGATTGCAACCCATTATTTTCATTCCGCACGGCAACATCAGCTACGGCAAACTGGCGCAGGCCCTGGAGTACGGCGCGATGACGCTCCAAGTGGAAGCAAACTTCGATCAGATTCTCGCCCTGGTGCGCGTGCTCGCCGAGCGGCTGGGCATCTATCTTCTAAACTCCATCAACCCGTTTCGCATCGAAGGGCAGAAATCGATCATGGTGGAAATGATGGACCAGCGCGATTGGCGTGTGCCCGATTGGGTTGTATTGCCTGGCGGCAATCTCGGCAACACGTCGGCGTTTGGCAAGGCTTTGCGCGAAATGGCAGCGGCCGGATTGATTGACCGGCTGCCCAAGCTGGCCGTGGTGCAGGCCGAAGGCTCCGCGCCATTTTACGATTTCATGCGCCAGCCCGCGGGCGACGCGTTTCGCGCGGTGGAGCATCCCGAGACGCTGGCAACGGCGATCAAGATCGGCGATCCGGTGTCGTGGCCCAAAGCGCTGCTCGAAGTAACCTCAACGGGCGGCATCGTGGAAAAAGTCAGCGAACAGGAGATCGCCGATGCCAAAGCGCAGATCGGATTGTGCGGCATCGGTTGCGAGCCGGCGTCTGCGGCAACGCTAGCCGGAATCCGCAAATTGACGGCTTCGGGCCGCATGCGCGCGGATGAAGACGTGGTCGCGGTGCTCACCGGAAACGTGCTCAAAGACCCCGACTACATCTATCGCTACCACACGTCGCAGCTCGACGCCCCGGGCGGTAAACGGCTCACATCGTCATTCGGCAATGCGCCCACTGTCGTTCCCAACGACGCCGATAAGATCGCGGCGCTACTGGACACTTAGCGCACGGCTCACCGCCGAAAGCGCATATTCGTACACCGATCGATCCCACAGATCGAGCGGCGAGAGCAGATCGCGAAGTTGCACGGCACGGTCCATGAGTCGCGGATGCCGTGTCCGCATCAGATTCAAAAACTCGCCTAACCGTGGCCATCGCGATGCGCCCATCAGAGCATCCACGCACTCGGCCACGATCTGCCATTCCTGGCATTCGTCAAGAGCCGGAGCTTCGCTCCCCGCCACGCTCTTCATCCACGCCTCGCGAGTGTTGAGCCAGTAGGCCATGGCATCGATGCCGCGGCGGCGCGCCTCCTGACGGAGCAAGATGTGATGCACGATGTCGTTGACGTGGATTGCCAGGCAATCCCGCAGTGCGTCCTGCTGCATGGGAAGTGAGCGGAAGCCCGTGGCGTTGAGCCAAAGATGCCCAAATTCATGCGCGAGGATGGAGTCTTCCAGCCCCTCCCAATCGGCGGCGCGAGCCATGTTCAGCAGAACGAAATGGAAGTTGCCCTCCGGTCCCTCGTACGTGATGCTCATGGCGTGCGTGCGGATGAATTGAACGACGAAGGCTTCCTGAGACAACCTCTGGGCGACAATGGGCCTGCCGGGAAATTGCGGCGCGATTCTTAAAACATTTTCCACCGGGTCTGTTTCGACGCGCACCAGGACTACTAACCCGCCCGACGCAGTCTCTATCTCGCGCTGCCATTGTTCGAGTACGGGGCTCATGCGAATGTGTGCCCTCCGTCGCGCAAGGCTGCCACCGCCGTATCCATTTTTTCGTGCTTCACCAATAGATAATCGGTGTCGAAGGTGGAGAGCGCAAACACAGCGATCCCGACAGCGGCAAGAATCGATGTCAGATTCGACAGAACGCCGGTCAGCGCAAAGTCGAGCGGCCCGTGAACCTTAAGAATTCCCCATCCGCACTCCTGCGAAACGCCGGCGGGCGCGGCCTCTTCTTCGCAAACCACGGAAAGCTCATCGGCGGTACGCGTAACACACCAGAAGCGTCCCTGCATGGCCCATGGCGGAGCCTCCGCGTCCGCACCGAGGCGGCAAATGGTCATGCGATAAGGCAGCACGGAAAGCGTCAATTACTCAAGGTAAGCTGGAAGCGTGGATGCCGTCTACTACACGTTCGCGCCCAGCCCGGTGGGCGATCTTCTGCTGGCCGGTACGCACGGCGAATTGCGCCTGATCAGCTTTCCCAAGGGGCACAAAAAAATCGATCCGCATCCGGAATGGGTGCGTGATGCCGCGCCATTCCTGGAGGTACAGCGTCAATTGAATTCGTACTTCGCGGGCACGCTTCGCGACTTCGATCTCCCGCTTGCGCCGCGGGGTTCGCCGTTTCAAATGCAGGTTTGGAAGGAACTGCGCCGCATTCCATATGGCGCGACCATCTCCTACGGCGAGTTGGCCCGGCGCATCGGCAATCCCGCCGCTTCCCGCGCGGTGGGCCTCGCCAATGGCTCGAATCCGATCCCCGTGATCATTCCCTGCCATCGCGTTATCGGCTCGAACGGCAAGCTCACCGGCTTCGGCGGCGGCCTCGACGTAAAGCGCGCCCTGCTGGACCTGGAGCAAGGCGGGCGATTGTTTTGACTGCGACGATTAAGGTAAGGAGTTGTGATGCCGACTCGAAATGCCGATTTGACAGATGAGCTAGAGCGCTTCGTTTTGGACAAAGTCGCCCAGGGACGTATGAAAATGGCAGCGATGTGGTTCGCGCCGCTCTTCGGTCGCTTGAGCGCGAGGAGCAGGTGTATGAGGCAAAACTTGCTGCACTACGCGCGGAAGTTGATGAAGGAGACCGAAGCGGGCTTGCCGAAGGCGATGTATTCGCACGCGTTCGAGAGAATCTAAACCTTCCACCGGCACAACTGTAGCCCGTGACGATTCAGACTCACGTTGAGGAATTTCCATCCGTGGCCATGATAGATTAACGTTGTGCGAATCTCCATCACCGCATCTTTGCTGCTGGGCGCGGCATGCGCGCACGCCGATGAGTTTGCGCAGCGCATCCGGCCTGTGTTGGAGCAGCATTGCGCCGCATGCCATGGTCCCAACAATCCGCAGAGCAAGAGCACTTTTCTGAAGGCCGCCAGCGTCACTGATGTCGATGCCGCGCGCGGGGTTTGGCGCAACGTCGCGACGCAATTGCGAAATCGTACCATGCCGCCGGTGGCATCCAAGCTCAGCGAAGAGGATCGCTTCCGCGTCTCCACCTGGATTGGAGAACGTTTGCGCCAATCGGCCTGCGCAGTGGGCGACTACGCCGGGTCGGTCACACTGCGGCGTCTGAATCGACGGGAGTATCGCGGGACACTGCGCGATCTGTTGGGCATCGATTTCGCCGTCACCGACGTCTTTCCCGCCGACGGCTCGGGCGGCGAGGGCTTCGACACCAACGGCGAAACGCTGTTCCTGCCTCCGATGCTGTTGGAGCGATATATGGAAGCTGCGCAGCAGGCTCTCGACCGCGCCATTGTCACGCCTCCGCTGCAGAAAACAATTCACGCGCCCGATCTACACCCGGTGCAGCAGGAGCGTAGCATTCGCCGCAAGCTCACTACGGACGTCGAGGTTTCGGGAGTCATCGCCGCATTCGCCGATGGAGACTACGAAGTCAAAGTCGCCTTGGAACGGCCCGTTGGTATCGATGTGAAGATTCGCGTGAAAGTGGACGGGGTGGATGCGGCCACTTTGAACGTGCAACGCTATGCCAGTCCGGGCGGCGCTTCACGGTCCGCCGTGGTGCGGATGGCGCGCGGCGCACACACCATCGCGCTGCAGTCCGCGGATCATCCGATTGAGATCTTCAGCCTCTTTGTGGGACAGCGCGTCAAAGATCCTCCTCCCGAGAAGGCCGCCGTTCACTACCGTCTATTCGGCATGGAGCCCGGAGAAACTCCGGTGTCGCCTCGCGCCGCCGCGCAATCTTTGCTCGCCGCATTTGTCCGCAAGGCTTACCGCAGACCGGTCACCAATGCCGAGGTGGCCAAGTACATCGCTCTCTACGATCGAGCGGCCGAACGCGGCGATCCTTACGAAGAGCGCGTCAAACTTGCTTTGAAAGCAGTTCTCGTCTCGCCGGATTTTCTGTTCAAAGTGGAAGCGCGCCACAACGATGCGACCATCCGCCCCATCTCGAATCACGAACTGGCCACGCGTCTTTCCTATTTCCTCTGGTCCACAATGCCCGACGACGAGCTTTCGCGGCTGGCCAACGAAGGCAAATTGCAGGATTCGAAAACTCTGCTGGCGCAAGTGAATCGCATGCTGGACGATCCGCGCTCGCGCATCTTTGCGAACACATTCATCGGCCAGTGGCTGGGCACCAACGATGTTGGCGGACGCCTGGTTCCCACCACCAGCGACGTGCAGCATTTCTACACGCCCGATGTCGCCGTCGATCTGCGCGAGGAGCCTGTGGTGTTGTTCCATCACATGCTCACGGACAACCGCAGCCTGCTTGATCTTCTCGACGGCGATTACACGTTCCTCACCGAGCGTCTGGTGAACTACTACGAACTCGGCGGCAAGGTCAAAATCGACGGCAATGTTTTCCAAAAAGTGACTTGGCCAGATCGCACACGCGGCGGATTGCTCGGTTTAGGCAGCGTGCTTGCCATGACGTCGAGCCCGAAGCAGACCAATCCGGTAATACGAGGCGCGTGGGTTTTGGATACTCTGCTGGGAACGCCGGTGCCAACTCCGCCGCCGGACGTGCCGCCGTTCGACCCATCGGCGAAGAGAAATTCTAAATTGACCATGCGGCAGAAGTTGATGCAGCACCGCGCCGACCCGGCGTGTTCCGCCTGTCACAACCTGATGGACCCCATCGGCTTCGGGCTGGAAAATTTCGATTGGATGGGCCGTTACAGAAGCAAGGAAGCGAACGGAATGCCCCTGGATACGAAAGGCGTTCTTCCCACTGGAGAGAGCTTCGACGGACCCGTGGAGCTTCGCAAAGCGCTGCTTGCGCACAAGGACGATTTTCTGCGCCACATTACAGGCAAGGTGCTTGGCTATGCGCTGGGCCGCAGTCTCTTCGAAGCCGATCAATGCACGGTGCGGAAGATTGTGGAGAAACTTGAGAAGAACAACTACTCCGCGCGCACGCTGGTGCAAGAGGTCGTTCTGAGCCTCCCCTTCCGCAACAGCCAGGGCCCGACGGGTCACGAGAGTCCCGCCGCCTCTTCACGCCGCAAGCCTCCGCAAAAACCGGAGAAGTAGTAACGCCTGAGGCTTGCACCGTACGGCGCAGCGCCGCATACTGTGGCAATGGGATATTTTCTCCTCCTGCTGACCGCACTGTGCGCCAACGCCGCCGTCAAACCGGATCGCATTGACGCCATTGTGGAATCGGTGCGCCAGGCATTTGCCGTCCCTGGGATCGCAGTCGCCATCGTCGATGGGGAGACTGTTGTTTTTCAAAAGGGCTACGGTGTGAAACGTCTTGGCTCGCCGGAACCCGTGACTTCGAATACTCGATTTGCCATCGGCTCCACGACCAAGGCGTTCACGACAGCATCCATGGGCATCCTGGTGGACGAGGGGAAAATGAGCTGGGATGATCCCGTGCGCAAGCATCTGGCCTTCTTCCAACTCTCCGATGCGTTGGCCGATCATGCCGTGACCATGCGCGACATCGTTTCCCACCGCACAGGTCTTTCGCGCCACGATCTGCTTTGGTACAACTCCCCGTGGTCCAGCGAAGAGATCATTCGCCGCATCGGATTTGTATCGCTTACGAAACCGTTCCGTTCCACGTATCAATATCAGAACATCATGTTCCTCACGGCGGGCTACACTGTCGGCAGAATTGCCGGGAGTTCATGGGAATCATTTGTCCGCACGCGCATTTGGGAACCGCTGGGAATGAACAATTCCGATTTCAGCGTCAAGGACGCTCAGACCGCTCCCGACGTGGCGTCGCCTCACGACAGGAACGAGAAGACGGAGAAAGTGGAGACGGTGCCGTGGCGCAATCTCGACCGCATCGCTCCGGCCGGCGCCATCAACTCGTCTACTGCCGATCTTTCGCGTTGGGTCGCCATGCAGCTGAACGGCGGCGAGTACCGCGGCAAGCGGGTTCTCAAGGCCGATACCATTCGCGAGATGCACGCCCCACAGATGGCCATCCGTTTGGACGACCCGAATTCGCGCGCCATCAACAACGGAACCCAAATGATGGCCTACGGGCTCGGCTGGGTGGTGCAGGATTATCGCGGGCTGAAAATGGTTTCCCACGGCGGCGCAATCGACGGCTTTCGCGCGCAGGTTACCCTGCTTCCGGAAAAGAAGCTGGGGATCGTAGTGCTGGCGAATCTCGGAAACAATAACGTTCCCGAATGTTTGCGCTCCGCGCTGGCCGATGAACTGCTCGGCGTCGAGCCGTTCGAATGGTTGAAGCTCTATCAAGACCAGCAGTCGAAGATTGCCGGCGCGGCAAAGGACCGCCGTGAGAAACAGGCGCAATCGCGGCGCGCAGGCACGAAACCCTCGCGCGAATGGGCTGCCTACGCTGGTTCCTACGAGAATCCGGCTTACGGCGTGGCGTCCATCTCTGTACGCAATGATGGGCTGGAAGCAGCCTGGAGCAACTGGCTGACGCGACTGGATCATTTCCACTTCGATGCGTTTCAAGTGGACAACAAACGTCTGGCCGAATCGCTGCTCGAGTTTCGATTGGACGCTAAAGGCGACATCGCGGGGATGCGTTTTCTGGATCAGGAGTGGACGAAAAAGAAATGATCCTGCAAATTGTAATTGCTCTGACGGGGCTGGTTTTCGCGCAAGAGGACCCGGGGCTGGCACGTCTGGAGCGCGAAATGCAGCGCATCTCGCAAGTCTCCGGAGGCATGCTGGGCGCAACGGCGATTCACATCGAAACGGGCCGCCGCGTTTCCATTAACGTCACGGAACGATTCCCCATGGCGAGTACGGTTAAGGTCCCGCTCGCCGTGCAACTACTTTCGCTGGTGGATGAAGGCAAGGAACAACTGGACCGGCTCATCATGGTGCAGCAGCGCGACCTGCATCCGGGAAGCGGCACGCTCACCGACCTGTTCAACAAGGGCGGGCTCGCACTTTCCATTCGCAATCTGATGGAATTGATGCTGCTCATCTCCGACAATTCGGCCACGGATTTGTTGCTGCGCGTTGCGGGCGGACCGGAAGCGGTGACATCGCGCATGCGCTCTCTGGGCATCCGGGACTTGCGCGTCGATCGTTCGACCGCGCTGCTCATTGCCGACGCCGGCGGATACCGCGATAAACTGCCGGCCGAGACGGAGTGGTCGCCGCAGGTGTTTCAACAGGCATCGCGCGCAACGTCGCGGGAATTACGCGCCAAGGCGCGGGAGCTGTTTAACGACGATCCGCGGGATACGTCCACGCCAGGCGCGATGGCGGATCTCCTGGTCCGCATCCAGCGCAAGGAACTCTTGCAGCCGCAATCCGCGGAGCTGCTGTTGGACATCATGCGCCGCTGTCGCACGGGACAAACTCGCCTGCAAGGGATTCTTCCCGCGGGAACGGTGGTTGCTCACAAGACGGGAAGCATCACGAACTCTGCGAACGACGTGGGGATTATGACGTTGCCTGACAATGCCGGACACGTTGCGCTTGCAGCTTTCGTGAAAAAGTCCGATCGCGAAGCGGCGCAGATGGATCGCGGCATCGCTGAAGTCGCCCGCGCCGTGCACGATTACTTCCTCTTTCAACCGAAGGGACCGGTGGATTACGATCGCCTCGCGGCGCGGATTCTAGAATCGCTCCGGCCTGAAGCAGGCGAGAAGTACAGGCTGCGTTTTGACCCAGGCTACTTCGAAGGATTGACCGATGCGCTGCGATCAAAACTGAAAGCTGCTGCTATTGCCGAAGCTTCCGGTCTGAACGACGCCTCCATTTACCTTTGGCTTCCATTGAGACCGGGCGGTCCCGGTTTGCCTGCGCAGGAAAGGCAGGCGCTGAAGGAATGGGTGGACAAAGGGGGCGCGCGGCGGCAGGTGCATTTTCATTGGGGCGAAGGGAGCGTTTCCCCGGACGGACTCTATGGCGAGCATTCCACTTCCCTGGACGCGCTCTACCAGGAAGCGCTTCAAATCGATCGCGACGCATTGTCCAAATTGCAGGATCGCGTCATCAAACAACTGGCCGGCGGTCTGATTCGCGTGAAGACCGGCGACGGCACCGACATGCAGTTCCGTACCGGGGCGCGGCCATTCAGCAAGCAGGATGGCGATGCGTCGGCGGCTCGCGCGCGATTGTCAAAGATGCGCATTGACCGCGATATCGAACTTCCCGCGGGCGTCATCCGCGCCGCGCCGCTGGAGGAGACCGCCTCCGGCGTGATGGTGATTCCCGAGGCCCGCTTCGGCGCGCAGGTGGCGCGAAGTATTCGCTTCACCTTTCAAAAAGGCCGCATCGTGAAAGTGGAAGCGGGCGAGAATCTCGCCGCCGTGGAAGCCATGCTGAAAGAAGGAGGAGTCGCCGCCAACAGCTTTCGCGAATTCGCTCTCGGCCTCAATCATCGCCTCACGCCCGAACCCGGTGCGCGCGTTCTTCCTTATTACGGCTACGGCAAAGGCGTTGTCCGATTGAGCCTCGGTGACAACGAGGAACTCGGCGGCAATGTTCGCGGCGGCTTCGTGCGCTGGTTCTTTTTTCCTGCCGCGCAAGTAACCGTCGATGGAAAGCCGCTCGACCTCTGACGGCGCATGGCATACACTATCACCATGAACTTCACACGTCGTGGATTTGTTCTTTCCGCCTGCGCGGCCTTGCCCGCGGCGGCGAAATCGTATGGCTTTAAAATTGGCGTCACGGATTGGAATCTGCGGCAGACCGGAAAACTGGAAGCCGTTGGTTTGGCGAAGCGCCTGGGATTCGCCGGAGTTCAGGTGAGCCTTGGGCGTAACGCCGTGGATAACAAGCTGCCTCTCGACAACGATGAGGTGATCCGGAAATACATCGCCGAGGCGAAGACGCAGGGCATCAAGCTCAACGGAACGTGCCTCGATATTCTGCACGTCAATTATCTGAAGAACGACAAGCTTGGCCAGAAGTGGGTGGCCGACAGCATCCCCATTACGAAGAAGTTGGGCATTCAGGTCATCCTGTTGCCCTTCTTTGGAAAGGGCGCGCTGCAAACCAAAGAAGAGATGGATTACGTGGGCGACGCGCTGCGTGAAATCGCACCGTCCGCCGAAAAGGCGGGAGTCATCCTCGGCCTGGAAAATACAATCTCCGCCGAAGACAACGTGCGCATCATGGAGCGCTCGCGGTCCAAGGCCGTTCTCACCTATTACGACGTCGGCAATTCCAATCGCGCCGGATTCGACGTGATCAAAGAGATTCGCTGGCTGGGCAAGAAACGCATCTGCCAGATGCATCTTAAAGACAACCCCGGCTATCTCGGCGACGGCAAGATCGATTTTGTCGGTGTAACCAAAGCGATGCGCGACATCGGTTTCGAAGGCTATGCCAATCTTGAAACCGATTCGCCTTCGAAAAACGTGGAAGCCGACATGAAGAAGAATCTGACGTACCTGATGAAGGTTCTGGAAGGCCGTGGTTAGACTCGCCGCACTTCTCGCCGCTGTGTTTCCGGCGTTGGCGCAAACTCCGCTCGACAATTACTTGAACGCCGAAGCCGAGCGTCTCATGAAGGCCCGTGTCAGTGCGGTCGCCTCTTTGTCGCGCGCATCCGCGCAGGAGCGCCAGAAGACTATTCGGGCAAGCATTCTGGCCTCCATCGGCGGACTGCCGAAAGGCGCGGGTCCGCTCAACGCGCGTGTGACGGGAACGTTGGATCGCGCAGGGTACCGCGTGGAGAACATCGTGTTCGAAAGCCTTCCGCGTTTCTTCGTTACCGCGAATGTTTACATTCCGAAAAACGGACGCGCGCCATTTCCCGCCGTCGTTGGCGTGGCTGGGCACAGCAACAACGGAAAAGCATCGGCCACGTATCAGCATGTTTGGATTTCGCTGGCGCGCCGCGGCTATGTGGTGATCGCCATCGATCCGCCTGGTCAAGGCGAACGCGGCGAGACCATCGATGAGGCGACGGGACTTTCCCGCGCCGGTATTGGCACGCAGGAGCACACGCTCTCCGGGCTGCAATGTCTGCTTACGGGAAACCACATCGCCCAATACATTATCCACGACGGCATGCGCGCCATCGACTATCTGCTGACGCGCAAAGATGTGGATGCCACGCGCATCGCCGTGGCGGGAAATTCGGGAGGCGGCACGCAGACGGCTTATCTTGCCGCGCTCGAGGAACGGCTGGCGGCGGCGGTGTCCTCCTGTTATATGACGTCGTGGCGGCAGCTTTGGTACAAACCGGGGCCGCAGGATGGCGAGCAGGTTTTTCCTAACTTCCTGCGCGATGGGCTGGACTTTTCCGATTTTGCATTCTCATTCGCGCCGCGCCCGTTCCTGATGACGACGGCGATTCAGGATTTCTTTCCCATCGACGGCGCGCGCGCGGCATTCGCTGAGATTCGCTCCTTCTACAACTCTATCGATGCATCCGGAAAGGCGGGGTATTTCGAATTCGACGACACGCACGGATGGTCGAAGCCGCGCCGGGAAGCGGCGTATCGCTGGCTGGATCAGTGGCTGTTGGGACGCGAGACGGTGGGCGGCGAAGGCGACGTCGAAACGGAACAGGAACAGAATCTCTATGCAACGGCTACGGGCCAGTTGCGCACCAGCCTCGGCGGAGAGACCACGCAATCGCTGAACGCCAGGAAAGCCGTAGCGTTGCTGGCGGCGCGAGGAAACGCTGCGCCGCAATTACCCGTGGTGGCGAAGCGAATCGCGCTGACGTTGGCTGAGCCGCGCCTATACACTCCGGCGCTGACCGTCCCGGAAACCGCGGCAGCGAAGGTTCCCGCGGTGCTGGCGATGAATGCAACGAAGGTTGACCTGGCCGCGCTGCAAGCCACCGGCTGGATGGTTGCGAGTATACAGCGGCCTCCCGGCGTCGTCCAGCAGGCAAGCAGAGCCTTCCTGCTGGGCAAAACGTTACTCGGCTTCGAGACCGCGGAAGTGATTCGCGCGGTGACCGGCCTGGTTGCGCATCCGCGCGTCGACGCATCTCGCATCAGAATCTACGCGCGCGGCAACGCCAGTGTAGCCGCTCTGCATGCCGCGTTCCTCGATTCGCGAATCCAAAGTATTGCGCTGGAGGCGATGCCTCTGTCGTGGCATTCCATCACGCAAGCGAAGATGCATCGCGGCCTCGCCGATATCATTGTGCCCGGCGCTCTTCTCGATTACGACCTGCCTGATCTCGCCAAGGCCGTTGCCCCTCGCGTCGTGTGGCTTGTGGATACGCGCGATGCCATGGGCGCAACGCTTTTGCTGGACGCGGTCAAGCGCGACTACCCGTCGGCGCACGCCGCCTATCGGCCGGAAGGCTGGAAGTTTCAGAAGGTCTACTCGGCCTGGCTCAACTAGTACTACTATGTTATAAACATGATATACTAAAAATGTTTTGAACACACCAACCCCGACAGTCACTGCACATCAGAAACGCTTCAGTGCGTACCTGGACAGCTTGGCCGAAGCCGCGGGCCATTTGGATCGCGCCGTTCCTTTGAAAAACTACTGCAAGGGGCTGTTGCTCCCAGGGGAGCGGAAGAGCGTGGAGCCCATGGCGGGGCGCTTGGCGCCCGAGAACGTACGCCGGATGCATCAATCGCTCCATCATCTGGTGGCCGACGCCCCATGGAGCGATGCAGCGATGCTCGAACGTGTGCGCGGGTATGCGCTGACCGCGATGCGCACGCAGGAACCGGTGGTTGCCTGGATCGTTGA
>JACPVQ010000121.1 GCA_016191645.1 Candidatus Solibacter usitatus
GATCTGCCGTCGCTGAATCTGCGTCAGATCGCGCCGGCGAACATGCAACAGTATCTGAAAATGTTCCCCGTGCCGAATCTGCCCGACTCGGTGAATGCCGCCGGACGCGCCACTGGCTATGCGCAGGGCGTCTTCGCGGTCTCCAACCCCACGCGGCTCGACTCCACCAGCCTACGCCTCGACCACATGTTCAAACCCAGCCTGCAGCTGTTCAGCCGCTACGCTTTTTCGCCTTCCGTATCGAGCGCCCGCGGGCAGCTTGCGGTCAACGACGTGTTTCGTTTCAACTCCGGCATGCAAACGTTCACCGCGGGATTGGTAGCCGTCGTGAGTCCTTCCATGACTAACGATTTCCGTTTCAATTTCAGCGGCGCTTCCGGCTGGCGCCGTTTTCTCTGGGACAATTACGCCGGAGGCGCGCCGCTTCCCGATTCCACCGTGTTCCCCGCGGGTTCTACCGTGGATGATTCCATCTTCAGTTTTCGCCTCAACAACGGCGTGCTGACGCAGTTGCAGCACGGCACACTGGCACACAACTGGACGCGCCAGTTTAACTTTGTAGACAACTACAGCATTGTGCGCGGAGCGCATCACTTCAAGTTCGGCTTGGATTTCCGCCGCTTGCGCGTGCGCACCGACAACTCTCGAACGCAACATCAAATCAGCTTCACCGACACCGGAGTTCTGACAACGCCCGCCCCCGCGGGTACGCTGATGTCCGGGCTGGGCGCGGCGATCGTCGCCAAGAACGTTCCCGGCGGACTGTTCTTCAACAGCTGGTCATCCTTCTTCCAGGACGTGTGGAAACTGAATTCCAGGCTGACATTAACTTATGGATTCCGATGGGAGATCAACCCGCCTCCTTCTCCGGAGACGCTGTATGTCGTCGCGTTCAATCCCATCAGCAGCCCATCCTCGCTCAGCCAGGCGTCCCAAGGTTCCCCGTTGTACTCCACAACCTACGGCAATCTGGCCCCGCGGGTAGGCTTGGCGTATCAACTGCGCAAGAGCGCCAACTGGGCCACGGTGCTGCGCACGGGATTCGGAATGTTCTACGACACCGCCTATGGCCGGTTGTCGAACTTCCTGGGAACTCCGCCGTTCTCCTCCTTCGTCTCTCTGTCGAACATTCCGCTTCCCGCCTACACTCAATTGGCGAATTTTGTAATTCCAACCGCGCCGCCGTATTCCGGCCTCACGGGAGTGGACCCGGCGTTGAAACTGCCGCGCACCTACCAATGGAACGTTTCTATCGATCAACAACTCGGACGCGGACAGAATCTGACGATCTCCTACCTCGGCGCAATGGGATTGAATTTGTTTGTCGGTGAGCAGTTTCAGAACTTGAATTCCGCGTTCACCGGAATCACCGTCATCGGAGGCAATAACTCGTATTCGGATTATGCGTCGTTGCAGGCGCAGTATCAGCGCCGGTTCTCTCGCGCGCTGCAGGCGCTGGTGTCCTATACCTGGGCGCACTCGCTGGACACCGCCTCGAACGATACTTCAAACTTCCCGCACACCACAGATTATTATCCGGGGATGAATCGCGGCAGTTCCGATTTCGATGTGCGCCAGGTGTTCACGGCGGCTTTAGTGGCCCGTCTGCCTACACCGGGATTTGGCGGCAGCTTTGGCCGCGCCCTCATGAGCGGTTGGGGCGTGGATCCATTTTTCCGCGCGCGCACTGCCCTGCCCACCGATATCGTGGCTACGCGAAATGTTCCGCTGGGGATTTCCACGCGGCTCAATTCCGTGCCGGGGCAGGCGCTGTACATTGACGATCCCATTCTGCCCGGCGGCCGCAGATTCAACGCCGCGGCATGGACTCTGCCAACGGGATTCGTGCAAGGGACGTTTGGCCGCAACATTGTGCGCGGTCTCGGATTCGGTCAGGTGGATCTCTCCGTGCATCGCGATTTCGTTTATCACGAAAAGCTCACGCTGCAATTTCGCACCGATTTTTTCAACGTCAGCAATCATCCGAATTTCGGCAATCCGTCAGGAACCTACAACACGGCGACCACGTTCGGCGTTCCCACTGCCATGCTCGGGCGCAGTCTGAATTCCGCCTCGGCGGGCGGGTTCAATGCGTTGTATCAAATCGGCGGTCCGCGCTCGATTCAGTTTTCCTTGAAGCTGTTGTTCTGATGCTGGGCGCGCGCACACTAGTTTTCGTCATACCCTTCACGGCGGCTCTTTGTGCGGAGCCCGATGATCGCCGCGTTGCCGAATGGGTGATCCAATCGGGCGGCCGCATTACAGTCGCTGGTGCCGGGCGCGTGTTGCGCACAAGTGCGGAGTTCCCATCCGGCGATTTTCATATCGATTCCATCGACTTGGTTGGCACGCTGATCGAAGCCAAGGATCTGTCGAGGCTGCGCAATCTGCGCCGTCTGCGAGCGCTCTATCTGCCCTCGGGCATGTGGTACTTCGTTGCGGGACGCAAGGACTCCAGCCCGGAGATGGGAGAGCTTCGCGACATCCTCTCCTTGGAAAGAATTCACGTCGGCCCGACGTTCGGACGCGAAATTCGAGTCTATGACGATGGCTTCGCGGCCTTAGCGGGCCTTACCAATTTGAAAGAACTTCGTCTCGAGTTGACGCGCGTCACCGCTGCGAATTTTGGAGCGTTCCGCAAACTCGAATTTCTCGATCTCAACGGAACCGCCGCAACCGACGAGAGTCTGAAAGCGCTGTCCGGCTTGACGCAACTCAAGAGACTCTACCTGGGGCACACCGCAATTACAAATGAGGCTTTGAAGCATCTTCGGAACCTGAACCGATTAGAAGATCTGGAGTTGGACGCGACACGCATCACCGGCGAGGGATTGGCCGCGCTCTCCGGTCTCGCATCGCTGCGGCGCTTGAGCCTGCTCGATACCATCGCCGGAGATTCGGCGCTGCCGCAACTGGCGAAACTGCGCGCGCTCGAAGAGTTGAATCTCTATCGAACGCGCGTCTCCAATGCCGGGTTGGAAGAATTGAAGCGGCTGCCGAACCTTCGCCGCGTCGACCTGCGATACAGCCGCGCTACGGCATCGGGGGTGAAGCGTTTGCAGGCCGCCATGCCGCAGTGTACATTCATGGTTTCGGCCGAAGCCCGCGGCGTCGCCAAGCAGGTGGCCGCTCCGGAGTCGCGGGAACCCGCGGCGATCGTAGCCTGGATTCGAAGGCTCGGCGGCACGGCCGAATCAAACGGCGGCTCCGTGATCGCAATCAATCTCTCCGGCACATCGATGCGCGATCAAGACATGCCGATCCTTACAGGCCTCACAGGTTTGCAGCGCTTGAATCTGAGCACGACGGAAATCGGCGATCTCGGCGCGCAGTCCTTGGCGGGCATGACCGCTCTGCGGGAACTGGATCTCAGTCATAGCCTGGTGTCCGATGAAGGATTGCGGCATTTGTCCAAACTCGCATCGCTGACGAGACTGAATCTGGGATACACGCTGGTGGAGGGATCCGGTCTTGCCCACTTGCAAGGCCTGACGCGGCTGAGCGATCTGCGGCTCAAAGGGATTGTCCACACGGTGGAGGCCGCGAAGAACATCGGGCGTCTTGCAGGCATCGAGCGACTCTCACTCGGCTACGGGCGCGTATCGGACGAGATGGTGTCCGCACTGCCGCTGACGAAACTTCATACTCTCGATCTGCTTTCCACCGCCATTACCGATGAAGGCATGGCGCATCTTGCGAAGGCGCGCAACTTGCGCGAGCTCTCTCTCAGCTATACACAAATCACCGACGAGGGTTTGAAACCTTTGAAGACGCTGCACGCCTTGGAACGGCTCGATTTGATTGGCGTGGAACTCACTGACGAGGGGATGCCCGCGCTGGCCGGGATACACACGCTGACAAATCTCAATCTGGACTACACCGGCGTAACGGATGTGGGCGTCGCGACGCTCAAGACGCTGACGAACCTGACGGAGCTTCGCGTCGATAGCGCGGATGTGAGCGACGCGTCCATTCCCATTCTGGAATCGATGCGCGGAATGAAGAGCCTCAACCTCTACCACACGTTGGTCACCGAGCAGGGCTACGCGCGGCTGCGGGCAAGTTTTCCCCAGTGTGAGATTATCTGGGACAGAGACTCCATTCTTCCCAACCGGCGGAAAGGATGACCATGCGATTCGCGGCCATTACGTTGTTGTTCGTCGCTTCCCTTCCCGCGCGGGAAAATGTCGCCGATTGGATCGCGGCTTTGGGCGGTTCCGTGGTGAAGGATTCCGCCGGCGACCTCATCGAGGTTTCCTTGCGCGGGGCCTTTGTCGGCGATTCCGATTTGGAGCGGCTCCGCGATCTTCGCAAGTTGC
This sequence comes from Candidatus Solibacter usitatus, assembly GCA_016191645.1. Lineage (GTDB taxonomy): Bacteria > Acidobacteriota > Terriglobia > Bryobacterales > Bryobacteraceae > CADEFT01. Next base: position 4,320 of record JACPVQ010000121.1, read on the forward strand.
GCCGGCTCGACCTTTCGTTGACGCGTATCACGGATGTTGCGTTGGAGCATCTGAAGGACCTTCCCTCTTTGACCGAGCTCGACCTTACTTACGCCGAATCGGTTGGGGACGGCGGAGTGGCGCGCTTGCGCAGCGCGAAAAAGTTGGAGCGAATTTATCTTGAGGGAACGAAAGTCTCCGATTCCGGAGCGGTATCGCTGGCCGCCATCTTGACGCTGCGCGTCATCAACCTGCGCTGCGCGCAGATTACGGACGCCGCGCTGGAGCGCTTGGAACCGCTGACGCAACTGGAAGAATTGGTGGTGGGTGGCAATCGAATTACGGGACATGGTCTGGTCTACCTGCAAGCCTTGCCGTCGTTGAAGCTGCTGGATCTCAGCGGTGCGCAGACCACGGACAACGGTATCTCGTCGGTCACGCTGACGGACCGGAACATCGAGGGCCTCGCCGGATTGGCGGGCCTGGAATCGTTGAACCTCGCGAGCGTTGAGATTCCACGCGCCGGCGAGATTGGAGGAAATGGAATTCAGGAAGTGATTTCGCTGCGCGTCTCGGACGCCGGTTTGGAAAAGCTCATGAGCCTGCGCGCGCTGCGGAATCTTACTTTGACGCGCGCTCCCATTACGGGAAAGGGCATTGGCTTTCTGGCCCAGCTGCCCCGGTTGCAGAATCTGGTGTTGTCGCATGCGGAGAACATCGGCGATGAGGAGATGGACGCTCTGTCGAAGCTGGCGCGCCTGACCTCTCTCGATCTCAGCGGAACGAAAGTGAGTGATGCAGGCCTGCGAAAACTCGCGAAACAAAAGAGCCTGAGAATGTTGTATGTGTCCGGCAGCCGTGTCACCGCGAACGGCGTCGCCGAGCTGCTGCACACGTTGCCCGCCTGCAAGGTGGTGCGCAGTGAATAGCAGGCGGGCTGAAGCCCGCCGCAAGCTGAAGCTTGCCCTACAGACCCGTGGGGCAAGCTTCAGCTTGCGTGGGACTTCAGTCCCGCTCTTCGCGTTGGCAATTCTTTCCCACTCCCTCCACGCCGCCGATCCTGCCGATCCGCTCTACTTCAGCCGCAACCTTTATCCCATTCTGCAAAAAGCGAACTGCCGCGGCTGTCACACGCAGGAGGGCGTCGGCTCCGCCACGCGCGTTCGATTTCCGGAGGAGCCGGCCGGCGCACAGGCAGTGGAAGCCTTCGGTCAAAGCCTGTTTGTCCTGGTTGACCGGCAAGCCCCCTCCCAGTCTGCCCTGGTGCTGAAGCCGACCAATCAACTGAGCCACGCAGGCGGCGAACGGATCGCCAAGGGCAGCGCCGAAGCGGCAGTCCTGCTCGCATGGGCCAACTACCTGGCGAAGAACCCAAATCCGTCGGCCGTCTCTTGGAATCCGGCAACCGGTTCGTCGCCTGCCGCGCGCCGCCTCACGCACAGCCAGTACAATCACACCGTTCGCGATCTTTTGGGAGACGCCACGCAACCCGCCAATCAGTTTCCGGAAGAAGATTTCGTCGACGGTTTCAAGAATCAGGTGCAGGCGCAGAGCATCTCGCCGATGCTCGCCGAAGCGTATGTCACAGCCGCGGAGAAGCTCGCTCGCAACGCATTTCGCTTTGGCGACCGTAATCATTTGATCCCCTGCAAGCCTGTTTCCCCGGCCGATGCGAAATGCGCGGGACAATTCATTCGCCAATTCGGCTTGCGAGCCTATCGCCGGCCGTTGACCGCTTCGGAAGAATCCGCACTCGCCGCCGTATTCCTCAAGGAGGCCGCGCGCAGCGGGCAATTCCAATCCGGCGCGCGCATGACGATAGAAACGATGCTGCAATCCCCGGCGTTTCTGTTCCGCATGGAACGCGAGGCCGCAGGCTCCTTTGAAATCGCCGCGCGACTTTCCTACGCATTGTGGGACAGCATGCCCGATGCCGAGTTGTTTTCAAGCGCGGCAGCCGGGAAGCTTGTGATCGTCGAAGAGTTGGAGAAGCAGACGCGGCGCATGTTGCGCAATCCCAAGGCGCGCGACAGCTTCGACGAATTCATCTCGCAGTGGCTTCGATTCGACCGGCTGTTGGCCAGCGTGAAAGACCGGCGGTTGTACCCGTCCTTTAGCCCTTCCACGCTCGACGCCATGCTGGAAGAGACGCGCCGATTCCTGCATCATCTGGTTTGGGAGAACGGCAACTTCATGGAAGCGCTGTCGGCCGGCTACACGTTCGCGAATCAGGAACTGACTACGCTGTACGGACTTCCCGCGCCGCAGGCGCCATTCGCAATGGTGCGCTATCCCGCCGCTTCGGAACGCGCGGGCCTGTTGGGACAAGGGACGTTCCTGGCGCAAACGGGAAAGTCGGAGGAGACTTCGCCCACCGAACGCGGCCTCTTTATCCGCGCACATTTCCTTTGCCAGAACGTGCCGCCTCCGCCGCCGGGCGTGAACACGACCTTGAAGCCTTTCGCCATTGGCGCGAAACCGATCACGAATCGCGAGCGCCTCACAAAGGCGCACATCGCCAATCAGACCTGCGCCGGATGCCACGCCTTGATCGATCCCATCGGCTTTGGCCTGGAACGATTCGACACGTTGGGCAGGTGGAGCCTCAAGCAGCAGGTCATCGTCTTTCCAACCAAGGATCAGCGCTTCGAAGTGAAGCCCGAGAAACATGAGTTGGAGTTGGACACCGCGGCCAGTGTCCGCGGCATTCCCAATTCCGATTTCGATTCGGCGAAATCGTTGGGCCGCATTTTGGCAAACGATCCAACCTGTCAGGCGTGCATCGTGCGGCAATGGTTTCGCTTCGCCTTCGGACGGCGCGATCGCCAAAGCGATGCGGCCGATGTGGAACGAATGGCGGCGGACTTCCGCCGCTCCGGTTTTCACTTTCAGGATTTGATATTGTCAATGGTAAGAAGCGAAGTGTTTCGCGGAACAAGAGAAAGGAAGACGCAGTGACGCTGCCGCGCCGGACGTTTCTTCGCGGGATGGGAGCCGCGGGTTCCGTCATCCGGCTTGCGCTACCCCCTCTGGCTGCGATGTTCAACTCGCACGGGACATCCTATGCCGCGGGCGAAAGCATTCCATCGCGCTTCCTGTTGTGGTTCAACGGCAACGGAATCCCGGAGCGCTTCTGGATTCCGTTCGATAGCGGGACCGAATATGAATTGACGCCGTGCCTTGCGCCTCTGGCCCCGTTTCGCAAGCATCTGCACGTGATCTCCGGCCTCGACAGCCCCAACGCGCGAGTGGCTGGAACCGGCAATGAGCACATGCGATCGATGAGCGCGCTGGTCTCCGGCGAACGGTTTACCGGAAGCGGGGCGGGCGCGGCTTCCATCGACCAGTTGATTGCCGCCAGGATTGGCACGGACACGCGCTTCCGTTCGATTCAAGTGGGTGTATGTCAGGAATCGTTCGGTCACAGCATGCAGCGGAATTTAAGTTGGGCCGGCCGTGACCGCCCGCTTCCTCCGGAAGTGATTCCGCACAAGTTATTCGACCGTCTCTTTGGTACAAAAGACTACGGCTGGGTCAATCGCAAGATGAGCGTTTTGGATGCGGTGTACAAAGGCGCGGAAAGCCTTGGCACACATCTCGGAAGCGAAGACAAGAAGCGCGTCGATGAATACCTGGCATCCGTTCGCGATATGGAACGCGCCATCCTGCAGCTTCCGCCGGACTACGCAAAACCGGACGCGCACGATATGGAAGCGGATCCACGAGACTGGCCCGCCGTGGCGAAGATTCAATCCGATTTGATCGCGCATGCTTTTGCATCCGGCCAAACGCGCGTCACCAGTTACATGTTGACGAAGTGCCAGAGCCTGACACGTTTTCCGTGGCTTGGGTTGGGTTCGGCGCGTCATCACGATTACACGCACACCCAGCGCGGAACCATCGAGCATCAGGAAGTGATGCGCGACATCTGCCGCTGGCACGTCGAAGAGTTCGCCTACCTTCTCGGCAAACTGAACTCGATGCCCGAAGGCGCGGGCACGCTGCTCGATCGAACATGTCTTTTGTATCTGCACGAACACGCCGAAGCGAACGATCACAAGAACAGCGGCATGGCGGCGATTGTCGCCGGACACGCCGCGCAGTTGGTGACCGGCCGCCACACGCGGACCACCGGCACCGTCGGCGACCTCTACATGGCTCTCGCCAATCGCGTGCTTGGCGCGGGCATTGACAGCTTCCCGACATCTTCAACGGTGTTGCGCGGCGTCGTTGCATGACGCCTTACCGCATCGAGGAAAAGATTGGCGAAGGTGGCATGGGCTCGGTCTACCGGGCGTTTGACACGAAACTCAACCGTCCGGTGGCCATCAAGTTTCTATCAAACGAGTTGGCCGACGCTACCGCGCGCCATCGCTTCCAACGCGAAGCGCAGATGGCGTCGTCGCTGAATCATCCGCACATTCTCACCGTTCACGATGCGGGCGAATTCGAAGGCCGCCAGTATCTGGTGACGGAATACATCGACGGCGGCACGTTGAAAGAATGGGCGCGCGCGGGCAAACACACGTGGCCCGAAGTGGTCGATCTACTGGTGGGCGTGGCCGACGGACTGGCCACGGCGCACGCCGCCGGCATCATGCATCGCGACATCAAGCCCGCCAATATTCTCCTCACCAAAAGCGGCTACGCCAAACTCGCGGACTTCGGACTGGCGAAGTTGATGGAGGATCGTAAATCGGAAGAGTGGCATACGAAGACCGGGCTGGTGGTCGGCACCATCGCCTATCTATCGCCCGATCAGGCGGCCGGTCAACCTGTGGATGCGCGCAGCGACATTTTTTCGTTCGGCGTGATTCTATACGAGATGCTGGCGGGAAAGCGTCCGTTTGCTGGAGCGACGGATCTCGAAGTAATGCAGAAGATTATTCACGCCGCGCCGGAGCCGTTGGGACATCAGATTCCGGCGGCATTGCGCGCCGTGGTGGATAAGGCGCTGGAGAAGAATCCCGAAGAGCGCTACCAATCGATGCGCGAGATGGTGGTGGATCTGCGGCGGATCACGCGTCAGAGTACGGAAACGGTAGCGCTGGCGCGGCCATTCGCATCGCGCCGTATGTATTGGTACGCCGCTCTGATGTTGGTGGCGATTGCCGCCGCCGTGATCGTGTACCGGTCACAACAGTCCGCGTCGCCCGCGCGCATGGAGTACGTGCAGCTCACCACCTTCGCCGACTCCGCAACTTCACCTGCGCTTTCGCCTGACGGGCGTATGCTGACATTCATTCGCGGAGAGAGCACCTTCGCGGGAACAGGGGAGATCTACGTGAAGCTTCTTCCCAACGGGGATCCAGTGCAGCTGACGCATGACGGGTTGAGCAAGATGAGCCCGGTGTTCCTGCCGGACGGAAGCCGCATTTCGTACAGCGTAGTGAACGGCGGCATGGGCGCTCACAATTGGGACACATGGACGGTGCCCGTGCTGGGTGGAGAGCCAAGCCGCATGCTATCGAATGCATCCGCGTTGGAATGGATTGGAACCAACGCCGGCTCGCCGCGCGTGATGTTTTCCGAATGGGGAGTGGGCAGCCATTTGAAGATTATCGCCGCCGACGGGAATCGGGCCAGAGCGCGAACGGTGTATGCGCCGGTGAGCCTGGACGGCATGGCGCACCGGTCCTATCTATCTCCTGACGGAAAGAACGTGTTGGTTGTGGAGATGGATGGCGGTTGGCGTCCGTGCCGTCTGATTCCGTTTGAAGGCGGCGGTCCGGGAAAGCTGGTCGGGCCTTCGCCAGGCCAGTGCACAACAGCCGCCTGGTCGCCCGACGGGAAGTGGATGTATTTTTCCGCCAATACGGGAAATGGCTACCATATTTGGCGGCAGAGATATCCCGATGGCTCCCCGGAACAGGTGACGGTGGGCGCAAGCGAAGAGGAAGGAATCTCCTTCGCCCCCGGAGGCAAAGCGTTTGTCACTTCGATTGGCACGCTCCAAAGCACGATCTGGGTGCATGACGCGCGCGGCGACCGGCAGATCACCTCGCAAGGCTACGCCACGCTTCCCAGTTTTTCCGCCGACGGCACGAAGCTTTACTATTTGTTGCGATCACGCTCCAACCGTCGCTTTGTCAGCGGAGAACTGTGGGTGACCAACCTCGCAACGGAAAAGAACACGCGGCTGCTTCCCGATTCGTTGATGGAACATTACAGTGTTTCCGCGGACGGCGAACGCATCGTCTACGCGGCGATCGATGAGAACGGGCATACGCCGGTTTGGCTGGCCACGCTCGACCGGAGCGCCGCGCCGCGGCGGTTGTCCGCTTTGGATGCCTCGCGCGTTTTCTTCGGCGGCAACGGAGATGTGTTTTTTCTGGGTTGGGAGGATGAAAGGTCGAAGTTCGTTTACCGCATGAAGGAAGACGGAAGCGGGTTGCAAAAAGCGATTCCGCGTCCGGTCGCTTATATGTACGATGTTTCGCCCGATGGGAAACTCCTGGCAGTGTTGACGGAGGAAGGAACCTCTGCCTACCCGACCGATGGCGGCGAGCGCATTCAGGTTTGTCCGTTCTGTTCCGGAGCCGGTGGCGACCGGCGAGGTGTGACGCCGCCGGCGGCGAGTTGGTCGGCAGATGGAAAATACTTCCATCTGAATATGCGCTCCGCTTCTCAAATCTACGCGGTTCCGCTGCAACCGGGGAAAAGCCTGCCCTTGCTGCCGCCGGCGGGGATCCGCTCACAAGCGGATGCCGATAGAATGCCCGGCGTGAAAATCATCCGCGAGGCCCGCGCTTATGTCAGTGCGAACCCGGACGTGTACGCATTTCCGCGGCTGTCGACGCATCGCAACATCTACCAGATCCCCGTGCCGTAGGCCGGGGACATGCGCACATCGCTGTCATCCAATGCGCCGAAGAAATGCAGTCCGGTACGGCATTCCACTTCTTCCACGGACACCATGAAGTTCTCCAATGGCTCATCTACGATGTCGGCATTCGGAACAATCGCGGCGTACATTGACATCTTGTCCCCACGTACTGCCAGCACGACTTTAAACGTATGAGTAGGTACGGCGACGCGGTGTGCGCCGATGTGTTCCACGATCTCACCTTCGAATAGCACACCGCTGAAAACATAGACCGCGGTGGATGAGGCAGCCATGCGGCGGATGCTGTTTTCTATTTTGCGCCACGTGCCCGCATTCGCGGACTGTTTTTGCGGCACCGCATTGGAGAGGAGAAACGTAGCGCGGATCGAAGCGTCCGACCAGGCGAAGTCGGCGGCCGGAACCATGTGGCCGCGAGAGTATCCGCTGTTGCGATAGTCGGAATCGTAAGCGGCAGCGCCGGAGAGTTCATCATCGTGGCGGAAGTGCTTGGGGCGCGACGCGGAACCGTGCAAGAACTCAGGCTTGAGTTCGTAACCCGTCCATATGGGGACTCGCAATGCAGAGCTGTGACAGATCAGGAAGGTTGAGCGCGCCGCGAGTTCGCGGTCCGGTCCGGCACATGCGGGTACTGAAAAACGATCGGCCTGAGCGGAAAGCAGCGGGAGGAAAGCGAGAAAAAGTGCGGCGACGTGCATCACAATACACATATCGGCTGTTTGAAACGCCGTTTTAAGGAAATGTTTTAAGAAACTTTTTCACACGCTTGTCATTCTGCGGCATAACTTCAATAATATGGAGAAGGACGCACATGCAAATCACCAGGAGGCAGTTGCTCGCGGCGGGAGCATCTCTCCCGCTCATGGCCGCAAAACGGACGCCGGCGACGCCGCTGCTTGATCGAGGCTTTGCGCGCGTGACGCGCATTGCCGACGGTGTGTACGCCACCATAGCGGACGCCTCGAAGGGTCCGCAATGCGCCTCCAACGGCGGCGTGATTGCCGGCCGCGATGCCGTGTTGATCGTCGAAGGTCACATGCAGCCCGAAGGAGCGGCGCTGGAAATCGAGATTGCGCGCACTTTTGGAAAGGCTCCCGTGCGCGCCGCCGTGGATACTCATTTTCATCTCGATCACAGCTTTGGAAATCGTGCCTACGCCGATCAAGGCATCGCCATCATGGCTCACGAAATGTCGGCCACGCTGATGAAGCAGCGCTACGTGGATGTGCAGGGAAAGGACAAGACGGATCTGTTCGCGCCGTGGGTGCGCAAGGCCGGGCAGGCAACCGGCGCCGCCGACAAGAAGCGCAGGGAGATCGATGTGGAACGGATCCGATGGATGTACTCCACCATCGACAGCGCATCCATCACGCTTCCCACCGAACTCTTGCGCACGCCGGACTTTCCCAAGCGGATCGACTTGGGCGGGTTGACCGCCGTGATCGAATTTCACCCCGGACACACGGTAACGGATCTTGTGATTCACGTTCCGGAGCGTGGCGTGGTATTCGCCGGCGACCTTCTCTTTCACCGCGCCTATCCGGTTTGCATCGATGCCGATATGATCGCCTTGCGCAAGGCGCTTGGTCACTTCTCCAGCTATGGCCGCCGTACGCAGTTTGTTCCGGGCCATGGCCCCGTGTGCGGGCAGGAGACGGTGCGGGACCAGATTCACCTTATCGATGACTTGCATCGCCATGCCGAAAAAATGATTCGCATGGGTGTTCCAGCCGCCGAAGCGGAGCGCCGTTATGTTGTCCCTGCGGCATTTCAAAACTATCGCAATACGGCGTGGGGTTGGACCGTCGGGGCGGCGATGGAGAGTTACTATCGCCACGCGGCATCGCCTCAATCGTGAGATTCTAGTTCCTTATGTCGAATGTTCCGCGGAACCGGTTGGGAACGGCTGTTCATTGCGTGGCGGCGGCGAAGCTTCTGCTGCACCTGTACGCGGGACGGCAATATGGCTACTTCGTAGACGAACTCTACTACCTGGCATGCAGCAGGCATTTGGCGATGGGTTATGTGGACCAACCGCCTCTGATCGCGTGGTTGACCTGGGCGTGGACATCGATGTTCGGCGATTCGCTGACGGCCATCCGCTTGCTGCCCGCCTTGGCGGGAGCGGCCGAAGTCATCCTCACCGCGCTTCTGGCTCGTGAGTTGGGCGGAGGGCGGTTTGCGCAACTGCTGGCCGCGATTGCCGTGCTGGTTGCCCCGGGCATTCTGGGCACCGGCAATCTTCTCACCATGAACGCGTTTGAACCGCTGTTCTGGCTGGGTTGCGCATATCTCACCGTGCGTATAGTGAGAACCGGCAATCAGAAACTGTGGATCTGGTTCGGCATTCTGGCGGGTTTCGGCTTGCTGAACAAATACTCGATGGCGATCTTCGGCGCGGGCATCGTATTCGGCATTCTCTTGTCGCCACATCGCAAATGTCTGCTGGGCCGGTGGATTTGGATCGGCGGCGGAATCGCGTTGTTCATTTTCCATTCCAACCTGGTTTGGAATCTGCACCACGGCTTCCCCTTTTTCGAATTGCAGGAAAACATTCGCCGCAGCGGGCGCGACGCGGCATTGGGGTTGGTTACGTTCTTCGGCCAGGAAACTCTTACGATGCATCCGCTGACCCTGCCGCTGTGGCTGGCGGGGTTGTGGTTCTACTTCTCCAAAGCGGGGAAGGAATTTCGGATGCTGGGTTGGGCTTGGGTGTTTACGGCGTTTGTGATTGTCGTGTTGAGCCCGCGTATCTATTATTTGTTTCCGGCGTTTCCGCTTTTGTTCGCGGCAGGCGGCGTGATGTTGGAAGGCGTGCGATGGTTACGGGTCGCCTACCCGGCCTTGTTGATTGCGACCGGAGCGGTGCTTGCACCTCTGGCGATTCCGCTTCTCACGCCGACATCCTACGTCGCCTATTCAAAGGCTCTGGGAATTGGCCAGCCAAAGCTCGAAAATCATGCTCTGGGGCCGCTGCCGCAGATCTTCGCCGATCAATTCGGTTGGGAGGAGATGGTGCGGGAAGTGGCGCGCGTTTATCACAGCCTGCCGCCGGAGGTGCGATCGAAGACAGCCATCTTCGGCCAGAACTACGGGCAAGCGGGAGCAATCGATCTATTTGGCCCGCGCTATGGATTACCGCCGGCGATCAGCGGACATCAGAACTACTTTTTTTGGGGACCGCGCGACTACAACGGGGAGAGCGTGATTGTGCTGGATGACCGCCGGGAGAACCTGGAACTGCGCTTCGCCAACGTGGAGAAAGTGGGCCGCGTGCATCATCCTTACTCCATGCCGTATCAGCACTTCGATGTGTTCTATTGCCAGGGATTGGCGCAGCCGTTGAAGGATCTGTGGCCGCAGCTCAAGAAGTGGCAGTAGCGAACGCCCTCAGTTGACGGGCGGGCCCGGCGGAGGAGCCGGGGGTGGAGGATTGCGCTTCGTATCGCCGGCCAGACCGGGACCGCCACCTGCCGAGCCGCCACCGCCGCCTGCCCGAGGCTGCTTCATGATAGTCATGAGGGCGTCGGTGAGGCCGCGCTGGATACGGTCGAGGATTGCGCCGCGATCGATGCGGTTCTGCGCCAAAGGCTGATTCCTGTATACCTTAAGAACCTCGCCGCCGGACACGAGCTTATCGTTGCCGTTGGGCAGCAGGGTGTGGCGCACTGCCACCAAGCCCTCGGTTACGGCGATGGTAGTGCTTTCGTCTTCGGGGTCGACAATGACGTCAAAGATGGTTCCACGCACGGAAATGACGGCCGTAGGCGTTTTTACACTATTGGGATTCGGCTGTCCGCCGATTTTCTCTATATGAACGCGGATGCGGCCGATGACCATGTCGACCAAGTCCTTGAAATTGCCCGTATTGGCCCGGAAGATGACTTTGGAATTGGGGAAAACTTCGAACGTGCTGCCGTCTGATACCTGGAACTGGACGTATCCGTCGATGCCGGTGACCACCATTTGCTGTGGCTGGATGGTGGAACCCGTGTTGAGCGCCCACGGGTACGAATCGCGCAGCGCGGAAACGGACCCCTGCAGCTTCACGACGGTTGCTGTGGCGCTGGACGGGGTCAGAAACGGAATCTGGGCGGAGCACACGTGGAGCGATGCTGCCAGAAGCAACCCGAATTGCAGGCCGCGAATTGTCGATCGAACCATGTGCGTACTCAGTTTATCAGACAGAGCCGTCCCTTTGGAAGTGGAATCGTACTCTGCTCCTCAACATACCCAGCAATTGCATGGACATCTTGTGATGGAGGCAAAGTGCATGTGCTTTCAACATTTTTCGCTTACGCACGGACGTGGGATCGGCTAAAATGGGGACAACCATGTGTCAATTTGTCACAGTGGTAGTAAGATTTGGGATCTGGGCCGCCTTGATTCTGATTCCGGCCTTCGCGCAACAGGTCAACTGGCGTAAGGTCGGCAACAGCGGGCTGGACGTTTCCCTGCCTTCACTGGCCTCCGGCCCGGTGGCGCGCGTGTGGTACGCGGACGACGGCCTCAACCTCTCCATACAGACGCAGAATGGGCGCGTCTGGCAGACGGACGACTTTGAAACCTGGAAGGCTGCCGGCACACTGGCCCCGTCGAAGGCTCCCGGCGGGGAGACGCCGGTGCGGCCTGAGATTGGTGTGCGCACCGAACGCGCGGGCGCGACACGCTGGTACGCCGTTGGCCGCTTCGTGCACCGCTCCGATGACGGCGGCAGCAACTGGAACAATCTGACGGCATTCCGGGGTGAATCGATTCTTGGCGATGGGCTTGTGGATTTCGCAGTTTCGCCTCGCGACGCCGACGAGATCACCGTTGCCAGCCAATTTGGCGTGTGGCGATCTCTAGATGGTGGAATCACTTGGGCTGGATTGAATCAAGGATTACCTAACTTTCCTGGACGCCGCATTCTTTCCACTCCCAACGGCATTCGACCTGCCCGCGCGGGAGTGGTTCTGCCCTCCGGCGAAGAATTCGATCTCGAATGGGCGCCTGGTGAAAAAGCCGCCTGGCGGACGTCCCCGGTAAATACCTCTGATGCGGAGCGCAGGCTACGAATGGTCGTTTCCCAGCAAATTGGCACTGCCGTAAGCGCTGTTGCCGTACAGTCCGATTGGATCTATGCGGGGACATCGGACGGACGCATGTTTGTCTCTTCCGACCGCGGCCGCACGTGGCTTGCATCCAACTCAACGGCCGACGCGGGGGCGGTGCAGGCCATCCATGTTTACGACGCCGACCCGCGAATCGCCCTTGCGGGGTATGCCTGGAAGTCCGGATCGCGGGGTCCGCGGCTGGCGCGCACCAGCAACGGCGGACGGATTTGGGACGACGCTTCGGGCAATCTAACGGCTGGGGTGAGCGGGTTGACGGCGCATGTTTCAAGCGGAACCATCTACGCCGCCACCGCCGACGGCGTGTTCCAAGCAACAACGGATCTGTTGAACCTTACTCCCGCCGGTGTTTGGAGCAAAGTGAACGGTCTGCCGGCAGGCGTTTTGGACGTCAAATTGGATGACGCGGGCAATCAGATTTACGCCCTGGTAGAAGGCTACGGAGTCTATGCCGCCATGGCGCCGCACCGCATACGCGCCTGGTCTATTGTCAACGCGGCCGATTTCAGCAACCGTCCAGCCGCGCCGGGAGCGCTGTTAAGCATTCTGGGAGCACAGTTGGACCGGGCGGCGGCGGGGTCGGCAAATGCGCCGGTTCTGAGCAGTTCCGAATCCGAAACACAGATTCAAGTTCCATTTGAAGTTTCAGGGTCTATCTTGCAGTTAAGATTGATTAATTCAAGTGGCGAGAAAGGGGCTCAACTGCCGTTGGAAGCCGTTTCTCCGGCCATCTTCCTGGATCGCGACGGGTCGGCGCTATTATTGGACGGGGACAGCGGATCTGTCCTCGATTCGGCCAATCCTGCACGGTCTGGGTCCCGAGTTCAAATCATGGCCGCCGGGCTCGGCGCGGTGACTCCAGCCTGGCCTGCCGGTGTCCCCGCACCCAGCGAGAACACTCCGCAAGTGGCCGCCCGCGTGCGCGTCTTTTTGGACAACGAGCCGGTGGACGTGGTGCACGCCACCTTGGCGCCCGCCTACGTCGGCTTCTACCTTGTGGAAGTACAATTGCCTAAGCTCCTCAATGCGGGGCCCGCCGAGCTGTATGTCGAAGTGGCCGGCAAACTGAGCAACCGCGTGCGTTTGTACCTGATGCCTTAGACTCCGCGTCTGTCTGACTGAGAGGGAAGAGTTATGAAGAAACTGGGATTGTTGATCATCACGCTGGCCGGGTTGTTACCCGCACAGGAAAAGAAGCCGGAGAAGCTGGCTCCTTATTATCCAACACCTGAGATTGTTGTCGAGAAGATGTTGCAACTGGGCGAGTTAAAGCGCGGCGAAAAAATGTTCGATCTGGGTAGCGGCGATGGCAGGATCGTCATCATGGCGGCCCAGAAGTTCGGCGCGAACGGCGTGGGAGTGGAACTCGATAACGACCTTTGGAAGCAAAGCTCGGAGAAGATCCGCAGCCTTGGATTGGAGAAGACCGCGCAGATCATTCAAGGAGACGTGTTCATCCAAGATTACTCCTCTGCGAACGTGATCACGGTCTACCTGCTGCCTACTTCGAACGACAAGATGCGGCCCGTCCTGGAGAAGCAATTGAAGAAGGGCACGCGCATCGTTTCGCACGATTTCGAATTCGCCGGGTGGCGTCCGGAAAAGACCGTTACGGTGGAGGACGACGGCGAAGGCCGCAGCCACACGCTCTACTTGTATATCCGGTAGCCTGAGGCTACTGCGCAAATCTTAGCCGCGAGTCAACGCGCGTAAAGGCCAAAGCAATTGAAGATTTGTCTTCGCGTTCACCCGCGTTCACGCGCGGCTGAAAATGCCTTGTTCGTGTAAACTGGTGGGAACGCGATGACCATCGGACCTGGGACTACACTCGGACCTTACGAGATCCTTTCGCTGCTTGGCGAGGGCGGGATGGGATCTGTGTGGAAGGCCCGCGATCCGCGGCTGGGGCGATTCGTCGCGATCAAGGTTGCGCGGGTGCAGTTCTCGGAACGCTTCGACCGGGAGGCGCGCGCGGTCGCAGCATTGAATCACAACAACATTTGCACGTTGTACGATATCGGCCCCAACTACCTGGTAATGGAGTTCATCGAGGGGCCTACGCTGGGTGCGCGCATTCAGCAAAGCCCGATGACCTTGAACGAAGCGACGCCCATTCTGCGGCAGTTGGTGGATGGCATCGAGGCGGCGCATGAGAAGAATATCTATCATCGCGATCTGAAACCGGACAACATCAAGATCACTCCCGAAGGCGTCGTGAAAATACTCGACTTCGGATTGGCTAAGGCGGCCGATCCACCGCCCATGCCCGATGACCCCGCCAACGCGCCCACTCTTCGCATCATGACTGTGGCAGGCATGATCATGGGCACGCCGTCTTACATGTCGCCGGAGCAGGCGGCGGGCAAACCGGTCGATAAGCGCGCCGACATCTGGGCTTTTGGCGTGATCGTTTGGGAGATGCTGACGAAGACGCAATTGTTCGGCGGCGAGACGATTGCGCACACGCTGGCGGAGGTTCTCACCAAGGAATTGAATCTCGACGGCACGCCGCAGAGCATCCGGCCGCTGCTCACGCGCTGCCTGATTCGCGAAGCGAAAGAGCGCATGCGCGATATCGGCGAGGCGCGCATTGCGTTGAACAAAATTGCGGCGGGGGAGCAGGAAGCCATCTCCGCGCCGCCGGTACTCGCAAGGGGCAGGCGGCTCTTTCCCGCACTTGCGGCGATCTTCGCGCTGCTCGCAGTGGGCGCCGCCATCTACTCTTGGTTTGCGACGCGGCCAGTGAAGCAGCAGTTCGTGACGCTGGATACGAATCTTGGCGCGCCCGCGCCCATGGACACGCTGTGGGCAACTCTCGGCATCTCGCCGGATGGATCGCGCATCGCCTTCGTCGCCAATGTCAAAGGCGGCAGAATGTTGTTTTCGAGGAGACTCGATCAGGAATCGGCGACGGTGATTCCCGGCACTGAGGACGCGGCGTATCCTTTCTTTTCGCTGGATGGACGATGGATCGGGTTCTTCGACACAGGCAGTCTCAAGAAGGTCTCCGTGGACGGCGGCACCCCCATCACCTTGTGCGAAGCCGCCGCGGGACGCGGCGCGAGTTGGGGAGAGGATGGCAACATCATCGCCTCGCTTGGAAATGCTCAGGGATTAACTCTGATTCCGGCCGCCGGAGGGAAGCCGTCCGCGCTCACGCAACTCGACAAGACAGAGAGCACGCACCGCTTTCCCTCCGTACTTCCGGGCGGGCGCGGCGTCCTCTTCTTCGCCAGCCAATCGGGAAACTATAACGTCGGCAACATCGAGGTCTTCTCCTTTAAGGATCGTAAGCGCCGGGTGTTGGTGAATGGGACCTATCCGCGCTATCTGGCGAGCGGCCATTTGGTCTACCTTAAATCCTCTACCTTGTTCGCGCTGCCATTCGACATCGGCAGCATGACGGTGAAAGGATCGCCATTCCCATTGGTGGACCATGTGGCCGTGCGTGAGGGCAGAGGCCACGGGCTCTATGATGTCTCACGCAACGGGACGCTGATCTTCTACCGCTCTTCTTCTTTGGACGGTGGAGGCGACACCCTCAAATGGTTGGAGGCCGCGGGCCGTGGGGCTGATATTCCGGGCATCACGGGCGTTCTGTCACAGAGGCTCGCTCCCGACGGCAAGAAAGTCGCCTACGTCTCGTTGCAAAACAGCCGTGCCACCTTGCTTGTCTATGACCTGCAGCGCGCGTCGAAGACAACACTGACCTTCGAACATTCCGTTTCGGACTTCGCGTGGACACCGGACTCCCGCGGAATTTTCTTTTCGGCGGGGGGCCTTCTGTTCTGGACTCGTGCCGATGGGGCTTCCCAACCGCAAAAGATCCTGGAGGAAAAAGAGCCGCTGTTTCTCCACGACATTTCGCAGGACGGCCAATTACTGTCCTTCGGGAAATCCCGCACGGCGATTTATAACGCCAAACTAGAATACGACGGCAAACCGTCAGGAGAGACTGCGCCGCGTGTTGGAAAGCTGGAACAATGCTGCCGGGACGGCCGTGTGATGTTCGGGTCGCGTATTTCTCCTGACGGGAAGTGGATCGCGTTTCATTCCATTGAGGCGTCCGCGCCACAAGTCTATGTGCGCTCCATTCCCGATAGCGGGGCGAAATGGCATGTCTCGGTGGACGGCGGCGCATCGCCGGTGTGGTCGCCGAACGGGCGGGAGCTGTTCTACAAACTGCAATCGGGCCGCATCATGGTGGTCGAGTACACATCCAAGGGCGGCGTGTTTAGTCCCGGCATTCCGCGTAGCTGGAGCGAACAGCGCGTTTCCGGCGGTGCAACGATTGCCAATATGAGTCTTACTCCGGATGGGAAGCGGATGCTGGTGATGGCCGCGCGGGCCGGGCAGGAGAGCGAGGCCTCGCCGCAGGCCACCATCATCTTTAATCTCTTCGAGGAAGTGCGACGCCGGGCGCAGGCTAGCGGGCAGTAGCTGAACAAGAAAGAAGAACTTTTTGCCACAGATGGACACAGATGCACACAGATAAGACCAACACGGTTTGTTTTTTCTTATCTGCGTGCATCTGTGTCCATCTGTGGCTAATAATGTTTGTTTGATATGAGCATCGGACCTGGCACCACCCTCGGACCTTACGAGATCCTCTCGCTGCTTGGCGAAGGCGGGATGGGATCCGTGTGGAAAGCGCGCGATCCGCGGCTGGGGCGATATGTGGCCATTAAAGTCGCGAAAGAGAAATTCAATGAACGCTTCGATCGCGAGGCGCGCGCCGTCGCCGCTCTGAATCATCCCAACATTTGCACGCTCTACGATATCGGGCCCAACTACCTGGTCATGGAGTACATCGAGGGGCCAACGCTCACCGCGCGCATTGGCAAAGCAGGCATGCCGTTGGAAGAAGCGATGCCGATTCTGCGTCAGTTGATCGATGGCATTGAAGCGGCGCACGAAAAGGGAATCTATCATCGCGACCTGAAGCCGGACAATATCAAGGTCACTCCGGAAGGCATGGTGAAGGTTCTCGACTTCGGCCTCGCCAAAGCGGCCGACCCGTTGCAGGATCTGCACGACCCGGCCAACGCGCCCACCATCCGGCTGGCGTCGCTGGTGGGTATCATCATGGGCACGCCGTCCTACATGTCGCCGGAGCAGGCGTCGGGCCAACCCGTCGATAAGCGCGCCGACGTCTGGTCGTTCGGCGTGGTGTTGTGGGAGATGCTCACCGGCAAACGTCTCTTCGATGGACAGACGATCGCACACACACTGGCCGATGTGATCAATAAAGAGATCCGCGTCGACGACGCGCCGGCGAAAGTGCAGCCGCTGCTGCGGCGCTGCCTGGTGCGCGACGCGCGCAAGCGCATGCGCGACATCGGCGAGGCGCGCATCGCGTTGGACAAGATCGAATCAGGCGAAGTAGACGCCGCGCCGGTGCTGACCGCCGCTCCCGCGCGGCAGCGCAAGTGGTTCCTCCCCGCCTTCGCCGCCATGACGCTGGTGGCCGCGGCGCTCGGCATCTACCTCTACATCGCCACGCGGCCGGTGCGGCAGCAGTTCTTGAAACTGGAGACCAATCTCGGCGCGCCCGCTCCTTTGGATTCTCTGCGGGCAACGCTGGCGATCTCACCCGATGGATCGCGCATTGCCTTTATCGGCAATTCCAAGAAAGGCATGAGCCTCTTTCTGCGGCGCGTCGATCAGGACACGGCTACGGAGATCGCCGGTACCGAAAGTGCGGCCTATCCCTTCTTCTCTCCGGATGGACGTGGGGTTGGATACTTCGATGCGGGCAGCTTGAAGAAGATTTCGGTGGAAGGCGGCTCTCCGATTACACTGTGCGCAGTCGCTGCCGGACGAGGCGCAAGCTGGGGAGAAGACGGCAACATCGTCGCATCCATTGGAAACTCCGCGGGATTGGTCTTGATTCCCGCCTCCGGTGGAAAACCAACCGTGTTGACGGAACTCAAAACCGGTGCCTCGGAACACACGCATCGTTACCCATCGCTGCTTCCGGGCGGCCGTGGAGTCCTTTTCATGTCTTCTTCAACGGCGGATTACACAAACGCCAACGTGGAGGTGTACTCCTTCAAGGACCGCAAGCGGAAGGTGCTGGCGCAGGGACTTTATCCGCGCTATTTGAGTAGCGGTCATCTGGTCTACCTCAATGCGGGGACTTTGTTTGCCGTGCCGTTCCACCTGGACAAACTGGAGGTGCGGGGCGCACCTTTCCCGGTGCTGGAGAGTGTCGCTTTCCGCGCCGGCAGAGGCCGCGCATTGTACGATGTGTCGCGCACGGGAACTGTCGTCTACTACCGCGGGTCGGGCATCGACGACGAGGGCGCCAAAGTTCAATGGATTGACGCTTCCGGCCGCGCAACTCCTTTGCCGGCCGTGGCAGTCTCCAATCGAATGCGGCTCTCGCCGGACGGGAAGAGGCTTGCGCATCTCTCCATGGAAAGCGGACGCATGCACCTGTGGATTTACGACTGGCCGCGCAACGCCAAAGCGAAATTGACTTTTGATCAGGAGCCTTGGGAGTTTGCCTGGACACCGGACTCGCGGGCGATCCTGTTCTCGTCGGCGAACCGGCTATTTTGGGCGCGCGCCGATGGAGCGTCCAAACCGCAGCAGATTCATGAGGACAAAGAGTCACTGTGGGTGAATGATGTCTCGCCGGACGGGCTCCTCATGGCACTTGCAAAACAGGGTCTCAAGGGTAGTTCTATCGTTCTGGCGAAACTGGAGTACAGAGGCGCGCCTTCGGGAGAGTCCGCGCCGCGCGTAGGAAAGATGGAGAAGTGCTGCGAGGAGGGCCAGACTGCATATGGGGCCCGCTTTTCACCGGACGGTAAGTGGATTGCCTACCATGCCATCGCGTCCACGGGGCCGCTGGTCTTTGTACGGTCTGTGCCCGATAGCGGAGCGAAGTGGCAGGTATCGGCGGGAGAAGGCGGAGCTTCCCCCATTTGGTCTCCGAACGGCCGGGAACTGTTCTACAAGGCGCCAGGCGGCCGCATCATGATGGTGGAGTACGCGGCCAAGGGCGGCGTGTTCACGCCGGGAAATGCGCGCCCGTGGACGGAGCATCGCGTGCCTGGGCCCAATTCCATTTCCAACATGAGTGTCGCGCCGGATGGGAAGAGGTTGATCGTGCTCGGCGGAGCGGGGGGACAACAAGAGGCGTCGCCACAGGCGATGGTGCTGGTGAACTTCTTCGACGAGGTGCGGCGTCGTAGCCAGGCGAGCGCGCAGTAGACAACACAAGAAAGAACTTTTGGCCACAGATGGACACAGATGAACACCGATAAGCACAACACAGTGGTTTGTTTTTCTTATCTGTGTCCATCTGTGTCCATCTGTGGCTAATAATGTTTGTTTGATATGACGATCGGACCCGGAACTACACTCGGACCTTACGAGATCCTTTCGCTGCTTGGCGAGGGTGGGATGGGATCTGTGTGGAAGGCCCGCGATCCGCGGCTGGGGCGATTCGTCGCCATCAAAGTTGCGCGGGCGCAGTTCTCGGAACGATTCGACCGCGAGGCGCGCGCTGTTGCGGCGCTGAATCATCCGAACATTTGTACGTTGTACGATGTCGGTCCCAACTACCTGGTGATGGAGTACATCGAAGGGCCGACGCTCACCGGGCGCATCAAGCAAGGGGCAGTCCAATTGGACGCGGCGCTGCCGATTTTGCGGCAGTTGGTGGATGCCATCGAAGCCGCGCATGAGAAGAACATCACGCATCGCGACTTGAAGCCCGACAATATTAAGATCACGCCGCAGGGCGTGGTGAAGGTGCTCGACTTCGGATTGGCGAAAGCTGCCGAGTCGCCCACGCTTTCCGACGATCCGGCGAATGCGCCGACCTTGCGGCTGGCAACCGTGGCCGGCATGATCATGGGCACGCCGGCGTACATGTCGCCGGAACAGGCGTCGGCGCAGCCTGCCGACAAACGCGCCGATATTTGGGCCTTTGGTGTGATTGCGCTGGAGATGTTCACGGCGACGCAGTTGTTTGAAGGCAAGACGGTGGCGCACATCCTGGCCGAAGTGTTGTCGAAGGAGTTCGATGTGTACGGCGCGGCAATGGAACTGCAGCCGCTGCTGAAACGTTGTCTGGTGCGCGACCAGAATCTGCGCATGCGCGACATGGGCGAGGCGCGCATTGCGCTGATGAAGATTGCCGCGGGGGAAGTGGACAGCGTAGCGGCGATTCCCTTTCCGGTCAGGCGCAAGTGGCTCTTCCCGTCACTCGCGGCGCTCTTCGCGCTGGGCATGGCGGGGATCGGAGTCCACGATTGGATGGCCCGTCGGCCCGTTGCACAGCCACTTGTGAAGCTGGAGACGAATCTCGGCGCGACCGTTCCCATGGACGTTCTGCGGGTCTCGCTGGCAATCTCGCCGGATGGAACGCGTGTCGTTTTCGTTGGGAATTCCAAGGCGGGCACAACTCTCTTCTCCCGGCGTCTGGATCAGGATTTGGCTGCCGAGATTCCCGGAACGGCAGGCGCGGAGCATCCCTTCTTCTCTCCGGATGGCCGTTGGGTGGGATTCTTCGGCTCAGGGAGTCTGAAGAAGGTATCTCTGGATGGCGGCGTTCCCATTGCGTTGTGCGAGGCCAGCGGCGGACGCGGCGCAAGTTGGGGAGAAGGCGGCAACATCGTTGCAGCCTTGACCCTCACCGGTGGCTTGTCGATCGTTTCCGCTTCGGGCGGCACCCCGGTGCCGTTGGCAGACCTTGCAAGCGGGGAGTTCTCGCTCCGTTTTCCATCGATGCTGCCGGGCGGGCGGGCCGTTTTGTTCACTTCAAACACATCGGTGGATGCCTTGAACGCAAAGGTGGAGGTCTACTCGTTTCCGCAGAAAAAGAGGAAGGTCCTGATGAATGGGAACTTTCCCCGCTATTTGGCGAGCGGCCATCTTGCCTACATTCAATCCAACACCGTGTTCGCGGTTCCGTTCGACCGGGACCGGCTGGAGGTGACGGGCGCTCCGTTTCCGCTGTTGGAAAACGTAGCATTCGCAAGCCTCCGCGCCCACGCGCTGTACGATGTTTCGCAAACGGGAACACTGGTCTACTACCGTTCCTCCTCTATTGATCAGGGGACCGAAGCTCTGTCCTGGTTGGATAGTTCCGGCCGCGCGACGCCGGTACCGGGTGTAATTGGCGTGCATCGCTTGAGGCTCTCCCCGGATGGGAAGAGAGTCGCCTACCTCTTACCGCAGGGCGGCCGCGTGAACCTCTGGATCTATGATTTTCAGAGCGCAGCGAAGACAAAGTTGACCTTCGAGGAGCGCCCGTCTGATTTCGCCTGGACGCCGGATTCGCGCGCGATTGTTTTCTCGGCGCGCAACAAAGCCTATTGGACTCGCGCCGACGGCGCGTCGCAACCGCAGCAGATTTTGGAGATCAAGACTATAGTGTTCCTCAGCGATATCTCGCCGGACGGAAAACTGATGGCTTTTTCGACATCCACAAACACCATCCACGTGGTGGCGTTAGAGCAGAAGGGCGCATCGGCTGGAGAGAGCGCGCCGCGGGTGGGAAAGATGGACAAGTGCTGCCAGGAAGTCTACCCCGTCTATGGAGCCCGCTTCTCCCCCGACGGAAAGTGGATCGCCTACCATGCCGCAGAGGCTGGCGGAGGGCAAGTCTATGTACGATCGGTTCCGGACAGTGGAGCAAAGTGGCAGGTGTCGGTAGGAGAGGGGGGAGCCGCGCCCGTCTGGTCGCCGAACGGTCGTGAGCTGTTCTACAAGCAGATGTCGGGCCGCATCATGGTGCTGGATTACACCACAAAGGGGGGCGCGTTTGCCCCGGGCACGCCACGCCCCTGGACGGAGCATCGTGTTCCCGGAAACATCATGATTCCGGACATGAGCGTCGCGCCCGATGGAAAGCGCATGATCGTACTGGGCGCGCAAACCGGGCAGGATCGCGAAGCAACGCCGCAGGCCGCGATCCTCTTTAACCTCTTCGACGAGGTGCGCCGCCGCGCGAAGACCGGCGGACAGTAGACGAATTGCATGTCTGACCGGCTCACACTATCCTGCTGGCTGCAAAGTTTTCATACTCTGACTTTGCCCGTGCATTGGGATGCGCTGCTGCGCTCCTTTCCGTATTCCAAGTTGGACCCAGCGGAGTTTGTTACCGCCAAAGTACACGCGATCTCTCTTGCGGAACCGTTGATTTTGGAGCGGCGTATTGCGGCTCCTTTCGACGCCGCCGAGGTGTCGCAGATCGCGCGCGAGTTTCAGCACGCGGATTGCGCCTACGAATTGGAGTGCGCGTGGGATCTGATGGAGCCCGAAAACGGCGATTGGAAGTTGAGCCCGGTGGAGGTGAGTTTGTGGTGCTTCGGACCGGAGTTTGAGAACGAACTCGGCGATCATGTGCGCATCGAGTTCGGCATGGAATATTTGTTTCTACCGGTGGAAGGGGATGCGTCGAGCGTCCGCCCCGCCGAGGCGAACCTGCGCAGCATGGCCCGTTTGATCAAGGACATTTCCGATCGTCTGCCGGTGGAGCGGAAGTATCTGTGGTCGGAGGGAGGAACGGACTTCGCCGAGAAGCTGGCGCGGTTTCAGGTGCGGGGCATGCGCGCGCAGTAGAGCGCCCACATCAGAAAATGAGTTTGAGGCCGGCCTGCATGCGGCGCGGCCCCCCTGCCCCGGTGATTTGGCCGGTAGTTGCCAGACCAATTGTCGTCACCGGATTTCCAAGGTTCACTTCGTTCATGGCGTTGAACATCTCCCAACGGAATTGCAGAAAGCGTTTCTCGCCTAGTCCGAAGTTCTTGAAAAAGCCGGTGTCGAGCAAATGCGTTGCGGGGCCGGTAATTGCTCCCGGGGCGGAATTGCCGAAGCGGAAATTCGCAGGGCGCGCGAAGGCGTTGGTGTTGAACCACTGGTTCGGCCCCGGGTTGGAAACATGCCAATCTCCCACCACGTCCGGCCGCGCATTGACGCCGTTGCCAAGCGTCGCTCCCCCCACCACCAACGTCAAAGGCGCGCCGGCGATAAAGCGGTATACGCTGGAAAGCTGCCATCCGCCGAAGATGCCGTTGACGACTTTCGGCATCGCGCCGCCCCAACGTTTCCCGCGGCCGAAGGGAAGCTCGTAAATCCCGCTCACGCTCAACACATGACGACGCTCATTGGGCGATGTGCCTTGGTCGTAGTTGGGCGGCGCGTAGAGCGTCGGACCGAATGTCGTGTCGGAGCCATAGAGCGAAATATCGCGGTTCAGCGAGTACGACAAAAGATAAGTTAGCCCTTGCGCGAAACGCTTTTCCAATTTCAACTGGCCGCCGTTGAACCAGGCGCTGCCGATGCTCTTGTAGAGATTGATGGTGCCGAATCTGGGAAACGGAAGCGCCGCCTGCAGATTCGTATAACTGCCGGGAGCGGCGGTGTTGGTGCGCGGAAACGCGGTGAGATCCCAGCCGCGGCTTCCCACATACGACACCGTCAGCGCCGCGTGCAACCAGGGAACGGAATGCTGAACGGAGAGATTGAATTCGTGAATCTTCATCGGCTTGATATCGACCACGGCCGCGGCGATGGAAGGCGCAACGAATCGGTCGGGGTCGGCTGGGAACGCCGTCTCCCAACGCTGATTCGACGCGCGCGCAAAGGTGATGTTCTGGCTGGCCCAATACGGTGGGCCGATGATGGACGATCCCGTCACGTTGCCGTTGTAGCTTGCGGCGAAGATGCCGTAGCCGGCGCGGATGACAAAATCGTCTTTGCCCATGGGACGCCAAGCGGCGCCGAGCCGCGGCGACACGTATCCCGAAGAGATGTACAGCCCGCGCGGCATGCCTGCCTGCGTCGCCGACATCCACAGATCCCTGGTCGCCGCGCCGTAGAACGGTGCAACGGGCTGCGAAGTCAAATCGACTTGACCGCTCTTGTTCTCACCGGCCACAGCCTTCCCCGACTTCGCGTCGAAGGTGCTTCCCGCCCCACGTACGAAATCTTTTTCCCACCAGTAATCCCATCGCAGTCCCGCGGTTAAGGTGAGCGTGGGCAGCACGCGCCAGGTGTCCTCCACATACAGCGCCGAATAGGGAGAATGCGCCACGCCGAACGCGGCCAGCGGTACGTTGGCCGCGGCAACTTGCACCAGCCCGAGCAGATAGTCGGCGAAGCCGTTGCCGGTGTACTGATTGTTGAAGGTGAAACTGCCGCGCGGATTCGTCGAGGAATGCGCCGTGTTGGTGCGATTGTCCAAATACTCCGCGCCGCCGATGATCGTGTGTTTGCCGCGAATCATGTTCACGCCCGCGCGTCCGTTGATGACGGTGCGCTTGAAAGAGGAAGGCACTTGCCCGGCCCAACCGAAGCCGGTGTATCCGGTGAACGCCACGGTGGGCAGACCGATCGCCGTGGGACGCAGCGCTGTTGCGAAGCCCTGTATTCCCGCCTTCTCCGTGAGATTTTCCTTACCCACCAAGGGAGACACTTGCCCGTAATCGGAAAGCAGCAGGCCGCCGGCTACCGTGATGAGGATCGACGGGCTGACGGTCCAATCGTAGTTGAGCGCGGAGTTGTGCTGGCGCAGTTGCGCGGAGTTCACGACATCCGGGCGGTAGCCGACCGTGTCCTGTCCATCGGCCACGCGGATCCAACGCGCGTAGGCTTTCTGATTCGCCGTAATCTGCCGGTCCAAGCGAAGCATGAAATTGGTCCCGTCCTGCGGCAGCGGCGCAAAGGCGACGAATCGATTGTTGGGCGCGTTCGGCTGCAGGACATAGGGAAAGAAAAACTTCGATGCGTTGGAAAAGCGCGCGGCGGGAATGATATTGCCGTCGAAGCCGCGGCCAGTGGTGGGGTCGGTGATGACGGCGCGCGGCAGCAAGGACGAGAAGTTGCCATTGAGGAATGCGGGATCGATGGTGATGGAATTGTAACCGCCTTGCCGCCGCAACGCGAGCCCCTCGTAGGTGGCAAAGAAAAACGTTTTGTTCTTCTGCAGCGGGCCTCCTACGCTGAAGCCGTATTGATTGCGCCGTAGGCGATCGCGCTCCGGCAGGAAGGTGTTGCGCGCATCCAGCTTGTCGTTGCGCAAAAACTCCCACAGCGTGCCGCGATATTGATTCGACCCCGACTTCGTGATCATCGTCACTTGCAGCGGATTGCGTCCGTTCTCGGCGCTGAAGCTGCTGGTTTGCACGCGAAACTCGGCGACGGCGTCGAGATTCGGAAACCCCATGCCTGTCTCCGTGCTCGGGTCGTTGGCCGACATGCCGTCGATGGTGAACTGCGTGGCGTCTTCGTGCTGGCCAAGTCCGCTCATCTGGCGGCCCTGCACGGCGGCGACCGTGACGCCAAGATAGCGCAAGCCGGGGACGAGGTTGACCATTTGCAACGGGTCGCGCCCGTTCAACGGCAGGTCGCGAATCTGCTGCTGCGAGATGGACATCTCCACCGATGCGCGTTCGGTCTGCACGACTTCAGCGCCGCCCGCGACGGTGACCTCCTGCTTCACGTCGCCGGGCGTGAGCGTGGGCTGCAAGCGTTTCTGCTCACCGGCCACCAACTCCGTGCTATTCAATCGCCATGTGGTGAAGCCTTGCGCCGTGATGACCACGGAGTAAAATCCGCGCGGCAAGGCGAGAATTTGGAAGTAGCCGTTCGCATCGCACACGGCGGTTTGCACAATGCCGGTCTCGACATTCGTGATGGTTGCCTTCGCGCCCGGCATCAGTCCGCCGGAGGCGTCCTTCACGGCGCCGAGAATGGAGCCGGCGGTTCCTGTCTGCGCGAAGGCAGAGCTTACTCCAATCACCAAGAACAATGCGAGTGCGCGCAGCATCGATACCGCCTCCTAAATAATTTCCCTGTCAACCAGTGAAATCAGTATACATCGGGAGCGCGCAAGGGTTTTCCATTTCTTCCCGCCGTCCGCGCCGTCTTGCATGGACTCCATTCGTATGAAATGCTGGGAAACATGGACGCGGGGACTTTAGAACAATCTCTGCGAAGATTGGTAGACGCAATTGTCGACGGCGATGACACGCTTTTTTCCAGGTTGATGGACGAATCGTCAGCACTTGCAACCGCAAGTTTCTCCCTGGGGGCAACCCGTCAGGGACCGACCCCAAGCCTGTGCTTCCTCAAAGAAATAGGACACTACATCTATTCCGGCGATACCGCATTGCATTTCGCCGCCGCCTCGTATCGCCACCAAATGGCGGACAGACTGATCAAGGCGGGAGCCCGCGTTCGGGGAAAGAACCGGCGTGGCGCTGAACCGCTGCATGCGGCGGCGTTTGGAAGTCCCGGTTCGCCAAGATGGGACCCGGCGGCGCAAGCTGCGACGATTGTGCGGCTCATTGCAGCCGGAGCCGATCCGGACGCCCAGAATATGGACGGGGCCACCCCACTGCACCGCGCCGTTCGAACGCGCTGCGCGGGCGCGGTACGGGCCCTTCTCGATCACGGGGCCGATCCGGCGATCCGCAACAAAAACGGTTCGACGCCCATGCAACTGGCCTTGCATACTACGGGGCGCGGCGGGTCCGGCTCGCCTGCGGCGAAAGCGCAGCAACAAGAGATTCTGCTGTTGCTGCAAAGCCGATGAAACTAATGTACGGTGGACGCCGCTTTGCTTTGTTCGCCCTTGGAAACCCCGGTGATTTCCAGCAGGAACTTCTCCGCCTCCGGATTCTTGGAAAAGGCGACGGCGGCGATGATCATGTGGGCTTCGGCCAGACGGTCGAAATTGCAATCCTTGAAAAACTCGGTGGGGTCGTCGATCTTGAGCTCGGGAATGAATTTCCGCTTCAAGCGCAGGAGCAATTGAAGAATCCGCACGTGGGATTCCACCGCGCCGGTAGTGACCGCGAACGGCGCGAATTCCAAATAGTATTGGACGTCGCGGCGCACCGGGCCGGTAAGCATGTCTGTCGTCAGCTTCGACCATAGGCGAAATGCGCCCGAATTGTCGAAGATGATTGGCACCGGGATTGTGTCGGGAGTATGGAGAAATAGGCCGCGCATGGTGTCGTCAAAAGGCGTGCCGATGGTTAATGGCGTGCTCGGCGCGGGCGGCTGTTCGCGCAGCCAAAGCTCGCTGCCGTGCATCCCCTCTTTTTTCATGCGCCGCATGGCGATGCCGGAGACAGGCGTAAGGACTTCGCGAAGCCCCCAGCCCGCCTTGGTGCTAAACTCGCGGACGAAAGTTAACAGTTCGTCGAGACGCGATGGATCTTCCAGCCGTCCTTCGTACCCGATGGAAATGTGCATGAACCCTCCTCTTGTATGTAGTGGCGGAGGTGGGAAAAAACTCTCATCAAAAAAATTAGAGCCTAAAGAGGCTTGACGCGGATGTTGCGGAATTCCACCAGCGTCCCGTGGCCCAGAAAGCCGATGTGGCCGCTCTTCTTGCGCAGCCCCGGGTGCTTTGCCAGCACCTTTTCTTCCTTCACGTTGTTGAGATCGGCGTCGATGAGGATCACGCCGTTCAGCGTGACGCGGATGCGGCTGCCTTGCGCCAGGATTTCGCCTTCGTTCCATTCGCCGGCGGGTTTTTGGAAGCCGGTACGGCCGGGGAAAACATCGTAAATGGAACCGGTATGCTGCTCGGGCTTGATGCGGCCTTTGTACTTTTCGTGCTGGTCATCCAAAATCTGGATCTCCATGCCTTTATACGCCGCGTCGCCGTCCAGCGGAGCGCGGATTCCAATGCCGTTGTTGCCGCCGGCGGCAAACCTGTATTCGTAGCGGAAGACGAAGTCGCCGTACTCTTTTTCCGTGAACAGATTCCCGCCGCCATTCGCGGGACAGACGATGATGCCGTCCTGGGCAATGTAGCCGGCTCCGACGCCTCTCACCAGCTTCCAGCCGTTGAGCGTTTTGCCGTCAAAGAGCGGCGTGAAACCGTCCTCGGCTGCGCACAGCGAGGCGGCGAAAAGTAGCAGGGTTGTGATGAGTCGCATAGTCCTACGCCGATATCTTATAGCAAGTGACGTTGCCTTGGTTGCGGATGAAGAGATTGCCGTACGCCACCACGGGATGCGACCAACTGGGCAGGCCCATGTCTTCAATCGGGAAACGGCCTTTTTCTTTGTATCCGGCCGGTGTCGCCTCAATCAAACCCATGGTGTGCTTTTCTCCCAGCACATAGAAATGTCCGTCGGCGAACGTGATGCAGCCCTTGCCGACGCCGCGGTCGGTCCACTTCACATCGCCCGTGTTGAAATCCATGCACGTCCAAATTGCATTCGAACAGCCGTAAATGTTGCCCTCGTGGAAGATGATGCCGCATGCCGGCCTTTGAGGTGAGCGCGAGAATCACGCGCACGTTGCCGACGTTGACCGCGATGCAGGAGGCGTACCCTGCGCGATCGCTCACGCCTTTCGACGTCCATTTGGTTGCGCCCGTGGTTTTGTCCAGAGCGGCGATACTGGCATCCGGGCCTCCCGGCGTGACAATCAAATTCTGTCCGTCGATGAGCGGCGATTCGCTGATCAGCCATCCGGGGTTCGATCCGTTGAACTCCTTCAGGATGTTCTTGCGCCACACTTCCGCGCCCTTCTCTGCATTCGCGCAGATCAGGTCACCGTCTTCACTGAGAGCGTAGAACTTGTCGCCCTCAACGGTCGGTGTTCCACGCGGTCCATCGCCGCGGTTCTGATCGCGATACCGTCCCAGGTCGATGGTCCATACCTTTTGGCCCGTTGCGCGATCCAGACAATGTACAACGCTCTTCGGCTTCGTGCCGCCCTGCAAGAAGACGCGGTTGCCGACCACGGACATCGATCCGTAGCCGCTTCCCAAATCTTTCACGTGCCATGCAACGGCAGGACCCTTTTCGGGCCACGATTTGAGCAGGCCGGTCTCCGGCGATTTGCCGTCGCGGTTCACGCCGCGCCACTGCGGCCAATCGGCCGGTTTCCCGGCGGCCGTCAGCGGCGTCGCCAGCGCGGCGCCAGCCAATACCTGCATCCACTCCCGGCGCTGCATCGTCATGTTTATTGCTCCGTAATCGTAACCGATTTCAAAACGTCGCCTTGTTGCGTCGCGTTCACAATGTCCTGGCCTTGCAAAACTTTTCCGAACACAGTGTGCTTGCCGTCCAGCCAACCGCAGACTACGTGCGTGATAAAGAACTGGCTGCCGTTCGTGTTCGGCCCAGCGTTGGCCATCGAAAGGACTCCCACCTGATGGCTGTTCGGATTGTTCTTGGTTTCGTCTTCAAAACGGTAGCCGGGGCCGCCGCGGCCGCTGCCTTCGGGGTCACCGCCCTGAATCATAAAATCGGGAATGACGCGGTGGAAGACCGTGCCGTTGTAGAATTCGTCGCGAGCCAGAAAGACGAAATTATTCACCGTCTTGGGGCAATCCTTGCCGAAAAGCTCGCAAACAATCTTGCCACGATTTGTTTCGAGAGTAGCGACATAGGTTTTGGTCGCGTCGATGGACATCGGCGGCGGGGCCGCGTATTGTTTTGCCATAAGCTTCCAGTCTGCCATAATTGAGCCTCTATGCGGACGGCGTTCCTGTTACTTGTTGCGGTCGCAATGATGCCCGGCCAGACGTTGCACGGCATTGTGGATATCCACGCGCATTCGGATCCGGATAGCGTGCCGCGGTCCATCGACGCGCTGAGCCTGGTGAAACTGGCGAAAGAGAAAGGCTATCGCGGGCTGGTGTTGAAGAATCATTACGAATCGACTGCGGCCTGGGCGGCGATGGCTCGCGCGCAGACGCCGGGCATCGAAGTGTTCGGCGGCATCGCCCTGAATCGCACGGTGGGCGGCGTCAATCCGGCGGCGGTGGAACGCATGACGCGCGTGCAAGGCGGTTACGGCAAAGTGGTGTGGATGCCGACGTTCGACGCGGAAAATCATGTGCGAGTGACGAAGGAGTCGCGTCCGTTTGTCTCCGTTTCGCGGGGCGGAAAGCTGCTGCCGGAAGTGCTGGAAGTGCTCGACATCATCGCCAAGAACAAGATGGTTTTGGCAACCGGGCATTCGAGTCCTGAAGAGTCGCTGATCTTGATTCGCGAGGCGCGAAAACGCGGAGCCGCCGGAATTGTAGTCACCCATCCGCTCATCAAGTACGCGGGAATGAACACGGCGCAGATGAAGGAAGCGGCGCATCTGGGCGCGATGCTGGAGTTCGTCTGCAACGCCGTACTCGGCATCAACAAAGAATGGGAGCCCGATGTTTACGTGCGGTCGATGCGCGAGGTCGGCTTTGCGAACATCGTGCTCTCCAGCGACTACGGACAAAAGGGAAACCCGCTGCATCCCGATGGCATGGTGGAGATCTTCCGCCTGCTGCGCGCTCGCGGGGTTACGGAAGCGGAGATCAATCTGATGGCCAAGCAGAACCCCTCGAAGCTCCTGGGCATGTAAGCGGGGCCAATCTCCTGCTACTCTCTGGAATCTGCCGCTGTGTGGGGCGGATCTCCAAATCTAGCGCCGGGGGCCACGGTCGCGCCGTCCACCTGGTCCGCCCCGGTCGCGGTCGCGATCTCGTCCCCCGCCACCACCGCCGCCGCCGAATCGCGGCCGGTCGCCATAGGCGCGCGGCGGATCAGGCTGCGATGCCATACCCGCCGGATAGATCACAACTTGGCGATAGGAACCCATTCCGGAACTCTCGCTGCGCACCTCTTTTTCGTTGCGCAGCGCAAGATGAATGATGCGCCGTTCGCGGCTGGTCATGGGGCCGAAGCGGAAAGGAGTGTTCGTGCGTTTCACTCGCTCCGCGGCAGTCGTCGCGCTGAGCCGCAATTCCGCAATGCGCATCAGCCGGTGGTCGTTGGCGTCGAAACACATGCGCTCATGGTGCTCAGACGGCATGCGCAACGTTTCCATCGTCAGATGCTCCAACGCCAAAAGTAACTCCGCTTTGTTCTCCAGAAGGCGGTCCACATCGCGGCCTTGAAAGCGCACCACCAGTTCCGGGTCTTCGATCTCCGGGTGTGGACTCTCGCCCGCACTCACAACGAGCCGAACGTCCAGCCCGCCCAGTTTCAGAATCTTCCCGAGGAATGCCTCGATCTTAGGACCGTGTTCCTCAACAGTGTAGATACGTTCGGCCACATTTCTCCTGAACCCGGCTATTTGCCGCCCTTCTTTTTCGGGGCCGCCTTCGCCACCGCGGCGGCGGGGGTGGCGGCGCCCATCCGATTGAAGAACCATTGTTGCGCAATTCCCACCACGTTGCCGGTCAACCAGTATAACACCAGGCCGCTGGCGGCATTGTAGAAGATGAAGATGAACATCAGCGGCATCAACATCATCATGCGCTGCTGCTGCGGATCGGTGGTGGTGCTCGGCGTCATCTTCTGCATCAGGAATTGCGAGGCCACGGTTGCCAGCGGCAGCACGCGGATGGCGATGGTTTCGGGCTGCGAAAGATCGGCCACCCACAGCCAGCTTGCGCCGCGCATTTCAATGGTCACCGTCAGCACCTTGTAGAACGCGATGAAGAACGGAAGCTGCAGCAGCATGGGAACACACCCGCCCAGCGGATTGACACCGTGCTTTTTGTACAACGCCATCGTCTCCTGCTGCTGCTCCTGCTTTCGCGGATCTTTCATGCTGAGACCGGAATAGCGCGCTTGAATCTCTTTCATCTCGGGCTGCAATTGCGCCATCTTCTTCATCGATTTGATATTGGAAAATTTCAACGGCAGCATCAGGAAGTTGATGATCACCGTGACGACGACGATGGCCCAGCCGTAATTGTGAAGGTATTTATCGTTGACGTAATTGACCGACTGGAACAGCGGATGCGCGAGAAACCAGAACCAACCGAAATCCACTACCTGCTCCAGCCGCGGATCGACGGCGCGTAGAATATCCAAATCCTTCGGGCCGACAAACATCGACATGCGATTTACGCTCTCGCCGCCGATCGCCGCGCCAATGTGCGGTTCTTCTCCGGTGGTTTGCCCGGGAGGCGGGAGATTATCGCTCCACGTTTGAATCTCGAAGGTGGACCCTGGCGCGGGGAGCGCAACGGCGGCGAAATACATGTCCTCCAGGCCGGCGAACAGATAACGTCCACTGGAGGAGGAAGGCCCGTCTTTGGCGGCCTTCACTTCCGTGATCTCCAGCTTGTTGGTGCTGGTATCGAAATGCAGCGTGTGATGCGTACTCAATGCGTTCAACGCGGAGAAGTCTCCGAAGCCGCCGCGCCATGCCAGCAAATGCGGGGTCGGGCGGCCCTGATCGGTCACCTCCGAGGAGACCTCCGTCAGATAACGGCTCTTCGAAAAGCGGAATGATTTTCGCGCTTGAACTTTGCCGTCGGAAAACTCAAACTCCACCGACAACGCATCGGCGCGTTTCACGGCATACAAGGCCTGATTCAAATCGGGGGTGATCTGCGTGCCTTTGAACAGCAACGCAAAAGGATAGCCGACTTTTGAAGACGCCATCCCGTTGACGATTTGCACGGGCTTCTGGTTGTTATCCAGAAACTTCTTCAGCGTCCAATCGCGCACAACCCCGCCGCGATTGGAGAACCGTACGCGATACAAATCGGTCTCAACGACAATGGCGTCGTCTTGTTGCTGCGCCGTCACCTGCTGTGGCACGGCGGCGGGCTTCTTGTCTTCAGACTTTTTCGCTTCGGACTTTTTTGCTTCGGCCTTCTTCACCGCCGGCGGCTCATCCGTCTTTTTCTCCTCCGTCTTGGGCACTTGCGCAGCGGCGGGAGGCTTAGCCGGCGGCGGGTTCACCGTCTTCATGAAATACGGAGTCACGAACAGCACCAGCCCCATGAGCACAAATGCCAGCAGGAGACGCATCTCCATCGACAGCTCTCTGGTAGCTTTTTTGACGGGTTTGTTCGCGGGATCTTGGTTGGAATTCGCCATCTTTATCCTATTAAGTTAACGTACGGGATCGAAGCTATAACAACGCAGGGCGGCGATTACAAGTTCCCGCATCGGGATACCAGCTTCCTTACTTCCGATTGAATTTGCGCCCACGACGCGTCGAGCATCGATTTGCGCGGGTTGATCACAATATCCCACACCGGCGCAATGGATGCCAGTTGCAATCGAATCGCCTCACGCAATCGACGCCGCATGCGGTTGCGCCGCACTGCTTTTCCCAACGCCCGCGGAGTTGTAAAACCGATGCGCGGACCAGCGGAGGCTGAATTGGAAAGGCAAAAAGCTGAAAACAACGGACCCGGGACGCGTGTCCCGTTGTCGTAAACCTTGCGGAAATCGCTCGAACGCAGCAATCGGTTTTTCTTTGGAAACGCGAGTGAAGTCGTAGCGGCGGGCAGAGCTACTTCTTCTTGGCGTAGCGCACTACGCGCTCGTCGCTTACGGTAAGCTTCCAGCGGCCCTTGGCGCGCCGCCGGGACAACACATTTTGACCGTCCTTGGTCTCCATGCGTGAGCGAAAGCCGTGCTTCTTGGCGCGGCGGCGGTTATTCGGTTGAAACGTACGTTTTGGCATCTCGTGACTCGCGCCATGTGGGATTGCGAACTCCCAGGGCGCACTGCTCCTAACTCAGGGGCAACCCCAAAAACAGTAGTGTAGCAGAGATGAGCGGTCTCGCGCTGAAGTTCAGCGGATCTTGGCGATGGCCGCGCGGGCTTCGGATTCTTTGGACGCCGCGAAAACGCCTGCCGCGAGATCTTCGAGTTTGGCTAGATCGGTGATTTCGTCGATTCGGGCCGATGCGAGGAGGCCGGGAAATCGCTGGTTGAGTAGGAGCCGCATAAGATTTCGCGCTTCATTGAGCTTGCCTGCTTCAATTCCCCGCTCTTCGGCCATCTGAATGGTAACGGATTCTCTCAGGATCTCTTCGCTTAAGAACATGTGAAACCTCCCCAACAGATCGACGATCTCCACTTGATTATAGCGAAGTCCCCCCAACACGGAGATCTCGCCGAACAACTGGCGCCGCAGCGCAGGATCCGGCACCTCCCGCTGTATGCGCCGTCCTGCTTCCAGCACCTCGTCCATGTTCGCACTGGCCAACGCAACCCATGGCCATACG